>SVTR01000055.1 GCA_015063685.1 Oscillospiraceae bacterium | reverse complement strand
CGTCAGACTAAACAAAAATCTGCGCGCATAGTCGTCCCTATGCGAAAGAATTTTGTGACGTATGACGGAAAAAGCACCGTCATATCGGCGTGCGATGAGTTTTTAGAGATGCCCTGTTAATAATGGGGACAAAAGAAAGTTACATAGAGCCAACGGTTCTGGGATACATCAGGACGTCACGGATGTTCTGCACGCCGGTGATATACATGAGCATACGCTCAAAGCCCAGGCCGAAGCCGCTGTGGGGAACAGAGCCGTACTTACGGGTATCCAGATACTCGGTGTAGGACTCAAGAGGCATATTGCGGGCGGTCATAGCGGCCACCAGCTTATCGTAGTCGGCCTCACGCTCGGAGCAGCCGATGATCTCGCCGATGCCGGGCACCAGCAGGTCAGTGGCGGCCACGGTCTTGCCGTCGGGGTTCTGCTTCATGTAGAAGGACTTGATGGCGGCGGGGTAGTTGACCACGAAGACGGGACGGCCGAAATGCTCGTCCACCAGGTACTTTTCATGCTCGGTCTGGAGATCGCAGCCCCACTCCACGGGGTACTTGAAGTCCTTGCCGGAGGCCTTGAGGATCTCGATGGCGTCGGTGTAGTCCAGCTTGACAAAATCGTTTGCCAGCATCTTGTTCAGCTTGTCAATGACGCCCTTCTCTACCCACTGGTTGAAAAATTCCATCTCCTCGGGGCAATGATCCATCACGTCTTTGACGATATACTTGATGAAGTCCTCGGCGATCTCGATGATATCGTGAATATCGCAGAAGCAGACCTCGGGCTCCACGTGCCAGAACTCGGCTACGTGGCGAGTGGTATTGGAGTTCTCGGCGCGGAAGGTAGGGCCGAAGGTATAGATACGGCCCAGACCCATGGCGGCCATCTCACCCTCCAACTGGGCAGAAACGGTCAGGCCTGCCTTGCGGCCGAAGAAGTCGTTCGCGTAGTACTCGGCCTCGCTCTCGGCGGTGGCGTTCCAGGGCAGTGTGGTGACACGGAACATCTCGCCCGCACCCTCACAGTCAGAGCCTGTGATAATGGGGGGATGGACATAGCGGTAGCCCTTGGACTGAAAATACTGATGGATGGACTGCGCCAGTTGGCTGCGGACAGCGAAAACCGCCTCAAAATAGCGGGCACGACCGCGCAGATGAGGGATGGTGCGCAGATACTCCAGAGTATGGCGCTTCTTCTGCAGGGGGTAATCGGTGGGGCAGGTGCCGAGAACCGTCAGGGTTTCTACCTGAAGCTCCACGATGTTGCGCTCGGAGGCCACGAGGGTACCCGTAGCGGTCAGAGACGCGCCTACGGCCATGGCGTCCTTGAAGGACTCCTCGGAAAGCTTGTCCTTGTCGATGACCAACTGAAGGCTGCGGAAGCAAGTACCGTCGTTGACCTCCAGGAAGGAGACGTTCTTGGAGTCGCGGGCGGTTCTTACCCAACCGCAGATGACCACGGAGGTGTCCACAAACTTGTCAGCCTCGGCAAAAAGCACTTTGATATCGGTGTGTTTCATGATATATCTTTCTCCAATCTTGGATTTTACAGATCATTACCGCTTATTATAACACAAAGCAAAAGGATTTACAAGGGGTTTTGGGGAATTTTTGTAAAAAGTGTTTCACGATAAACGTCCCGCGCGTCCGGTAGGAAGTCGCTCTCAAACCTATGTGCAAATGAGCAGCAAGTTTTTCAGAAAAACGCCCCTTCGTCGGCCGAACGCGTTCATATACAAAGACAGGATTTTGAGCTAATTCTGTCCCCAATTTCTGTTTTTTAAAAAAGGGACGGCATTTTTACCGTCCCTTTCCCTCATGGGCATATGGTTATTTTTTTCTTTCGGCCAACCATCGGATTCCCATCATCACCACCGTCACCAGCGCTCCGCCCACACCCAGAGCAACAAGGTAGGACACAAAGAATACGGGGTAGGGGCAAGTCTTTTGGATGGTGCTGAGTACGGGGATAAGGCATCTGCCCAATCGCCCCGTATAGAACATATTGAAGGTATAACCCTCGGCAAAGCCAAGGGCGTAAGAGGCTTCGTTCAGCGCCAACGCCACAAAGTTCAAGGGGACGTAGACGAGGGCGGCATAGCCTGCCGTCCGCCATTCCGCCTTGACCGCTCCCGACAGCCACAGATACAGGCCAAAGAGGAGCATGGCGCCGTGCCAGATCATGGTATGGACGTCTAAAAAAATCACTTCTGAGAACACAAAGCCCGCAGGATAAAACAAAACCGACGCCCCCGCTACGGGTGAATAGGTGGCCAGAAAGCACAAAAGAGCTTCTCTGACCTTGCCGTGAGGCAGGCACATGGCAATCAACGCCACGTAAATGGGAACGGAACAGAATTGAAAAGGAAATTTCTCCCAGTTATACGCCCAACCGCCGGCGGGATCGTAGCTGCACACGATCTGCTTGCCGATCTCCAAAAGCAGTAAACCAAGGGCGAAGATCATCAGGACGTGCTGAACAGCCCGTTCGCTTCGTGGGATCCGCTTTCTGAACAGAACCATGAGTGCGAACAAACAGAGCACCAAGCCCAGCAAAACCAGATGAAACGCCCCGAAGGGGCGTGGAGCGGAGGGGAGGCGAGGAGTATGATCCAGCAAATATGCAAGCCACGGCATGGCCGCAAGACTCATAGGGGACGTCATTGCAGGCATATTCCTCACCTCCTATCAGATCATTGGTGTATTTCTAAGTAAATGGGCTTCTCTGTATACGCAACAAAGAGCGGAAGACAGTCGATACAACGGCGGGGCATTATCGCTTACTTCCCTTCGATTCTGAAGGAATTGATGTAATACTCACAGGGTGCCAGCTCGTAGAATCGGAAGGTGTCGGTGCCTGTGCCGGGAGCGGGAATATCAAAGGTCAGGGTCAGGTGACGGCTGTCCTTGGGATCCACGGTAACGGTATAGCTGACCTCGGCGCTGTTTTGGACACCGCCCGTCATCTTAAGGAGCACGAAGGCACCGCGGGCACCTGAGGTGGCCAGATTGCCGATACAGTCGTAAACGTCCATGGTCACAACGTATGCCTGGCCGTTTTTCATGAGCCCCTTGACGTTCACATCAAAGTTTTCATCGAAGAAGTAGATGGTATCCCCAAAGCCTGCGGCGGTCATGACTTTGAAGGCATTCTCGGGGACGTTTTCCAGGGTGGTATAGGCGTCGTGTCCCGTCTTGAGGAGATTGCCCTCGGTGAAATCATAGGTATGACCCGCAAGGATCTCATCGGTGGTCAGAGTCTTATAGTCGTCACGGGAGACGAAGCCGTTAGGTCTCATGGGCGGGGGAATGAGGATGGTGAAGTCACCCAAATAAATATCGGTGTTTCTGAAGTGGTTGCTTGAGCTGTAGAAGGACAATGCGTACTCACCTGTATTGCCCACGGTCCAGTCAATGCTCATGCAGAAAATGCCTTCTTCCTTGAAGAGACCCTCTGCCAGCACACGGTTGCCTTGGGTGCTGTCCATGGCCAGAAGGTAGACGGTGGTGCCTGCGGGCACAGGCTCCTTGACATACGCGTAAAGAGTCAAGTGGTAAGTGCGGCCTGCGGTGAAATAGCTCTTGTTAGTCAAGCCCGTAAATTCACCGGGCTGACCGTCCAGCTGCAGGACACGGCCGGTGGTAAAGCCTGCTTCGGCATTTTTAATGGCTTCTCTGACCTCTTCGTCCTTAATCTCGTCATATGTCAGAACATCGTTGCGCTGAGCAATGGTGACCACATCGGTCCAAATGAAGGTATGGCCCGCCATCATCTGATCCTCGGACGGATTCTGGTTGGTGGCGGCAGAAACAGCAAAGTTGCCCACGTACAGGGGAGCATCGCCCTTATTCTGCAGGCTGATGCCCGTACCTTCACCGGTTGCCTCGTAGATCACGATGAAGTCGGTGATCTCGCCGCCCTCACTCAGCTCTCCCAGGGTCTTGCTATCCACCACCGACAGCGCCGCATTAACGGACGCACCGTAATAATCAAAGGTAAAGATATACATCTTACCTTTCTCATAGAAGAAGGGCATTTGCTCCTTGGAAAGACCGTCCAAGGTAACGGTAGCTCCCGCAGGGATGCAAAGAACCGCGGTGGAGAAGCCGTCGGCTCCTTCCAAAACAGTTTTGACGGAATCCTCCAGCGAGGACACGGGAATCACCTCGCCCCCCGTCAGATTCGTGGTGTGTCTGTCCCAATCGTAGACGACACCACCGGCAAAATCCTTCTCGGCGGGGGTTATAACGGTGGCGACCAGCTTCTGCGCACCGATATGAGAGGAGAAATTCGCCTCGTCTACCGTATCAAAGACGTTCAGATCGCACTTGGCGCGGCTGGTCGCCTTAAAGCCGTTCTCAAAGGTACAGCCGTGGGCATTGATGTTTTGGATCTGTCCGCTGATCTTACGCAACAAAACACCCTTGTTACGATTGTAGGCATCAATCTCCATGGTACCGCCGTTGAAGGTACAGCCTACAAAGTCTATATCACCGGGCAGAGGGCCTTCCACGCTGCCCTCCACCATGATCCACATAGCCAAAAGATCAAAGGTGGTGTTCGTGATGCGAATATCGCGGAGGAAACGGAAGGTTCCCTCAAAATGGCAATTGTCAATGGTACTGCCGGGAGCGCACATCATGCGGTTGCCCACAACGTAGCCCTCCCGCATATTTTCAATGCTCTGACCGTACTCCAGCACCACGCGTGTGGAGCCATCGGAATTCTGACGCACCTGGCGAACGGTAGCGGTACCGCAGAACACGCCGCCCTCAATATCATACACGTCCAAAACATCGCCGACCTGGCAATCCACATTCACACGCTGACCGATGGTGTGGTGCTCGTAGTTGATCATCGTGAAGGCAGTCTCGTCCACAATATCGGTGATATAGCCCAAGGTGCTGCTGACGTTGAATACGTCGTCGAACAGCACGCCTGCGTCGCAATCGCTCCAATGAATGGGCAGGCGGTTGTCTTTGCAGTGGTAGCCGTCGCGCCAGGAGACCATCTTGATCTCGCGGGTATTATTTTCAGCAGGTACCATATCCACGTTTTTGAAGTACATCTCGGCTTTATTGCTCTTGATGGCCATGATAAAGGTAGGTGCGGCGTGGATACTGATGTTTTCATAGACCATAGCGCCTTCGTTGTCACCCAGGTAAATGATCTCACCAAAAGCGTGACCGATACCGGGGTTGGGCAGGAACACCAGATCTCCCGCAACGTAGCCGGGATCAGCGGGATAGGTGACCGTCACCTGCTTTTCTCCCGTACGGTGGCATTCGCCCATGAACGCGTGAGGACGGTTCTGAACACCCTCGTTGTAGCGGATGGAGAAGCCGTTGACCTGCGCAAAATTATAATTATTTACATAGGGATCCGCGTCGGTCTCAAAGACCACGGTGCCATTGTCGTTGGAAACGACCTTACCCACCAGATAAACGGGAACAGCATAATCAAAATGGCAGTTTTTCAGAACGATATCCGAGCAACCGGCCATGGCAAAGTAGTTCAGACCGGGAGCGGCCAGGAAGGTAGCGCCCTGACCGTCAATGGTGACGCCGGCGGCATTTTCCATGGCGAAGGGGCTACGGAAGATGTTAGCCGTGTTATCGCTTTCCTTCATGTAATAGATCTTACTGCCATCGAACTGCAGGGTGGCCTTCTGCTGAGCGGCGGCGTTGACAGCCGCGCTGATGGCAGGACCATCGTCGGTGACACCGTCACCCACCACACCGAAATCCTCGGCCTTCAGGATGACCTCACTTTTCGCGCCCGCCTGCTCTGCAGGATACGTATACATCTGTACGGGGGCCTCGGTTTCCGCTTCCTCCGTCGCGAGCTCTGTCACTTCCTCCGTCACTTCCTCCGTGTCGGTCTCCAAGGACGGTGCTTCGGTTTCGGAAGGAGCCGCCGTCTCTTCGGGGGCAGTATCGGTCTCTTCGGGTGCCGTAGTTACGGCTTCCGTCACATCTGCTATTGTGTCCTTGGGTGCATCAGTTGCTTCTTCTTGAATCGGCTCAGTGACCGCAGACGTGCTTGCAGTGTCGGTTTCAGCTCCTGCGTCTCCGCTTTGACAGCTCGCAGTAGCCATCACGATTGTCAAGCACAAGCAGAGAGACAAAAGGCAGCCTGTAATTACATGCAAGAATGATCGTTTTTTCATTTTCCACCTCACGATATAAAATAAATGAACGAGAGTTGCCTACATTATAACAAAAAAAATGGTCAAATGCAATAGATATTTGAAAATTAGTGCTCCTTTTATTCGCAATATTTCACAAGAGGGTAAAAGAAATCAAAAATATCCTCCAAAGGCTTGACAACCTTGATCCCTTGGGGTAAAATAAGAACGGAAAATTTCCGAAGGGAGATGATTACATATGAAAAAACTGAATGTTGCCGCCATCGGTCTTGGCGCACGTGGTCATAGCGTGCTTGAAGGCCTGCTTTTGGGCATGAACAACGTAAATATCACCGCTGTTTGCGACACCTATGAGGATCGTACCGAGCGAGGTGCCGCCACCGTGGAGAAGGTCACGGGCAAGCGTCCCTTTGCCACCACCGACTACCGTGAGATCATGACCCGCGACGACGTGGATGCCGTCCTCATCATGAGTGCGTGGGAGTCCCATACCCCCATTGCTATCGCCGCCATGGAGCATCATAAAGCCGTAGGTATGGAGGTAGGCGGTGCCTACACCCTGGAGGAGTGCTGGGATCTCGTCCGCACCCAGGAGAGAACGGGAACGCCCTTCATGTTTTTGGAAAACTGTTGCTACGGACGCACAGAGATGATGGTCATGAACATGGTCAAAGAGGGGCTGTTTGGCAAGATCGTCCATTGCTCGGGCGGCTACTGCCACGACCTGCGTGACGAGGTAGCCAAAGGCGAGGAGAACCGCCACTACCGTCTCCGCAACTATCTGTCCCGTAACTGCGAGAACTACCCCACCCACGAACTGGGGCCCATCGCCCAGGTGTTGGGCATCAACCGCGGCAACCGCATGGTCTCCCTGGTATCCATGGCTTCGGGGGCGTGGGGTATCAACGACTTTGCCGCCCGCACCGAGGGCATCAATCCCGCCCTGGCCACGGCGAATTTCGCCCAGGGCGACGTGGTGACCACGGTCATCAAATGCGCCGGGGGCGAGACCATCACCCTGACCCTGGACACTACCCTGCCCCGCTACTACAGCCGAGGCTTTACGGTACGCGGCACCAAGGGTATGTATATCGAGGAAAACCACTCCATCTTTTTGGACAATACCTATCCAGAGTCGGCGCATTGGAACTGGCGCCCCAACTGGGGCAACGCCGACGAATACCTGGAAAAGTACGAGCATCCCGTCTGGCGGGAGTACCTGGAGAAGGGCATCTGCGGCGGTCACGGCGGCATGGACGGCTTGGTCTACGGCAAGTTCGTGGAGTGCTGCCTGACGGGTGAGCCCATGCCCATCGACGTGTACGACGCCGCCGCGTGGATGGCGGTGACTCCCCTGTCGGCAGAGTCCATTCAAAAGGGCAGTGTCGCTGTGGCGTTCCCTGACTTTACCGAGGGCAAGTGGGAGAGACGCTGAAACCGCCCCAACAATATCCTGTAACTGAAGGAAAAACAAAAAAAGAAAATTATTTTTCAAAAACCTCTTGACATTTGTCAGGAAATCGTGTATAATCTATCCGTTGCCGTTTTGGATCCCTCTTAAAATGGTAACGGATATATGCGGGAGTGGCGGAACCGGCAGACGCGCACGTTTGAGGGGCGTGTGGTTAACACCGTACGGGTTCAAGTCCCGTTTCCCGCACCATCAGCAAGTTGCATCATGCAATCGTGTGGTGCAACTCGCTTGATTTAACTAAATACGCGGGCATGGCGGAATTGGCAGACGCGCTAGATTCAGGTTCTAGTCGGGGCAACTCGGTGGAGGTTCAAGTCCTCTTGCCCGCACCAAAAAAGGAACAGTAGATTGATACAATCGTATCGACCTACTGTTTTCTTTTTATCGTTAAAAATTGACCGAAAGTCCTTGTAAATCAAGGGCTTTTTACTTTTGTGGTGCATTTCGGTATTTGCGGTGCCTATATCTTGTGCCTCGGAAGCCTTAAAATGCAGAAAAGCACTACTCCCCGTCAAGGTGTAGTGCTTTCCTATCGTTAAAAGATTGGTATTCGTTAAATTACTGATTTAGCGCTCTGCCCAACTCAATATAATCCAATTTGCATAAAGCGTAGGTGCTGATGCGACCGTTATCGCTAACTTGGATTTTTGCGTTTTCAAGAGTTATAGTTCTGGCTGAAGCATCCGCCATAGTAATATGCAATTCGTCATAAGACCAATGGTGGCAGATGCGGATGGAAGCGATATTGTCCGCAGAAATATTACCTTGGGGAGTTTCAAATCGCAATGTGGCTCGGTTGATAATACAATGCAAGGACTTTCCCCAAGCGTTGGCATATAGGTAGTCGGCGGGAACACATTTTTCAAAAAAGTCATTTGCACTTGTGCCGAAAGAAGCCTTGCCGTCATTGCTGATATAATCCACAAGGTCTTGATAGCGATCAAACCATACGTTATCCGAAAAAGCGGAAACCGACTCAAGCTCATCATCCTCAAAGAACACAACGGCATTCACCCACGCTTTAAGGGGGATTTGCTTTCGCAAAAGGTATATGGCTCTTCCAAGTTGTTTGAATGGTGATTTCAGGAGCCTTGTATGCATCTCTCCCGTCCACCTGTCCGTTTTTTCTTGCAAAAAGCCATCATCTAGTTCGGTCAGACATCCCTTCCAACGCTTGACCTCTATAGCAAAAAGCTTATTATTATGGAGAACCAGGCAGTCAATTTCTGCATTACCATCCGGTGTTGAAATGACTACATTTCTTTTAATTTTACA
>SVTR01000018.1 GCA_015063685.1 Oscillospiraceae bacterium | reverse complement strand
TCTTCGGTGGTGACGGTTGGGCTTACGACATCGGCTTCGGCGGTCTGGACCACGTCCTGGCTACCGGCGAGAACGTCAACGTCTTCGTCTTCGATACCGAGGTGTACTCCAACACCGGTGGACAGGCATCCAAGTCCTCCAACATCGGTCAGGTAGCTCAGTTCGCCGCTGCCGGTAAGGCCATCGGCAAGAAGAACCTGGCTGAGATCGCTATGTCCTACGGCTACGTCTACGTGGCACAGGTGGCTATGGGCGCTGACATGAACCAGCTCCTGAAGGCTCTGACCGAGGCTGAGGCTTACAACGGTCCTTCCCTGATCATCGGTTACGCTCCTTGTGAGATGCACGGTGTCAAGGGCGGTATGCAGAACTGCCAGCTTGAAATGAAGAAGGCTGTTGAGGCCGGCTACTGGCACCTGTTCCGTTACAACCCCACTCTGGAAAGCAACAAGCTGAGCGTGGATTCCAAGACGCCTACCGGTGACTACACCGCGTTCATCAAGTCCGAGAACCGCTACGCTCGTCTGGCTGCTTCCAACCCCGAGCGTGCTGAGGCTCTGTTTGCTAAGGCCGAGGCTTCTGCCGCTGCCAAGTACGACAGACTTGAGAGAATGAAGAAGCTCTACGAATAATTTCAAAATTATTCATCAATATCGGATCCCCCGACGGGTTGCCGTCGGGGGATCTTTTCTCTGTGCACCTGTCTTTCCTTCGTCTCTGCTTTGAACATTCATAAGGAAACCTGTAAAAACATCATAGGGGAACCTGTAAAAATTCTCTTGACAACAGCGCTCAATTATATTATAATGAAGTGAATAAATATATCATCAGGAAGGGAGTTTTATTTTCCCATGAACAAAATATACATCCCCGAAGGCTACCGTCCCCAGCTGGACGCCTACGATACCCAGCGTGCCATCGCTTACGTCAAGGCTACCTTTCAGGAGGAATTCGCCAACGCCCTGAATCTCAAGCGTGTGTCTGCCCCCCTGTTTGTCAACGATGCCTCGGGTCTTAATGATAACCTCAATGGCTACGAGCGCCCCGTGTCCTTTGATATTCCCGCCATTGGCGAGGACGCCGAAGTTGTGCACTCCTTGGCTAAGTGGAAGCGCCTTGCCCTCAAGCGCTATGGATTCAACGTAGGTCACGGTCTTTATACCGATATGAACGCTATCCGCAGAGACGAGGATCTGGACAATACCCACTCCATCTACGTTGACCAGTGGGACTGGGAAAAGGTGATCACCAAGGATAACCGCAATCTGGATTATCTGAAGCTCATCGTCCGCGCCATTGTCCGTGCCATTTGCGACACCTCCGACCGCCTCAGAGTCCGCTTTCCTCAGCTGAACGTGCAGCTGGAAAGGGAAGTGTCCTTCATCACCACCCAAGAGCTGGAGGATATGTATCCCCACATGACGGGCAAGGAGCGTGAGGACGCTTACCTCCGCGAGCACAAAACCGCCTGCCTCATGCAGATCGGCGGCAAATTGAAGTCCGGTAACCCCCACGACGGCAGAGCTCCCGACTACGACGACTGGCAGCTCAACTGTGATATCATGTTCTGGAATCCCGTACTGGGCAAGGCCCTGGAAATCTCCTCCATGGGCATCCGCGTGGATGCCGAAGCCATGGACCGTCAGCTCACCCTGGCAGGCTGTGACGACAGAAGAGAGCTCCCCTTCCACAAAATGCTATTGAACGGCGAGCTTCCCCTGACCATCGGCGGCGGTATCGGTCAGTCCCGCCTCTGTATGCTCATGATGGGATGTGCTCACATCGGTGAGGTGCAATCCAGCCTTTGGGATATTGACACTGTCAAGGCCTGCGAGGAAGCGGGCATTCCCCTTCTGTAAAATTTTCAATTTTTTGGACAGATTTCACCATTTTTTGCGTCTTATTTGATAGGAGCTCCTGAAAGCACCCGCCACAAGCAGGCTTGCGATATAGATTCAAATGTCACCGAAAGAAAGGAGATCTGCTATGAAACACGCCATCATAAGAATTTCAGCCCTCACTCTGTCACTCTTGCTTCTCTTGATGATCATTGCCTGCGGGGATTCTTCTTCAAATGAAAAGGATACCGCCGCCACAGATACGTCGAAAGCGACTCTTCAGGAAACCGAGATTCATACAAATCTCCCTGACGAGACACTAACGGATACCCCTGTTGAAGCAAAAACCGAGGCGCCCACCGAAGTGCCCACATCTGCTGACAAGGATACCGTATCCGAGGATACGTCCGCCGAAGAACCCGTTGAAACTCAACCTGAGACGTCCGCCGAAATCGTGACCTCGGAGGAAACGAATACATCCGACGTGATCCTCACCCCCGGCAAAACCGAAATGTCCGCCGAATATATCCCCCTCCGCAACGCCCTTATGGATTACTATCTTGCCATGTTCAAGGACATTGCAAAGGACGGCAGCGAAAACGTGCTCTATTCTCCCCTGTCGGTGTTCAGTGCCACGGCTATGGTCACCGAGGGCGCCAAGGGCGACACCTTGGCCGAGCTGGAATCCCTCTTGGGTATCAGTCGATCCCACCTGCCCAAAGCATACGGATTGTATGTGGGCAACCAGGGAGAATCTTCTCAGCTTTTATCGGCCAATTCCCTGTGGATCGATACCCACGAGGCTATGACCGTCAAGAATGACACCATTGAAAAAATTCAATCCGCTTACGGCGCTGGGGTATTCAATCTTGATCTTCAGGCACCCGAAACCCTGGAGCAGCTGAACGGTTGGATCTCAGACCACACCAAGGGCAGGATCCCCAAGATGCTGGACGAGATCAATGGGGATTCCCGTCTGATGCTGGTCAACGCTCTGTCCTTTGACGCTGAATGGGGTGTCTCGTACACCGAGTATCAGCAAAAGGACGGCAGCTTCAAAAATGCCGACGGAACTTCCAGCCGGGTCACCATGCTCACAGGTATCGAGGACTTCTACATCGAGGACAAAAACGCCGCGGGCTTTTACAAGCTTTACAAAAGCTCCGAAGACGGAAAACGCTATGCCTTCGCAGCCATTCTGCCCAAGGAAGGCATGACACCGGCGGAATACTTGGCAACCCTTGATGGCGAAGGATTCAGAAATCTTCTCTACAATTATACGGATGAAGTGATCCTTCAAACCAAGCTCCCCGCTTTCAAGGCCGAGACGTCCTATGAGCTTTCAAAAACCTATCAGAATCTCGGTTGTAAGATTCCGTTTACCCCAAGCGCTGATTTTTCAGACCTGGCTGTCTCCGAAAATTCCATTTGCATTGACAGTATTATCCATAAGGCTTTCATTGAAGTGGACGCACTGGGTACCAAGGCAGGTGCTTCTACCATTATTAGTATGCCTGAAGGCGAAGCGCCGGGAACTGAGATCATCAAGGAAATTTACCTTGACCGTCCCTTTATCTATATGATCATGGACACCGAAACCGGACTGCCCGTATTTATGGGCATCACATCCACTATGCCCAATAAATAATCAAGGAGAGTTTGATATGTCTACCGGATGCGCAAATTTGATTCAGGGTGAGCTTGGTATGGTCATGCTGGCTGTCTTGGCTGTCGCCGCTTTGGTGATGGTCTGCCGCAGAAAAGGACATTCCAACAATACTCTGTAAGATCAGCAATTTAATATGACAAAAACAATACAGGAGCATTTGAATATCTCCTGTATTGTTTTTAGAGATACCCGTAAGTAATATCACCCATTACTTGACATTGATAAAACATTATGCTATAATGAAAGGTAATGAAATTCAATTTCAATCAAAAGGGAATGGATATGTGAAATGAAGAGGTTTTTTATTATTACATTATTTTTTGTCTTTGCCTTTTCGGTGTTATGCATCACCTCCTGTGAATGTGACGGAAACGTCAATATGACAGTATCAAAACAAACCTGTGACGGCTTCTTTTGTTACAGATCTTCCGGAGAAGTTGAAACCCTTACCGGATGTCACAATAAAAACGACTTTATCGATTGCTACTGGTTTCCCTGTGCCTTTGGATGCTACAGCAATGATTGCACCGAATTGTCTTTTTGGGATGGATGTGCGGTTCCTTCTTGTGTGATCTGCGGTTACGATCTTACACTCGGAGAATGCTATGGAGATTATGATGTCCATGGAACAGATGATGATTTACGCGAAGTAAAAGTTGCGCAAGAGGGTATTGACTATCGAATTGATTCTATAAAGGTCGTAGTCAATGACGATTTGAATACTCTCAGAGAATTTCTCGCCGGCAATATTGGATTTTCTGAGTTTGATATCTTTCTTGAGGAAGTCATAAGGCTCATTAATTTCAAAGAAGCAACCAAGATTGATTATTATATTGAATACACCGCTCTGACCGAACTTAATAGTGCAGAATTTGGTATTGACGTTATCTACAAAAATTCTCGCGAACATATTTACGCCAAGGCAGGAAATGCTCTAAACCTTGAACAAGGTAATTTTAAAAGCTATAACATTTCCGCAGGTAAACATTTTATGCATGCCACTGTTTCTCTTGACGTATATGAGCTTTTACAGTTTGTTAATTTTTCGGATGCAACGTTTGTTGCTTATGCGTATGAGGAGTAATCATGAAAAGAATTTTTGTCATAGCCTTGGTTTTTTGCATTATATCAATTCCTTTTCTCACGGGATGTTCAGTAACCTGCGGTGAAGAATCGTGCAGAGGTTGGGGATATGAGCTTGGAGTCTGCTATGCCGGTTCGTGCAGTGACATTTCGGTTGATAAATCTTGGTCATCCATGTTTGAAATATATGATCTGGCGGTTGAGGGTGAAGACTATTCTAAGCCTCAGATTGAATGGATCGAATACAGCCAAGAAAAATACGGAACCTTGAAAGTCTCCATGGATATCTATCAATCTTTCAGACTCCATGATTTTGAAATATTGTTCATTCAGGATGGAATTATACTCGATACGGTCAATATTGTGAATAAGACAGAAGAAAAAAGTAAATTAATGCAGCAGGGAACATATTCTCAAAGCTTTACTGTTAGTCTTGCAAACAAAAATGATACCGGAGGCGAGGTTTATTACATCATAAATTCTTTCATCGCCAATAGAAAGCGTTAATATGATACCACACATTCATCTTGGATTCATTGCTATTCCTTCATACGCATTATTTGCGTTGATAGGAATGATTTGTTACGTGATTACTACGATCACTGTTTTTGAAAAAGCAGAAAAAAAGCCGCAATCGGTCACCAATAAATTTTTGATCATATCGATTTTCGGATTTGCGGCACTTTATGCTTTCGCGTTTCTTTTCAATTCGCTGTTTCATTCCATAGAGGAAAAAAAGCTGGTTTTAGGTGGTATCACGTGGCTTGGCGGCGTTCTTGGCGGATTTCCGGCCACAATTTTGATGATCCATTACTTCGCTCCACCCGCACGCGGTAAGGCCCTTGAATATTTTGATCTTATGATTCCGGGCATTATCATAGCTCATGGAATCGGACGAATCGGATGCTTTTTTGCCGGATGCTGTTACGGTGGTGTAACTGATTCTGTGCTTGGCGTCAGTTTTCCTGCAGGGAGCGCGGCAGCTTTGCAGTATCCTTCTGAGAGCGGCGGAAGCTTGCCAGTAATCCCCACTCAGTTAATCGAAGCAGGCTTTGAAATTGTTCTGTTTTTAGTATTGATAGCAGGCTATAAAATTTTCAGAAATCATTTTACCGAAATGTACGCCTTTGCTTATGGAACGTTTCGCTTTGCCATTGAGTTTTTCAGAGGAGACGATCGAGGATCCACGGGAATGATTCTTACACCCTCCCAATGTATGAGTATCGTTCTGATTATCCTCGGTTTGCTTTGCCTGTTTTATAAAAAGAGAATTTTATTTAAAAAGCTCCATGAAAAGATGGATTTTATGGCCGAGCAAGTTAAAACACAAGGTGAAAAATTGACCGTAAAAAGCATAAGATTACTTCGTGAGCTTAAAAAATTGTGTGATGACGGTATTATTACCGAAGAAGAATTTTTTGAGAAGAAAAAAGAAATTTTGAATTTAAGTAACGAACATTTTACACATAAATCATAGGGCATCTCTAAAAACTCATCGCACGCCGATATGACGGTGCTTTTTCCATCATACGTCACAAAATTCTTTCGCATAGGGCCAACTATGCGCGCAGATTTTTTTAGTCTGACGAAAAAATCCCTCGCATCTCTCCGCACGCTGAGTATTTAGAGATGCCCAATAGGTCACCTCTAAAAATGGCGGTCGCTCTGCAAGTTAAGCAAAGGGCGACCGCCAATGATTTATGTTTGAATATTTTCATGTGCGCATTTTCGACACGTTTTTAAGATGCCCTTATATTAATGCCCGTATTTCTCCCGTTGCAACCGCCGCTTTTCTGCCTCAGCCTCACGCCTTATGGCTTCTTCCTCTCGCTTGGCTGTCTCGGCCGCCTTCATGACCTCCTCGATCCCCGAAAGACTTCGGATGATCTCTCCAGCCATGATCATCCCCATGACCGCCGGCACAAAGGAAATGCTTCCGGGAGCGGGACGGGCTTTGAGTTGATTTTCGTCAGCCTTTTCCTTCAGATCAGCCGCTACAGGCAGCGGTACCTCATCAGAGCACACCACCTTGAGTCTGTCAATACCTCTGGCTCTGAGCTCCCGACGCATGATCTTAGCCAAGGGATCCGTATTGGTCTTAAACAGATCGGTGATAATAAATCTTTCGGGATAGATCTTGTTTCCCGCCGCCATGGCGGAAATCAAGGGCACCTGATGCTGATAACAAAGCACAGCCAGCTGGATCTTTGCCACCGTGGAGTCAACACAATCAGCCACGTAATCAAACCGACCCATCTCCAGCATGGGATGCTCCGAAGTCTCGGGAAGATAATACATATGCAGAGCCTCTACAGTACAGGAGGGGTTGATATCTCTGATACGCTCGGCCATGACCTCTACCTTGGGGTGTCCAACCGTAGAGTGAAGGGCCACCGCCTGGCGGTTGATGTTAGAGAGGGATACCTCATCCCCGTCAACAATGGTGATCCTTCCCACGCCGGCACGGGCCAGCGCTTCAACACAGTGTCCCCCAACGCCGCCGATGCCAAACACAGCCACATGGGCATTCTGTAGCCTGTGAACGCCGCTTTCTCCGATCACTCGGGCGGTACGGTTATGCTCCTCGGGGAGAAGATAGGTTTCGCTCATGCCTGTATACCTCTGAAAATCTTTTTGAACATTATAGCATAAAGCCCCGTTTTTTTCAAGATTCTTATTTACAAAAAGAGAAATTTATTATATAATGAATACATCATTAAAAAAGCGAGCGAGGTAACCTATTTATGAAGGACGAAAGCTTTTTCAAAGAAAATACCCTGGACAGCCGCCTGATCTTTGACGGGCGGGTGCTCCATCTCTATAAAGACACCATCAGCCTTCCCAACGGCGGCGAAGGCATGCGGGAATACTGTAAGCACGGCGGTGCCGTTTGCGTGGTTCCTCTCACCAAGGATGGAGAGGTCGTCTGCGTCCGTCAATATCGCTACGCCCTGCAAAGAGTGACCCTGGAGATCCCCGCAGGCAAGCTGGACAGTCCCCATGAGGATCATCTGGAGGCCGCTCTCAGAGAGCTCCGTGAAGAAACGGGCTACACCCCCGGCCGCATCACCCCCATCGGAGATCTGGCCACCTCCCCCGCGTTGCTCACCGAAATCATCTACATGTATCTGGCAGAAGATCTGACGGAGGGTGAAACAGACCCCGACGAGGACGAATTTATAGAATTTGTCAAGATCCCCCTGGAGGATATGGTGGATATGATCATCAGAGGCGAGATTCAGGACGCCAAGACCCAAGCTGCCGTCTTAAAGGTCTGGGCCATGAAAAAGAAAGGACTGTAAAACCATGGCATATATCGAAAACACTGTGCGCACCGATCTCAAATCTCTGAAAACCGAGGGGAGAAATCAAAATACTCTACACATTGATCAGATGTCTACCATAGATATGGTGACCCTGATGAACAACGAAAACCGCGTGGTGGAGGACGCCATCGCCACCCAGCTTCCCGAGATTGCCAAGGCCATTGATATCATTGCCGAAAGACTGGATGCCGGCGGCCATCTGATCTACATCGGGGCAGGCACGTCGGGCCGTCTCGGTGTGGTGGATGCCTCGGAATGTCCCCCCACCTTCGGTGTGGATTACCGGCTGGTTCGCGGCATTATGGCAGGCGGTAAGGACGCTATGTTCCGCGCCGTGGAAGGTGCTGAGGACAACGAGATCCGAGGCGCTGAGGAGCTTTTGGCTGACGGCGTGACCGCAGGTGACGTGGTGGTTGGTCTGTCTGCCTCCGGCGGCGCTCCCTACGTGCTGGGTGCCTTGAAAAAGGCCCGTGAGATCGGAGCCATTCCCATGGGTATTACCTGCAATCCCGACAGTCTGATGCACGCCCTCTGTGATGTCACCATGGCGCCCTACGTAGGCCCTGAGGTCATCACGGGCTCCTCCCGCCTGAAGGCAGGAACGGCACAAAAGCTGATCCTCAATATGCTGTCCACAGGCGCCATGATCAAGACGGGAAAGGTGGTAGGAAACCTGATGATCAACGTCAGACCCACCAACGTCAAGCTCAGAGACAGATGCATCCGCATCCTCATGGAGCTGGGCTCCTGCGACAGGGAAACCGCCGAAAAGCTCATTGACAAATACGGCGACATCCGCGCGTCCCTGGATGCTTTGTCCCGGGAAAATCTTTCGTAAAAGCCTCCGAAGGCAGAAACTTGACAGATAAATATGACCTCAAAACACTCCTGAAAAAGGAGTGTTTTTTTAATTCTTTATTAATTTTCATAAAATAATTTTACAAATTAATTAATACTTATTCATATTTTATTTACTTTATTTTTACATTTTACCATCCCATAAGGCCTAAAAAAGGCTTTTTCACATCAAAAAATGGCTTGCAATTTTCCCGTAAATATGTTATAATATATATAATTATATAATATAGGCGAAAGAAAGGAGATATCACATGGCCCGCATGGATGACATTAAGGTGATCTGGGGTATGATCAAGGCAGACCTTTACGACGAGATCGGAAAGATCATCGCAGACCTGTGGTTTGAAGGCCTCGAGGTAACGGATTTTGACGGATCCTCCGTGACACTTTCAAAATATTCCAGCTTTCATATTTCCGTACTGAATGCAAAATATAAAGACATCGTTGAGGAAAAGTTTCAAAAATTTTTGGGGATTCCCATCAGCGTAAAATTTGTCAGCACCGAAAAGGCCGCGGTCAATACCTATTCAAGGATCCAGCCGGAGCCTGCCGAGCCCATTTTGGAAAAGCTTCTTGAGGAAGCGGCAGACGGACAGGACGGCGGCGACCCCTCTATGAGAACCATCAGAACCCGCCCCGTCATTTCCGAGGATCGTTCATCTGCCGGCTCCGACGATCGCGTCGCAGAGCAAAACAAAGGGCCTCGGGTGGGATCCACCATGCCTCCCTTTAACTTTGAGTACACCTTTGATAATTTCATCGTGGGCTCCTCCAATAAGTTTGCCCACGCCGCCTGTCTGGCCGTGGCCACCTTCCCGGCACAGTCCTATAATCCTCTGTTCGTCTACGGCCCCAGCGGTCTGGGTAAGACCCACATGCTGTACGCCATTACCAATAAGCTGAAGGACGCTAACCCCGATATCAAGGTCATCTACATCAAGGGAGAGGACTTTACCAATCAGATGATCGACAGCCTGTCCCGTCAGGCCATGAAGGAATTCAGAGATAAATACCGCTCCTGCGACGTTTTGCTCATTGACGATATCCAGTTTATCGCCGGTAAGGTATCCACCCAAGAGGAATTTTTCCACACCTTCAACGCCCTCTATGAAAACGGCAAGCAGATCATCCTCACCTCCGACCGTCCCCCCAGAGATATCAAGACCCTGGAGGACAGACTTGTGACCCGCTTTGAGTGGGGTCTGATCGCTGACGTTCAGCCCCCCGATTTTGAGCTGAGAACCGCCATCATCAAGAAAAAGGCCGAGCAGGTCAACGTCAAAATTCCCGACGACGTGCTCTCCTTCCTGGCAGAAAACCTCCGCTCCAACATCCGACAGATCGAGGGTGCCATCAAAAAGCTGGGCGCCAAGAGCTTTATTACCGGCTGTGAGATCACCATGGAGCTGGCCAGAAGCTGCATTTCCGAGCTTTTGGGCGGCGGTGAGTCCCTGGAGGTTACGGTGGACAAGATCTTTACGGCGGTTTATAAAAAATATAACGTCAAAAAGGAAGATATCCTGGGCAAGAGCCGCACCAAGGATATCGCCAATGCCCGCCACATCACCGTCTATCTTCTTTTGACCGTAGCGGAGATGAATCGCTCGGGTATCGGAAAGATCCTGGACAGAGACCATTCCACCGTCATCTCCTCCCTGGACGCCATGGAAAAGCGGATGCGCCAGGATCCCATCTTCAAAACTGAGATGGAAGAGATGGTCAAGGAGATCAAAGGTATTTGATAAGTTTCCATTTTTCCCTGAGTTTCCCATCCCCCTTTGTGGAATATCCTGCGAGTTATCCACAGGGTGTGGATAACTTTGTGGATAAACCGAATTTTCCATGCATATTTGTGGAAAACAATGGATAATTTCAGATAAACATGTAAAAAAACGCCTGTCACAACAGTATTTTCAAGACTATCGTTTTTTTGCATATAAAAATCCTCATACATCGAAAAAAATCAAAATTCCCGACTTTTCCACATTTTCACATTTGCAAAATTTCCGCAGACAGGTGTTTCTTCGTTGAAAACTTATCCACAAGGACAAGCCTGTCAGGGGTCATGGGACGCAAAAGGATGTCAGCAGCCCACCTTAACCGTTTTTCCAAAAGATTTCCCTTGATTTTACCGATTTTTTACACGAAAAAAAATTGAAATCAAGCAAGAAAAAGACTTTTGTATCAATGACTTTTCGGTTTTCCACAGTTTCCACCCCCTATACTGACACTGCTACTGTATCTTTTCTTGGTTATCTCTGTTTTCTTGCTTCCTGCGGAAGCCTGACAGCGTTCAAAAAGAACCGAATAACCAATCGACCCGATCTGATCTTCCATCAGAGAACATATTTTCTACCGCCTACGCATACCATACATCGTTAAAATTTGACGGGTGTCTCAAAAAGCACAGCCCACCGAGGCCTTGGAGGTCACCTGTACGATCATGATAAGGAGCTTGATGAAATTATGAAAATTACGTTTGAAAAAGAAGCTATTTGCACGGCTGTCATCCCCCTGTTCAGCGGTATCTCCAACAAAAATAGCTTTCCCGCCGCAGATGGCATCCTCATTGAGGCAGGTGCCGACGGTGTTTGCGTTCTGACTACCTACGACTTTGAAAAGGGCGTTCGCGTCTCTCTGGAGGCCGATGTGATCGAGCCCGGTGACGCCATCATCAACGCCGCCAAGTTCAGCCAGACGGTTCGCGCCATGGAGGGAAGCCACGTCACCCTGACGGTGGACAGCAAGAACTGCGCCACCATCGTTTCGGGTAAGTCCTCCCACACCATGAGCGCTCTTTCGGCCAAGGATTTCCCCGAGATCCCCCGCTTGATCTCTCAGCAGGGCTTCCATATTTCGGGTCAGATCCTCAGAAATATGATCAGCAAGTGCATCTTTGCTATGGGTGTCAACGACCAGCGCGTGGTGCTCAACGGTCTTTTCTTCCACGTAAACGGAGAAAATCTGAAGCTGGTCTCCTGTGACTCCTTCAAGATGGCTGTCTGTGGGACCAACGCCAATATCGACGCTTTGGAGGACGCTGATAAGGAGTTCAAGTTTATCGTGCCCAACCGCAGCGTCACCGAGCTTTACAAGCTTTTGGGCAATGCCACCAAGGAGGACGACGACGTCTGCATTTATATCAACCGAAAGAACATCATTTTCGTCATGGGCGACGTGATCTTCTTCTCCAAGCTCATCGAGGGCGAATACATCAACTACGACAGGATCATTCTGAAAAATCACCGCATCATGGTGTACGCCGACCGTGAAAATCTCCTGTCCGCTCTGGAGCGCGCGGCGCTGATCACCGAGGAAAAGGTAGCCGGCAGCAGCGGTCGCTCCCACGTTAAGCTGGAGACCGGGGATGGCATTTTGAAGATCTCCGCCAATTCCGGTGCCGGCAGCGCCTATGACGAGGTCTCCACGATGCGTGAGGGTGACGATATCGTTATTGCCTTCAATAACCGTTACCTTATGGATTGCCTCCGCGCCTGCACCGCGGATCGCGTCAGACTCTCGCTGTCCTCCGCCTTGGCCAGCATGAACATCGAGCCTGCCGATCCCGAAACCGAGGAGACCGCGGGGGACAGCGAGCTCTTTATGCTCCTGCCCGTGAGAATGAAGGATTGAGGGGAGTATTACTGTACCCCCATGGGGTCCCTGTCCCATTCGTATGATGCTTCGTTATTTGAAAATCACTTTCGGAGGTTTTATATGGCATGATATGCAAAAAGATCAAAATACAAAACTTCCGCAACATTGAGGAATGCGAGGTGGAATTCTCCCCCCGGGTCAATCTTCTGTACGGAGATAACGCCCAGGGAAAGACCAACCTTCTGGAGGCTATTTATTATACCGCCCTCGGCAAGAGCTTTCGTCCCGCCAAGGAGGCGGAGCTCATCCGCTACGACAGTGAGGGCGCTCTTGTGGAAAATATCTTTGAGGACAGCATCCGTGAGCAGAAGCTTTCGGTGCAGATGTTTGGCGGACGGGCCAAGCGTATCGTCAAGCACAACGGCGTCAAGGTAGATAAGCTGTCGGAGATGATGGGTGTTTTTCGTGTGGTGCTTTTCTGCCCCGAGCATCTGTCGCTGATCCAGGGAGGGCCGGACCTCAGACGAAGCTATATGAACGTGGCTCTGTCCCAGCTCCGCCCCGCCTATCTCAGATCCCTTCAAAGGTATAACCACATTTTGAAGGAGCGAAACGCCTTGCTCAAGACTGCCTTTGATCAAAGGGCCGTCTTTGAAGCCACAGAGCCTATGTGGTCTGAGCAGCTGGCGCAGGAGGCCGCCTATCTTACTATCCAGCGGTATCGGTACATCAAAGCGGTCAATCAGCAAATAAAGCTGTCGTTCAAGGCCATGATGGGCAAATACGAGGGTGGAGACGAGATCCCCCAGCTGACCTACGCACCCACCCTGGGCAACGATTGGTTGACACGGGAGGGTCTGTGGGACGACATGGACAAACTCACCGAGGATATGGCCGTGGAGCGATACCGTCACCTTTTGTCGGCGCACCACGACCGCGAAATCGCCACCGGCGGGACGATGTACGGCATCCATAGGGACGACATCAAAATCACCCTGAACGGCCGTCCTGCCCGTTTATACGCCTCTCAGGGGCAACAGAGATCCCTGGCTCTTGCCATGAAGCTGGCCGAGGGATGGGTCTCAGCCAAAGAATTCGGTGGAGAGATGCCGGTGTTCCTCTTTGACGACGTGCTCTCCGAGCTGGACGTGCACCGCCGGGAATACCTGGTCAGCGAGATGACCGACAGACAGGTCATCATGACCGCCTGTGACCCCGATGCCGCGGATTTCGGCATGAGCGGGGTGCGCCATATTCACGTTCATCAGGGCGTGTATCATGAAACTGAGGTGTAGAAAATGTATCTTCACGTAGGTAACCAAAAAAATATCAGACAAAAGGATATCATCGGAATCTTTGACATGGACAGAACCACCACCTCAAGGATTACCCGAAAATATCTGTCCGAGGCAGAAAAAAATCATCTGGTCTCCGCCGCCAACGAGGAGGAGATACCCAAATCCTTCGTGCTCTACAAAGACCCGAAGGACGGACAGAATAAAATCTGCTTTTCCCAGCTTTCCACAGCGGCGCTGATGGGAAGGTTTGACGATGGGGAAAGCATACAGTAAAAGAGCGAAAAAAGGTCATATCTAAAAAGAAAATCTTAGAAAAGGAAATAAAAACATGGCAGACAAGGACATTGAAATGTTAAACCAAGTCGAAGAGCAGGAAGTCGTATATGATGAGAATCAGATACAGGTGCTTGAGGGCTTGGAGGCTGTGCGGAAGCGTCCGGGTATGTACATCGGCACCACGTCTATCAGAGGTCTGCACCACCTGGTGTATGAGATCGTGGACAACTCCATTGACGAGGCGCTGGCGGGGCACTGCGACAAGATCGAGGTGACCATCAATCCCGACAACAGCATCACAGTCACCGACAACGGCCGAGGTATTCCTGCGGGCATACACCCCAAGGAGGGGATTCCTACCCCCGAGGTGGTCTATACCATCCTCCACGCGGGCGGTAAATTCGGCGGTGGCGGATATAAGATCGCGGGCGGTCTCCACGGCGTGGGTGCGTCGGTGGTCAATGCTCTGTCTGAATGGGTGGAGCTGGAGGATACTGTGGACGGCATCCGCTACACCGAGCGATTCGAGCGGGGTATGGTGGCCCGTCCCTTTAAAAACGAAGGGCCCGCGCCTGCCGATCGTCAGCACGGCGTCAAGGTGACCTTCAAGCCTGACCCCACCATTTTTGAGGAGACCGTTTTTGAATATAACACCCTGCTCACCCGTATGAGAGAGCAGTCCTTCCTCAACGGCGGCGTGCGCATCGTTCTCACGGATATGCGCCCCCCCAAGGAGGAGCTCCCCGAGGGCGAGATCTGGGAGCCTATGGTCAACGATCTGTGCTTTGAGGGCGGTATCCGCAGCTTTGTGGAATACCTCACCGAGCACCGCCACGCGGATCCCATCCACAAGGATGTGATCTACATGAAGGGCGAGAAGGGGACCAGCATCGCTGAGGTGGCTCTCCAGTATAACGACAGCTATGAGGAAAACGTCCGTACCTTCGCCAACAACATGAATACCATCGAGGGTGGTATGCATGAGACCGGCTTCCGCTCGGGTCTTACCCGCGCCATCAACGAATACGGTCACAAGTCGGGCATTCTTAAGGAAAGAGATAAGAACCTGTCGGGTGAGGACGTGCGCGAGGGTCTGTGCGCCATTGTGTCGGTGAAGCTGGAAAATGCCCAGTTTGAGTCCCAGACAAAGGCAAAGCTGGGTAACTCTGAGATCAGAACCCTGGTGGAATCTACCGTTACCTCCAAGCTGGCCGAGTATTTTGAAGAAAATCCCGCCGTGGGCCGCTCCATCCTTGAGAAGGCTTTGGCCGCGTCCCGTGCCCGTGAGGCTGCCAGAAAGGCCCGTGAGGCTACCAGAAAAGGCGCGCTGGAGGGCGGCTCATCTCTGCCCGGTAAGCTGGCTGACTGCCAGGAAAAGAGCCCTGAGCTCACCGAGCTCTATCTGGTGGAGGGTGACTCCGCAGGCGGCTCCGCCAAGCAGGGTCGAAATTCCCGCTTCCAGGCTATCCTTCCCCTGCGCGGTAAGGTGCTGAACGTAGAGAAGACCCGTTTGGACAAGGTCTACACCAACCCCTCCCTCCTGCCCATCATCCAGGCCATCGGCTGCGGCATCGGTGAGGAATTTGATATGTCGAAGCTTCGCTACGGCAAGATCATCATCATGGCGGATGCCGACGTAGACGGCTCTCATATCCGCGTGCTGATTCTTACCTTCCTGTTCCGCCATATGAGAAAGCTCATTGAGGAGGGACACGTTTACTTCGCGCAGCCGCCCCTTTACAAGATCCACAAGAAAAACAACAAGAACCCCAAGGACGTGCGCTATGCCTACAGCGATGAGGAGAGAGATCAGATCATCGCGGAAATGGGCGGCACCAATATTGAGGCCGACAGATATAAGGGTCTTGGTGAGATGAACCCCGAGCAGCTTAAGGAGACCACCATGGATCCCGCTAACCGCACCCTCCTTCGCGTCACCATTCAGGACGCCATGGTGTGCGACGAGATCTTCTCCCTGCTCATGGGCGACAAGGTGGAGCCCCGTAAGGCCTTCATCGAGCAAAACGCCAAGTTTGCCGAAAATCTGGATATCTGATAGATCTCCACAACGGAAAAGGAGTTATCCACAGAAAAATCCACACCCTGTGGAAAACTCTGAAATGTCATGGCTTATGAGCAAAATGTCAGTATTTTGTCGTATATATGTCATAGAAAAGTCATACTTGTCGTAAAAATGTCACGGTGGGATCAAATTGCCGTCGGACAGGACGAAGGTACGTTGAAAAGTGGTGAAAAAAGTTATCCACACCCTGTGGAAAATCCTGTGGATAAACTCAGGGAAAACTGAAAATCCCTGCATCCCGATATGGATTTTTTGAAAAATTCCCCAAAAAACGGTGCTGTGGAAAAATCCTGTAAAAACGCAAATTAAGGAAAAAAAGCCGGGAAAAGTCCTTGAAAATTGTCAAAAAGCAGTTGCATTTTGTTGCTTTTGAGCGGTCAAAGACTTTTCCACAATGACAAATGCCCGACAGATTTTTGTCATGATCAGGATTCCTAAAATAAGCTTTAAGGAGGTGTGATTCTTTGCGATATGAGACAATTTTTTGTACGCCATAAATTTCTCATGAAGCTTTGCGTCGCAGCTCTTGCCGTCTCCTTGTTCTGCGGTGTGTTCCTGGTCATGGGCTGGGGTCCCCTCCTTCATCGGGTGGGCGGCACCGTGATCTATCCCTTTCAATGGGCCTTTTCAAAAATAGGCGACGGAGTCACGGGCTTTGTTCAGCATTTTGAGGATGTGGACAAGCTTCAGGATAAGATTGAGGCTTTGGAAAGGGAAAACGAATCCCTCAGGGCGGAGATCAATGATGCCGAGATCATGAAGGAGGAGCAATCCTGGCTTTACGGTTACCTTTCCATGAAGCAGGAGCACGAGGACTATGCCATGTGTGCCGCCTCGGTGATCGCTGAGAGCGGTCAGAGTGGCAGCGGGAATTTTGCCACCGTCCTGACCCTCAACAAGGGCAGCGCCCACGGTATTGAAGTGGGTATGCCGGTGGTCAGTACCCTGGGACTGGTGGGGATGGTCACCGAGACGGGACCAAACCAATGCTACGTCCAAACCCTGCTCAACACAAGCTCATCCGTAGGCGCTCTGTCGGTCACTACCCTGGATAAGGGGCTTTTGGAGGGGGATTTCGCCTGCTTGTACGAAGGCTGCGCCACCCTCAGATATCTGCCGGAAAACGCTGCCCTCACCCCGGGGGACAAGGTCATCACCTCGGGACAGGGAACCGTATATCCCTACGGTATTCCCGTGGGGACTGTCACAGAGGTCACCGTCAATCCCTACAGCCGCACCAGGGAGGCCAAAATTCAGCCCTTCCATGATTTTTCGGATACCGACGAGGTGATCATCCTCACCTCCTACCTTCGATATACCGAAGGAGATCATATCCCGGAGGAAGGTGAGTCGTCATGAAGATCCAACGCTTTGAGGGCGTGGAGGATTATGGCGACAGAACCCTTCACCTGGGCGGATATTCTGAAAAAAAACAGACCTATCGAAGCATAAAGCTGCTGATCCTGTCGGTTTTATGCCTATGCGTGCTGGCCGCTCTGCAAACCACGCTGCTCTCAAGGCTTCCCGTACCCCTTCTCTCCCCCGGAGCACCCTCCCTCTGCCTTCTTTTTACCCTGGCGGCGGGATACGTTTTCGGAGAAAAGGAGGGCGGCGTCTGCGGCTTTGCGGGGGGGATCGCCTTTGAGTGTATCACCATGGAGCCTTTATTTGGCGGCATTACAGTGTGGCCCTTGATCTACGGTGTCCTGGGATACGTGACGGGTGCGCTCTCCAAAAAGGTATTGGCCGGCAACCTTCCCTCCTTCTTGGTATATGCCGCCGTGGGCGCTCTTGCCGAGGTGGGATGTCTGACGGCTATCACCTGTTTGCACCTGGGATATTTCCCGCCGGCGCCCTATTTTTTGCAGGGATCACTCCCCGGTCTGATCTGGACCCTGCTGCTGTCCCCACTTATGTATCTTTTACTTTGGGCGGGAAAGCGGCTATTTGACAGAAACATATAAAATTTCATAGATAAAAACCTTAAAGAAAAGGAATTTACAACATGAGTATCAACAGAAAAAAAGAACGGGAATTGGCAAAAGAACAGGAAAATCTTCTGTTTGAAAACCAAAAGATCGTAGACGTGAACATGGAGCACGAGGTGAGAAAATCCTTCATCGAGTACGCCATGTCGGTCATCGTGGCCCGCGCTCTGCCCGACGTTCGTGACGGTATGAAGCCCGGTCAGCGCCGCGTGATGTACGCCATGTATGAGGATCATCTCACCCATGATAAGCCTACCCGTAAGTCCGCCCACGTGGTGGGTGCCGTGCTGGGTAAGTATCACCCCCACGGTGACGCGTCCGTATACGGTACCATGGTGCACCTGGCACAGCCCTTCTATATGAGATACCCTCTTATTGAAGGTCAGGGTAACTTCGGTTCCGTGGACGGTGACCCCCCTGCGGCTTACCGTTACACCGAGGCGCGCATGGAGAAGATTGCTGACGAGATGATGCGGGATATGGATAAAGAGGTTGTGGTCATGGTGCCCAACTTCGATAACCGTCTCCGTGAGCCCAGCGTTCTGCCTGCTCGCTTCCCTAATCTCTTGGTCAACGGCGCTATGGGTATCGCCGTTGGTATGGCGACCAACATTCCTCCCCACAATCTGCGAGAGGTCATTGACGGTACCATCTATCGCATGGATCACCCCGACTGCGATCTGTTTGATATCATGCAGTTTATCAAGGGCCCCGATTTCCCCACCTACGGTACCATTTACGGCACCAACGGCATCAAGGAGGCCTACATGACGGGTAAAGGCCGCGTCATGGTGCGTGCTAAGGCCGAGGTAGAAGAGGAAAACCGCCGCATCGTGGTGACAGAAATCCCTTACGGCGTCAATAAGAGCCAGCTTTGCGAGGCCATCGCCACCCTGCACAAGGAAAAGCGGGTAGAGGGCATCACCGAGCTTCGTGATGAATCCGACCAGAAGAACGGTACCCGTATCGTCATTGAATATAAGCGGGAGGCCAACGGCCATATTCTGCTCAATCAGCTCTATCGCTACTCTCAGCTCCAGGATACCTGTGCCATCAATATGCTGGCGCTGGTGAACAACGAGCCTAAGGTGCTGGGTCTTCTGCCCATCCTGGATCATTACATTGCCCACCAGGAGGACGTGATCATCCGCCGCGTGAAGCACGATCTGGCCACCGCTATGAAGGACGCTCACATTTTTGAGGGCTACAAGCTGGCCATTGATAACATTGATGAGGTCATCAGCATCATCCGCTCCTCCCCAGATACCCCCACCGCTAAGGTCAACCTGATGAAGCGCTTTGACGGTCCCACCCCCGCCAGAGACGAAAACGGCGAGCTGGATCTGGTGAACTTTGCTTGCGCTGAAAATCCCGGTCTTTCCGAGGAGCAGGCACAGGCCATCGTCTCCCTGACCCTTGGCAGACTGTCAGGTCTGGAGCGCCAGAAGATCGAGGATAGACTGGTAGCCTTGCAGGGTGATATTACCGAATACAGAGCCATTCTGGGAGATATGAACCGTGTCAAATCCATCATCAAGGAGGAAATGACCGCCATCCGCGATAAGTACGGTGACGAGCGCCGTACCAATATTGAGGCCGTGGCCAACGAGATCATCGACGAGGATCTGGTGGAGAAGCATAACTGTGTGCTGACCCTGACCAATGCGGGTTACATCAAGCGTCAGCCCTCGGATACCTACTCCGCCCAGCACAGAGGCGGTAAGGGCATCACAGGCATGACCACCAAGGAGGAGGACTTCATCGAAAAGCTGGTGTCCGTCCATTCTCACTCCACCGTGCTGTTCTTTACCAACACCGGCCGCGTGCAGACCATGCGCGCCTTCCAGATCCCCGAGGCGTCCCGAACCGCTAAGGGTACCAACATCGTCAATCTGTTGCAGCTCTCCGAGGGTGAGAAGGTCACCTCCCTCATCAGCGTGGACGGCTTCTCGGATCAGGAGTATCTGGTGATGGTCACCCGCAAGGGTATCATCAAGCGTACCCTGCTCTCCGAGTACGAGTATCAGCGCAAGGGCGGTAAGATCGCCATCAACCTGGACGAGGGCGACGAGCTTCTGTACGTGGTGCACACCTATGGCAAGAGCCAGCTTGTGTTGGCTACGGCACAGGGTAACGCCGTCCGCTTTGAGGAGTCTCAGGTGCGCGCCATGGGCCGTTCCGCCCGCGGTGTCATCGGTATCACCCTTAAGAACGACGACTACGTGGTGGGTGCCGTGGAGGTGGATGAGACCAAGCACCTGGTCACCGTCACCCAGAAGGGTATTGGTAAGCGTACCTCCTTTGACGACTTCCGCGTGATGAAGCACCGTGGCGGCGGTGGCGTTATTTGCCAGAACATCAACGAAAAGACGGGTCTTTTGGCCGGTATTCTCACCGTGTCCGAGGACGACGACCTTATGATGATCACCGATGCGGGTATCATCATCCGTACCCCCGCGTCGGATATCTCGGTGCTGTCCAGAAGCGCTACGGGCGTTATCGTCATGCGCCTGGATGCTGACCGCTATATCGTCAACTTTACCAAGGTGGCTAAGGAAGAGAACCAAGAAAACGCCGACGAAACGTCCGACGAGACGTCCGACGAGACAACAGGCGAAACAACTGAAGAAATGACCCCTGAGACCGAGGCAACAGAGGAAGCTGCCACCGAAACCACGGAGGGTTGATTTTCCATGAAACACACGCTCAAAACCGTATTTCTGACCGTTCTGGCCATGATTTTATGTCTCTCGGCCCCGGTTTCCATGGCCTCCTGCTCCACAAAGCCCCCGGAGCTGGAGGACGTTTACGACCGTTTGGTGGAGCTGATCGAGGGATCTCATGAGATCAACGTGGTTCTCTTTGGCGCCGGATTGCCGGTATATCCCAGAGGTACCGAGGAGGATGCTCTGCTTCACCGCTACTACGGCATGGCTGAGGACGGACGTGAATTCGTGTCTCTCTATGCAAAATATCAGCGGATCTCGGATATCAAGGCCGCCGCGTCCAAGATCTACAGCGAGGCATACTGCGCTTCTGTGTTTGAGACCCTGTTTACGGGATATGCCTCGGACATCGTTGCAGGATCCGTTTTGCCCGCTCGCTATTCCGAGGACGAGATGAGAATTTATCAGAACAGTCATGTGGATCCTCTGGTCAATTACGTTCGGGTATATGATTATGCCAGCATGAAGATCGTATCTCCCAGCCAGGGAAAGTATCTGAAGGTGGAAATCGACTCCTATACGGAGAAGTATCCCCAGTGGACTACCATTGATCTTGCCTTCGTTTATGAGAACGGAAACTGGTATCTGGACGGTCCGAGCTGCTAAAAAACAATGAAAAAAAGACCGAAAAATGATGTTTTTCGGTCTTTTTTTGGGTCTAAAATAAACAAATCATTCATATATTAACTAAAAATTAATATAAAAAGGCGAATGATATGGTGGATCTCGGCTTGTACAGACGGTGGAAAAAAATCAAAAAACGGTGGGAAAAATTTCGTTTTTCTGTGGAAAAAAGTATCGAGTTCAAGCGGTGCTTACGTAGGATCATCCGGAGTGTGGCTGTGCTCCTGACGTCGGTTTCCATCCTGCTTTGCGCGGGGGATGAGAGACGGACGAGAGGCGGATGGGAGGATTCTCTGAAGGATCCATGGGATCATACCCTGTTTTTTCCCGAAACGGGAGAAATTGAGCTACAGACAAAAAACGATATTGTCGAAAATGAGGCTGATACAACGGAAAAAGAGACCGAAAGCAATGCGCTTGATCCCGACGAAACTCACGCTTTGACGCAAGAGACCGAACCAGAGGACACGGATGATCCCTATCAGCCAAGGATCGTAGCGAAAAATGCGCAAATATCACCTGGAGGAAAAGAAATTTTGTACGCGCTTGTCGCTGAAAATTTGCCCACGGAAGGAGTGCGGGGGCTTTTGTTCATCTTGTACACAAGCGAGGAAGGAAAAATCAGCGCCGTGACCCCTGGAGAAGCCTGTGCGGGCTTTCATTTTTCTCATATCATAGAAATAGAAGGTGATACGGCGGCGGTGCTTTTGGACAGCACGGAGCGCAAAAAAATCGACGATACGGCCTGTATTTGCTACGTGGCGGTCAGATTTGAAGGGGCTGTTCCGTCAAAGCTGACGGTTGTTCTACATGAATATGTGTAGAAAAGTGTTTTTATCACCGGAAAACGTAATTGCTTATATAAATTAATGTATAAAAGTCAAAGTGCAAAAAAATGGGAGGGTGAATTTATTGAAAACGCTGATTTTTTTGATTGTTGGTAAAAATGACGAAAAACTATTGACAAAATTCAAAAATTAGTATAAAATGATAGAACCGTAATACCCCATATTTTCATGAAAAGGAGAAAAAAACATGAAAAAGTTTTTAGCACTTCTTCTGTCTGCTATGATGATTCTGTCTTGCTTTACCGGCATGACTTTCACCGTTGCTGCTGAAGAAAACGCAGAGTCCACCACCTCTGGAAATCTTGTGATTCCTCAGGAACAGTGGACTATTTCCGGTCACTGCACCGAGATCGTTCATAAGACCGGTCACGGCAATTCCGGTATGGTTGCCGCAGGCGGCGTTGAATCCGGAGCACTCCTGCATCAGGGCTCCATCGGCCTTGGCAACATCGACCTTTCCAAGTACAGCAAGGTCATCATTTACTGGGGCTCTGACGCAAGCCAGGTCACCGTTGATGCTTATGCTGCAAATGCAAACAACCGCTTTGCTCTTGTCAGCGCTGACAAGAATATGAAGATGTCCCCCGATGAGGACACCATCATTGCGGCTGCTACCTACGAGCTCCACGGTTGGAGTGTAGAGCCTTTTGAGATCGACCTGACCGATGTTGATTACAACGGTCCTGTGTTCCTGACTCACGACTCTCTCCCCGGCGGCTTCGCTTTGGTTTCTTCCATCGAGTTCGTTCCCGCTCCCGCTACGGACTATGACGTTCCCATGGACACCTGGACGGTTTCCGGTCACGCTGCCGGTCTGACCTCCAAGGATAAGGAAGGTCACGGTCCCATGGTCGCTGCAGGCGGTCTGGACGTTGGCGCGCTGCTGCACCAGGGTGCAGTCGGTGTTGGCGAGATCGACCTGTCCAAGTATGAAAAGGTCGTTATCAGCTACGGTATCGACAACTCTCCTGTTACCGTTGGTCACTACGAGGCTAACGCAAACAACCGCGTTATGCTGTCTAAAACCGATAACAACATGACCAATGCTCCCGCAGAGGAAGATATCATTGCTTCCGCTACCTACACCCTTGAGGGTTGGAGCCTTGTTACCATCGAGATCGACCTCACCGAGGTTGATTACAACGGCCCCGTGTACGTTACCTACGACACGCTGCCCGGTACCTTCATGCTCATCGGTAAGATCGAGTTCCTCGTTCCTGCTGCTGAGGACGAAGGCCCCGTTTACGAGGAGAGAAGCATCGCCCTTGGTAAGGGTGGTCAAGGTACTCCCTTCAGCGGTTCTCCCGACTACTACTTCGGTCAGAGATACGACATCGGTACTGACGTTTTGAGCAATATCAGCATCCTGAACATGGCTACCTACTCTGACGGTGGCGTTAACAAGTGGACCTTCAAGGTATGGCAGTGGGATACTGACTACGCCACTACCGTTGCCGGCACTCCTCTGTTCGAGCAGGCCGGTGAGAACCACAATGACAACGCAACCTTCTCCATGAATATCCCCACCGAGCTGGATATCCGTGGCGACATTTACTACGAGATTACCTACGTTGAGGGTCCCGATCCCAGCAAGACCTTTACCGGTTGGACCGCTAACGACGGCCCTGCTGAGGGTGTTGAAACCTACGTTGCAGGCGTGCTGAAGGAAGGCACCTACAGAGCTACCATGAAGGTCATCGGTCTGCCTCTGCCTCCCGATCCCAACGAGGATTCTCTGGAGTGCCTGTTCACTTACGACTTCTCCAAGTATTCCGAGAACGCTACCGCTGACTTTGGCATCACCAATGCCAATCCCGAGGTTAAGGTCAACGAGCTGTGCAAGAACGGTTACATCACCCTGGATTCTACCGGTGGCGATCCTAACTTCACCTTTGCAAAGTCTCCCTCCGTTCCCTCCAGCCAGGCTGACTACGTTGTTATCAAGTACAGAACCAGCGTTGCCGGTGCAAGCGGTGAGTTCTATACCGCTCGTACTGACGGTGTTAACTGGGCTGCCCCCATGGAAAAGTCTCATATTACCTTCAATTATGAAGCCGACGGCCAGTGGCACACTGTCCTCGTAGACGCTTCCGAGGTTTGGGGTAACGTTAACCATGTCGAGCTGACGAACTTCCGCTTCGACTATCTGGTTTCCGCAGGCACTATCGACGTTTCCTACATCAAGTTCTTCGCTACCCGCGAGGGTGCCGAGGCTCACATCGCTTCCGAAACCAAGGAAGTTTCCCTCTCCGGCGAGTACCTTGAGGGTGCTGACGGTGTTATCATCGTTGGCGGCGGCGCTTACTCCGCTGACAAGTGGGTTAAGCTGTCTTCTGCTGTTGCAGCCGGCGCTACCCAGACTTTTGCAGGCGATGCCGGCAAGTTCAGCATCTGTGCTGACGAAGTCAGAAGCACCACCGGTGGTGAACTGACCAAGTACTGCACTCAGGAAGCTCACCTTTACATGGCTTCCGTAAACGGTAAGATCGTTGACGCTGAGGGTGCTTTTAATAGCATCTCCTTCCGCGGCTGGGCTAATCCCACCGTTGGTGGCCTTGAGATCGCTGAGTTTGGTTATGCCATCAACGATCAGGCACCTGTCTTCAACGCAGACTTCGCTATCGACGAGCCTTCTCTGAACGAGGCTCTCGGCTCTGCTGCTGCAAGACGTTTTGAGAACATCGAAATTCCCACCGCTGAGCTGGCTGATGGTGTTTACAACATCTACGTGCTGGTGAAGGATACCGAGGGTACCGTCTACTGCATGAACGGTAACTTCGGCGGTGGCATCCAGTACGTTAAGGGTAACGTGGCTGTTGCTGAGTATCCTTACGTTGACGCTGAAGGCAACGGTTACACCGTTCGCGCTGACGGCGTTCTGTTCGACGCTGACGGCTTCGATACCGGTATGCACCTGTTTACTGCTGACGACGGCACTCCTTACGGTGCTGCTCACTACTTCGCACTTGAGTACCAGGATCCCGCAGCCGGTGCTGTGGAGATCGACGGTACCAAGTACACCTATACCACCAAGGTAGCTTTGACTCCTAAGATGGAACCCGTGGATCCCGAAAATGAAATCGTAACTGCTACGTACGATGCTATCACTACCCACGTTTCTACTGATACCATTTATATTGGTAGTGATATCGTAGCTTCCGGTCCTGAAGTTCCTGCATATATTACTGCCGCAGGTTCCGTACTCCGTGATACCAATAAGGCGATTGATACCATGATCTTCCGCGGTTGGGTCGGTCATAATGAAAGTCCCGTTGCACAGTTTGGTTATGCTTTCGATAACGGCGAGCCTGTTTGGGGCGAATACAAGGAAGCAACCGAGGATCCCGTTAAAGCCGCAGGTGGCGGTGAAAATTCTCAGAGATTTGCTATCAAGGTTGACATCAGCGGTCTTTCTGAGGCTAAGCACAGCCTGTATCTCCTTGTGAAGTATGAGGACGGTACCATTGTCACTATGAACAATATTTGGACTAACCTGATTATTGTTAAGGGTGGTTCTTGGAAGCAGGTTGGCTACACCGACGGTACCAACACCTATGAGAAGGCCGAGGATGGTTCTGTGACCATTAACGGCGAGGCCGCTACCGGTAAGCTTCTTGCTACTGATGACGGTGCTAACTACTACGACGGTATTGCTGCTCTGGATGAGAACGCTAAGGGTAAGTACCTGTATAACGTGACCCTTACCTATACCGTAGATCCCGAGATCCCCGTTAATCCCGCAGAGCTGAAGCCCGTATACCTGATTGACGGTGAGATGCTGAACGTTTCCGGCGGTCAGGGTATTGCTGATGCTACCTACGATTACGAGAACGGCTGCATTACCTATACTGCTACCGCTCCTGACCCCAATACCCACGGTCAGAACTTTGTTCCCGCAGGTACCATTTTGGGTCGCTACATGGTTCTCAAGTACCGTACCTCTTCCGAGGGTGCTCAGGGTGAGTGCTTCGTTGGTACCAGCGCCGGTGCTTCCGGTCCTGATAACGTTCGTTATCCCGCATACATTACTGACGGTGAGTGGCATACTCTGATTGCTGACCTGAGCGTCAGTAAGGAGTGGAGTGCTGACGGTTTGACCAACCACTTCCGTAACGACATTCTGATCGAGAAGGGTCATTCCATCGATATCGAGTACTACGCATTCTTCAACACTCTGAAGGAAGCTACCTACTACGCTGAGAACGATATGCATGAGCTGCCCAAGCTTCCTCAGTACTACACCATCACCTTCATGGCTGACGGTGAGGTTGTCAGAGAAGTTACCATCCTTGAGGGTACCACCACTGTGAAGGCTCCCAAGGTTCCCGCTAAGGAAGGCTACGAGGGTGCATGGGAAGAGTACACCATCACCGGCGACCGTGATCAGATCATCAACGCTATCTACACCGAGATCGCTGTTGACACCGAGCCTCCCGTAGAGCCCGATACTGATCCTGTTGAGCCCGACACTGATCCTGTCGAGCCCGGCACCGATCCTGTCGAGCCCGGTACTGATCCCGTAGAGCCCGACACCGAGGCAGAGACCAAGGAGCCCGAGGAAGAGATCAAGATCGATCCCGCTAAGCTGAGCTCCTTCCCCAAGGATATCTACAACGGCTTCTTCACCTCCCCCAACCAGACTGAGATTATCTTCAATGATGACGGTTCCGTAACCTTCAAGGGCACATGGGATGAGACTACCAATCCTCTGGATCCCTTCGTAACCTTCAACTACGGTAACCTGATGAGAAGATACGTCGATAAGAAGCTCCAGAACGTTCCTAACAAGAACGGTGAGTATAGCTCCCTGGTGCTGAAGGTCAAGATCGACGAGTCTATCGCCGGTAACTTCCTGCTGCACTACGCAGTTGGCCGTGGCAACAACACCATCGACGGTTCCAACGTTGCATATCCTGACATCGACGCTCAGGTGGGTGCTGACGGTTATCAGTACATCATCTTCGACCTGGAGGGTTATCCCTTCGCTGAGGATGTCATCAGCGTCCTCCGCCTTGACTGGGTTGACAACGGTGTTACCGCTAACGCAGACAACATTGGCGCTTCCATGACTCTGTATGAGATCGCTCTGTACGAGAACTACGACGCTGCTATCGCTGCTTGTGGTATCGAGGAAGAGACCGAGCCCGAGGATGACGACAAGCCCGCAGATACCGATTCCGCAACTGAGGCTGCTACTCAGGCTCCCGCTACTCCTGTTGAGTCTGATACTGCTGCTCCTGAAGAGGGTGGTTGTGGTTCTGTGATCGCTTCTGCTTCCGTAGTCGTTGTGGCTGCTGCTGCATTTGTGGCACTCAAGAAGAAGAAGGAAAATGACTGATAAGTCATTGAACGACTGATTCTGACAAAGCATATTGCCTTGCCTCCATTGGGGGCAAGGCTCAAAAAAGATACCGGATCTTATGATCCGGTATCTTTTTTATTGAAACGGTGCCGAGAAGATCAGTCGCAAATTTCTATGGTTAGTTGCGTTTTTTCATTTTCTGATGTTATACTCAAAGGAAAAATCTCGCTCTCCGACAGAGTGTAGATGATGATTGAGGGGAATATTTCAGACGACAGAGGATTTTTTTGTATGGTAACGGTTTTGGTGCCGTCACGTAAAGGGCTGACGTCGGTCACGTCTCCAATAGGAAATAAGACCGCTCCGGGAGAGAGAAGTCCTGCCACGGAGGAAGAGGGCAGGGTAACTGTCATATTCTCCGATGGGGCGGGATAAGTGACAGTTATCGGAAGATCCGAGCCGTACAGATCCTCCGGCGTTAAAAAATGGCAGGTCAGGGTCATGCCGTTCAAAGCTTCCGGCGCGGTATAGGTGATGCTGAGTTGGCCGGAGATCCGGGTGGGATTTTCTGTGGCCGAGGGAATAAACGTGATGGATGCAGAGAATGCCAAGGGCTCATCTTCTCGCGTTACCCCTGAAAGGGACGGCTTTTTGGTCACGTTCCTTTGATCCTTTTGGGACAACAGGCAGATATGTCCCTTGACGGCAATAGAAAACGAGGATTTGGTATAGGAAAAGTCCTCATTTTTTTTCGCTCCGCAGGCGCTGCAGAAAAGTATACAAACCGCAAGCAACCGGATGATCCATATGGGTGATTTTCGTATGAGACGCATTTTTTCTCCCTTTCCCCGTTGACAAAAAGAGTGAATATATATTATAATATATGCAGAGAAAATATCCGTATGCAGAAAGGAGACCTATATGGGACCTACCGAAATACTTCTGATATTTGTGCTGGCCGGCTTGTGCGCGGTCATCGTCCTTTTGGTGATGTACCTGAAGAAGCAGGGCAACGGATCTGACACACAGGAGATCAAGGCATATATCGACCGTTCTCAGCAGCAGCTTACCTCCTCCATACGCAGTGAGCTTCAGAATGAGCTGAAAAACAATCGCGTTGAGCTATCGGATGCCCTTCATAACGGCATGGATCGCTTGGGAAGATCCTTGACCGAGTCACAAAAGGAGCAGAGCCGTCGGCAGGATGAGCGACTGATAGAGTTGATCAAAACTCAAAATCAGATCTTTACCATGCAGGACAAGCGCTTGGTGGATATGCAAAATAGTCTGACAGCCTTGCTCAGCGAAAAAATGGATAGCATCGGAGGATCTGTGTCTCAAAAGCTCAGCGACATTGACAAGCAATTTAGGGAGCTCAGAGAGCAGAACCGCAAGGAGCAGGAGGAGCTTCGCAGAATATTGGAGGAGCGGCTTTTGCTCTTGCAGACCCAAAATGCCCAGCAAATGGAGAAGATGCAGGCGCAAAATGCCAAGCAGCTTGACGAAATGCGGGCAACGGTGGATGAAAAGCTGCAAAAGACCCTGGACGAGCGTATTTCTCAGTCCTTCAAAATGGTCAACGAGAGGTTGGCTGAGGTTTATAAGGGTCTTGGTGAGATGCAAACCCTGGCAGGCAGCGTGGGAGACCTGAAAAAGGTCATCTCGGGCGTTAAGACCCGCGGTATTCTGGGTGAGCTTCAGCTGGGGGCTATCATAGAGGAAATGCTGACCCCCGAGCAGTACGCCGTGAACATTCCCACCAAACGGGGATCTCAAAACCGTGTGGAATATGCCATCCGTCTCCCCGGTGACGACGCGCCTATCTATATTCCCATCGACGCCAAATTTCCTGCCGACGCTTACACCCATCTGCTGGATGCCTACGAGCAGGGAGATCCTGATAAGATCAAGGAAGCCGGGAACGTGTTTGAGCGCCGCATCAAGGACTTTGCCAAGGATATCCGAGACAAGTACATTGATCCCCCCAACACCACCTCCTTCGGTATCATGTTTCTGCCCTTTGAGGGTCTGTATGCCGAGGTGGTGCGCCGCGGCATGATCGAGACCCTGCAACGTCAATATCAGATCAGCGTTGCGGGTCCCACAACCTTCTCAGCCCTTTTGAACAGTTTGCAAATGGGCTTCCGTACCTTGGCCATTCAGAAGCGATCCGGAGAGGTTTGGGAGGTGCTCAGCGCCGTAAAGACCGAGTTTAATACCTTTGGAAAGGTACTGGCCAAGGCTCAGGAGCGCATTGAACAAACCAGCAAGGAGCTGGATACTCTGGTGGGTGTACGTACCCGAAAGATCAACAGTAAGCTCCGTGCCGTGTCCGAGTTACCCGCCGCCGAGGCACAGGTACTTATTGATACGGGAGATGCGGAAGAGGAATAACGTGTCTCGTTGTCCCGTCTCTAAATCAATTTATGATCGGTCACCTCTAAAAACTCTCTTGACGGAGAATCCGTGGTAACTTTCCCGTCATATTTCACATATTTTTCTTCGCGTAGCGCCACTACGCGTTCGAAAAATTGTATCATCTGACGAAAAACTTCCTCACGGCTCTCTCGTCAATAGAGTTTTTAGAGGTTCCCCTATTTCTATGAAAAAGGGGCTGATTCTTTTGAATCAGCCCTATTTTTATGGTTTATTTCTTTTTCTCGCAGGTGCGCGGAGTACAAGAAGTACGCCGCCCATCAAAAGAAGAAGGGCACAGGTGCCGAGGGTGGAGGCACATCCCCCATCAGACGCCTGAGTCTGCGCTTCTGTTGCCGTCGCGTTTTCGGTGACGTCCTCGGAAGTCGGCTCTTGATCGGTCACGGGGAGGTCGGTGGTAGGAGCCTGTGTTTTTTCCTCAGGGCTCTTTGTCTCTGTATCCATGGGAGAATTAGTGTCCTCGACTGTCTCGGGTTCCACGGTGTTTTCCGAGGGATCTGTATCATGATCTGCCGAGGGAAGAGTGACAACTGATCCGGAGGAGGATAAGGTTTCCGTCTCTGTGTCCTCAGGCTCGGTTACAGGCTCGGTCTCCGGGTCTGTCTCCACAAACCAATCGCCGTCTTCAAAGACCACGGGATCATCATCGGCCAATCCTTCAACCACGTCATCTCTGACTACCGCGGGACTGCCGACGGTGTGGGGCGTAACGTCCTTAATTTGGACACTTGCCGCCTTACTTGCCGCCTCTTGGGTACGGAAAAACTGCACCGAGGCAATATCCACGAAATCTCCTGGATCGCTGTCACCGTTGAGCACGTCACAACGCCAGCCGTTGATCTGTCCCGTCCAGTTTTCATTTTGGGTCAGGTCAAGCAGGATATAGTGCCATTGATTATCATTGCTCTTGTTGAAGGTATGGGTACAGGCCTCGGTGGCGCTGTAGATCTTGCCGGCGCAAAGATAGAAGGTGGTGCTGCTGTGGTTGTTCAGGGAACTGGATCTGATCAGCACGACCATATATTTGTAATCGTCGGCAGTGAGGCGAAGGCCGTATTCCTCCAGAAGGGAGATGGCGTTGAAATGCGCGTAGGGATCGTTGGTGGCCTCGTTGACCTCAAAACGCAGGGCGTCACCTACCGTGGGGTCGTTTATGCCGGACAGAGTGATTCGATTGACGCCGTTGAATTTTGAAATGATATCTGAGGAGAAATAGATCTTTGCCGCCGTGCGGTGATAGCCCTCACCGCGGTAGGTCAGGTTGATATCGTGAATGGTCAGGTTGATACCGTCCTTCAAATAAGCGGACAGATAGAGGGAATTGTGAGTACTCAGTTGAACCTTTGACAGATCCAGCTCAACGGTTTGAACTTCCGATGTTTTGATATTCAGGGGCAGGGCAGTCAGATGATCCGTGAGATCATAGGAATCCGTACCATTGCCGTAGGGATGGTCGGGCGAGGATTTGAAGCCGATGAGAGCCGTGCGGTTGCTTTTATATGGCTTGTCAATGGAATAGGTGATGGAGACACGCTCAAACCTCCCCAGCTCCATAGAGCCGAGACAAACCATGGACGTGTTGTTCATCACAAGGCCTGCGTCGGTCACCTTGGCGTTTTGAAGGGCTCCGACGGTTTTTGCTATGCGTTCAAAGGAAATATTTCTGGTTTCGCCGTCATCCTTATCGGGTGCGCCGTAGATCAGGTTGGAAAACATAATGAAATCACAGATGACACCGTCTCCCGTGATGGCATGGACGTAGAGGTCGTAATAACCGTCCTCCATCTTTTTCTCAGGGGGAATCTTAAAGGAAAATCCTGCGGTCTCGTGTCCGCCGGGATAGGGGATTCCCGCGGGAGCGAGATCACCCCGTGCCACGATGGCCAGGCCCTTGACCCGCTTCCACTCAGGGGTTTGATGGCCGGGGGCAATCCAAGCATATTCATAGTGGCTGATACCCTCGTCGGTAGCCAACCAGCCGCCGAGGGTGATGGACTCGCCCTCAGGCAAGGTATAATTTTCGTAGACATGAATGGCAGAGGAGCCGGAAAAGCCCTTGCCGCCGGAGACTTCGTCAACAGAAAAGATAAAGGGGGCGCGGCGGAGATCGTTATGAGTGGCAGATGCCTCATCAGCCGCCAGGACGGTTGCCGGCAAAGCACCCAGGAGCAGTATGGCTAAAAGACCGCACAAAAGGCGGCTAATATGCGAACGCTGTTTCATGTTGACCTCCCTCCGAATTTGTTATCTTTTATCATTATACAATATTTTTTTAATTTTGAAAAGGGGTTTGACAAGATTTGCTGCTACAATTTACAAAAGAATGCTAAAAAATGATGAAAAGCACCCTTGAAAATTTTCCCGCTGGGATTTAGGTGGGGAAAATGTCAAGGGTACTTTTCAAATAAATTATGAATCCTTTGACTCAATGATATAGATTCCGCCTTTTTTTACCGAGATCAGCACCACGTTTACCGTGATCTCATTGGAAACGGCGTATTGCAAGCGGCGCTTGAGGGTTTGATTCTTCAAGGGATATTTTCCGCCCTCCATGGATACTCCCTTTACCACCTCGTCGGCGGCCAGGATGGAGATATATTGATAGGCACTGCGGGCAATGAGTGTGGAGGAATTGCGTAGAAAATGAACGCGATTCTGTCCGTCAGTCATATAGCCGTGGAGATTCCGAAGGTACATATCCTCCAAAATACCCAGATTGGACAGGGAATGATCCAGGCGTCCCGACAGTCCACCGATGATAATGATCTCGTCGGCACCCTCCTCTACGGCGATCTCCAGGGCGATCTGGGTGTCGGTCAGATCCTTTTCGGCGGGCACACGGCGGATCTCCCGCACCTCCCCCTCAGGGACGTGGCCGATGGAATCAAAATCTCCGATGAGAATATCCACCCGCTCTCCCAGCTTCAAGGCGTTGTGATAGCCTTGATCCGCGGCAATGCAGAGATCCTCAGACTTGGGATGCTCGGTGATGTTATTTGGATGGATAATACCGCCTGTATAAATAAATGCACGCATGATGGTTCATTTCCTCCTTGCGTATGGAGCGTTTTTGCCATTATACCATACCGAGACGTTTTTTTCAAGGGGTGACCGATGAAAAATACTTCGGAGGGAGGAATTTTATCCCAGCATCACGTCCAGAAGCATCATGACGGCAAAGCCCGCGATGATGCCCATAGTGGCAAAATAGGGTTGCGTTTTTTGCTCGCTTTGGCATTCGGGGATGAGCTCGTGAACAGCCACAAGGATCATAGCACCTGCGGCAAAGGCCAGGGCAAAGGGCAATATGGCTTCTATATAGACCACCAGCAGCGCTCCAATAACCCCCGCTACAGGCTCTACCATTCCGGAGGACTGCCCGATCCAAAAGCTTTTTTTTCGGGAATACCCCTCTCGTCGCAAGGGAAGCGATACCGCCGCCCCTTCGGGAAAATTTTGAAGTCCGATGCCCACGGCAACCGTGACGGCTCCCATGAGACTTTCGGTGGTATAGCCATTTTGCAGGGCACCGAAGGCCACGCCCACGGCCAGGCCCTCGGGTATGTTATGAAGAGTGATAGACAAAACCAGCATCATCACCCGATTGAGGCGCTCATTAGGGGCGCCCTTACTGTTGCCGGCTCGTTGCCTGGCCAGAGTCACCACCTGATCAGAGCCCCACATGAAGAGAGCGCCGCACAGAAATCCCGTGGTTACCACCAGATAGGACGGCAAGGAGGAGGAAATTTCAGCCCGCTCAATGGCAGGCTGTAGCAGAGACCAAAAGCTGGCGGCGATCATGACGCCTGCGGCAAAGCCCATCATTAAATTGAGGAGCTTGGGATTGGGAGACTTAAAAAAGGCCACCGTTGCCGCCCCTAATGCCGTGAGTAGCCAGGTCATGAGGGTGGCTGACAGTGCCATCAACACAAGATGATTCATATGACACCTCCTGATACCAGTATATTTTTTGTCGAAATATATGTGCAAGAGATTTCTCGATCTTGTGTGTGCGCAAAAATACCGGAGGAGATTGTTATAGGGCATCTCTAAAAACTCATCGCACGACGAAATGACGGTGCTTTTTCCGTCATACGTCACAAAATTCTTTCGCATAGGGACGACTATGCGCGCAGATTTTTGTTTAGAGGTGACCTTTAGTCTGACGAAAAAATCTCTCGCATCTCGCCGCACACTGAGTATTTAGAGATGCCCTATAGCCAAAATGCCGTAAATTTCAGATATTTTTTGACAAAAAAACCTTGCTTTTTTCAGAGATGTGCTGTATAATATGTGTAAATCCTCCCGCCGCGAATCATGTCCCCGGCGGGCAGTAAATTGTCATCTTGTGGCAATGATGAGAAAGGAATCTTAGTATTATGGCAAAAAAGAATGGAGCGATCATCGGTTACGGCGGTATGGGCGGCTGGCACGGCGAGTTTCTCAAAAACAGTGACGTCGTCAATCTGATGGGTATTTATGATATTAAACCTTCCCAGTGCGAGCTGGCTGAGTCCCGTGGCATCCACGCCTACGCATCTTTGGAGCAGCTTTTGGCGGATCCCGCTGTGGATTTCGTTACCATTGCCGTTCCAAACGATATGCACAAGCCCTTGGCCATCCAGGCCATGGCGGCAGGCAAGCACGTCATCTGTGAGAAGCCTGTGACCCTGTCCTCTCGTGATCTGCAGGAAATGATCGATGCATCCAAAAAATATAACCGCCTGTTCACAGTCCATCAGAACCGCCGCTGGGACGGCGAATTCTTGGTCATGCGGGACATTTACAACAGTGGCGATCTGGGCCCCGTGCACCATATCGAGTCCCGTTGCCACGGCTCTCGCGGTATCCCCGGTGACTGGCGTCAGCTTCCCGAGCAGGGTGGCGGCATGATCCTGGACTGGGGTATCCACCTCATCGACCAGATCATGGGTATCGTTACCGACAAGGCTCTCAAGAGGATCTGGTGCAAGTGCGATCATATCACCAACGAGCTGGTGGACGACGGCTTCAAGCTGGAGATGTACTTTGAGGACGATCTGTCGGTACATGTGGAGGTAGGTACCTCCAACTTCATCGGTCTGCCCCGCTTCTACATGATCGGCCGCGACGGCGCCGCCCTGATCTCCGACTGGGGTCAGCCCGCCCGTGTGGTCTGGTGTCACAACTACAATGAAAAGGAAGTGGTGCCCGTGGTCACCGCCGCCGGTATCACCAAGACCATGGCGCCCAGAAACGAGCAGTCCATTTCCGAAAAGTTCATTCCCCAGCCCGCCGCTGACGTTCACGACTACTACCGCAACTGGGTTCGCGCTATCGACGGCGAGTGCGAGCAGATCGTTACCCATCACCAGATGATGGTGGATATGCTCATCATGGAGGCCGCCTTTGAGTCTGACAGAACCGGCATGCCCGTGGACGTGGATTTGAAGTTTTGATCATATCACATAAAAAAAGAAGGATCGGATCACATGCGTGATCCGATCCGTTTTTGTTTTTTGCGGCTCAGCCGCCCAGATAGGCTTTCTTGACCATCTCGCTGGCGGCCAGCTCCTTGCCGGTGCCGGTGAGGACGATCTGTCCGTTCTCCAGAACGTATGCCCGATCCGAGATCGCCAGAGATTTGCCCGCGTTCTGCTCCACCAGAAGAATGGTGGTGCCGTCCTTGTTGATGTCCTTGATGATCTCAAAGACCTGATCCACGAGAAGGGGAGACAGACCCATGGAGGGCTCGTCCAGCATCAGCAGTTTGGGATGGCTCATGATAGCGCGGCCCATGGCCAGCATTTGCTGTTCACCGCCGGAAAGGGTGCCGGCGATCTGATTCTTTCGCTCGTGAAGACGGGGGAAGCGGGTGTAGATGGCGTCAAGATCGTTCTTAAATCCCGATTTTTCCTTGATGGAGTAGGCGCCCATGAGCAGGTTTTCGTAAACCGTCAGCTCCTGGAAAATGCGGCGACCCTCGGGCACCTGGGTCATGCCCAGATGGACGATCTTGTGACAGGAGGTCTTGGTGATATCGTGGCCGTCAAAGGTCACCGAGCCTGCGCGCTTGGGAATGAGACCCACAACGCTCTGCATGGTGGTGGTCTTGCCGGCGCCGTTGGCACCGATGAGGGTGACGATTTCCCCCTCGTTGACCTCAAAGCTGATACCCTTCAGCGCGCGAATGACGCCGTAGTATACTTCAAGATTTTTAACTTCTAACATTGCCATGATCTTACCCTCCGATATACGCTTTGATGACCTCGGGGTCGTTCAAGGCGGTCTTGGTGTCGCCCTCGGCCAGAACCGTACCGAAATTCAGTACCGTGATCTCATCACAGAGGCCGGCTACGAATTTCATATCGTGCTCGATGAGCAGGATGGTCATGTCGAAATTGTCGCGGATGAACTTGATGGTTTTTACCAAGTCCTCGGTCTCGTGGGGGTTCATACCTGCGGCGGGTTCGTCCAAAAGAAGCAGCTTGGGATTGGTGGCCAGAGCGCGGGCGATCTCCAGCTTTCTCTGCTTACCGTAAGGCAGGTTGCAGGCCAGATTGTTGCGCTCCTCCTCCAGATCGAAGATGCTGAGCAGCTCCTTTGCTTTCTCCCGCATGGCCTTTTCGGTCTTGAAATGACGGGGGAGACGCAGGAGGGATTCCAGGACGGTGCACTTAAACTCAGGTTGATCGTGGAGACCGACCATGACGTTGCGCACCACGGTCATGTTGTTGAACAGACGGATGTTTTGGAAGGTACGGGCGATGCCCCTGTGGTTGATCTTGTCCTGAGACAGACCCTTCAGCTCCTCGCCGTCCAGGTAGAAGGTGCCTTCGGTGGGCTTATACACGCCGGTGAGCAGGTTGAAGATGGTGGTCTTACCTGCGCCGTTGGGGCCGATGAGACCGTAGATCTGATTCTTTTTGATGCGGATATTCACGTTCTGCGCGGCCTTCAGACCGCCGAAGGAGATACCCAGATTTTTGGTTTCAAGAATATATTCGCTCATGACTTATCCCCTCCGTTTCCTGTGTTATCCTTTATTTCGGGGGGTACCATATCAATGGACAGGACCTCGTTCATCTCGATCTTGGTGGGCACAACGTCCCACTTAGCGGTGTCATCCTTGATGTTGGCGGGATCGTGCTTGTGGCGGATCAGCTTTCTCCACAGGTTGCCCAGGTTGAAGCGATCGCGGAAGCTCTTGAGGGCGGGGGCGTTATTGTAGATGACGATAACGATGAGGATCAGGGCGTACAGCAGGTTTTGCAGCACGGCCAAGTCGCCCGTCAGTACGGTGGCCAGCTTGGTGTTGAGGTAGGTGATCAGGGCTGCGGCGATGATAGAGCCGTTGATGTTACCCATGCCGCCCAGCACCACCATGACCAGGATCTCAATGGAGTAGTTGTAGCCGAACTTGGCGCTCTGCACGGTATAGTTACTGTAGCTGTAGAGCACACCGGCAATACCGGCGAAGGTAGCCGAGATAATGAAGGTCAGAAGCTTATATTTGGTGACGTTGATACCCGTGGCGCGGGCCGCGATCTCATTGTCTCGGATAGCGGTAACGGCACGACCGTGCTTGGAGCGGATGAAATTCTGCACCACGGCCAGGGTGACCAGCACCAGCACAAAGGAGATGATGAAGAGATACTTCTTGTCAAATCGAGGGGTACTCAGACCCAGCGCACCGCCGAAGCTATCGCCGGAGGTATTCTGGAAAATGGATTTGACGATTTCGCCAAAGGCCAGAGTGACGATGGCCAGGTAGTCGCCGCGCAGACGCAGAGCGGGGATACCGATGATGATACCGCAGATGGCGGCCACGGCGGCACCCACCAGGAGGGCAATAAGGAAGGTCAGAATACCGTTGCCCAGGGAGGGGACCAGAAGAGAGGCCACTTTACCGCTGAGGTACGCGCCGACGCACATGAATCCGGCGTGACCCAAGGAAAGCTCACCAAGGAAGCCTACCACCAGGGAAAGAGACACCGCAAGGATAATGCTGATGGACATCTTTTCCAGCAAGAACAGGGTAGAGCTGTCAATGCGGCCGCCGGTCATGGTGATGACGGACAGCACGATGGTGAGGATACCGATGGCGATATAGTTGATATAATGAGCGGGCTTGAACTTTTTGAAAAACGTTTTCATACCTTTTCCCTCCGTTTCTTACCAAGGAAGCCGGTAGGTCTGACCAACAGAATAATGATCAGGATGGAGAACTCGATGGCGTCGGTATAGGGGGCGATGGCGGTAATTTTATAGGAGATACATTCCACCATACCCAAAAGGATACCGCCCAGCATAGCACCCGGGATGGAGCCGATACCGCCGATAACGGCAGCGGTAAATGCCTTGATACCGGGCATGGCACCGAGGGTATTGGAAATGCTGGGAGCCTTCAGCAGATAGAAAAGGCCTGCCAGGGCAGCAAGAGCCGAGCCAATGGCGAAGGTAACGGTGATGATACCGTTGACGTTGATACCCATGAGCTGAGCCGCGCCCTTATCCTCGGATACGGCGATCATGGCACGGCCAAGGCGGGTGTACTTGATGAACAGAGTCAGAATCACCATGACGGCGATGGTCACACCAAGGGTTACCAAAGCGGAGACCTGCATGGGAACACCGAAAATGGTGATGGAGCCGAACTCATAGACGGTGACCATTTTATTGGCAGAGCCAAAGATGATCTGCGCCAGACTTTGCAGCAGATAACTCACACCAATGGCTGTGATGAGCACGGCCAAGGGGGATGCGCCTCGCAGGGGCTTGTAAGCCACCTTTTCAATGACGATACCCAGAATGATACAAACGATCACGGCCATGAGAATGGCGATCAGGGGGTTCTTGGTGGCCATAAACACGTAGATGGTATAGCCGCCCACCATGATGATATCGCCATGGGCGAAGTTCAGCATCTTGGCGATACCGTATACCATGGTATAACCCAGGGCGATCATGGCGTAAATGCCACCCAGGCTCAGACCGTTGATCAAAGTTGACAAAAACAATTCCATAGTTTTTCCTATTCTTCACAAATACGGCCACGATTGTAACCGTACTGTATACAGCCATATAAACCATAACTGCATATACCGCCCCCAAGGAGCGATATATGCAGCTATTCGTTTCGTTTCTCTTAAATATTATGTGGGGAAAAGCAGAAACTTATTCTGCGTCCTCTGCCTTGTTGGCATCCTTGATAACGTACTGGATAGCGCCCTTGTTGACGTAGCCGGTGGATTCCCACTTGATGTTCTTACCGGTGACACCGTCAGCCATGGTGTAGCCGCCGTTGAACTGCTCCTTGAGGATCTCGCAGAGCTCAGATGCGCTGATGGTCACGGGGATCTCCTTGCCGCTGTCGATGGCAGCCTTCATGGCGCCGTAGATAGCGTAAACGCAGTCGTAAGCGGATGCGCCGAACTGGTTCAGGGTCTCGACACCGTACTTATCCACGTACTTGTCGATGAACTCCTTTGCCTTACCTTCGGTAGCCTTGGAGTTGAAGTGAGACAGCATGGAGATCTTCTGGGGGATCTCGTTGATATCGAAGCCCTCAATGTTGTCGATACCGTCGAAGCCGTCGCAGCCGTAGTAAACGGCGTCGGCAGCCAGGATGCTCTTAGCCTGGGTCATGAACAGGGAAGCGGGGGTGTAGTAGATGGGCATGAAGATGAAGCTGTATTCCTTCAGAGTGTCGATCTGGGTGGAGAAATCAGAGGTGTTGGCGTCGGTGAAGCTGGTCTCGATTACCTTTACGGAGCTATCGAGGTTAGCTTTGAACTGATCGTAGATACCCTTGGAGTAAGCATCGTCGGACTTGAAGAAAGCGCCGATGGTCTGATTCTTGTAGTTGGCGTTGACGAACTCAGCGGCGACCTTACCCTGGTTGCCGTCTGCGAAGCACATCTGGTAGCCGTTCTCGTTGGTGGGAATGTCGTCACCGGATGCGGAGGGAGTGAGGAAGAACACGTTGTCGTCAGCGGACAGGTTCTTGAACTCCAGGCCGGGCTTGGTGGTGACGGTGCCCAGAGAAACCTGCATGCCGCCCTCATGGAGAGAGGAGTAGTTGCCGGAAACCATGGTAGCGTCGTTCTTGTCGTCCAGAGCCTTCAGCTCGAACATGACACCGTTCAGACCGCCGGCTGCGTTGATCTCGTCAACGGCCATCTGGGCAGCATTGGCAACGGCCTTACCGTACTTGGCGGCATCGCCGGTGAGAGGGCCGGAGAGACCAATGACGTACTTTTCGTTGTTCTCGGCGTAGTTAACGTCTGCCTTGTTGCAAGAAGCGAAGGTTGCAATGGCACTGAGGCAGAACACGAGTGCCAAAATGAGAGAAAATACTTTCGTAAATTTCATGATTAAAAATCCTCCTAATGAAATATAATATAAGTATACAACTTTTTTTCACAATGTCAAGAGAAAATGAAATATTTTTTTGAAGATTATTCATTTTTTTCATGAAAACAGCCCCAAAACGGGGTCGGTCTTGTGAAAATAGACGGGACTTGAGAAAAAAGGAAGGCCCGATTATGATATAGTCGGTGATTTTTATGAAAATTTCTTCAAAACGCCTTTTGACAGATGGCAAAAAAGCGCTTGTTGAGAGGGGTTCATCATCGTGCGCTTTCCGGGAAAAACAAAAGAGACACCGACGAGCGAGTTTGTTGATCATCGGAGGAGAGAGGGATTCAGAACCCCTGTTTGCGCGGGTGTTCAGCTGTAAGCGAAGCGATAGGAGCGCAAACGTCATCCGTTTCGCGCAGAGGCGCGAAAGCGGAGGGGTTCATCATCGTGTATTTTCCGGGAAAAACAAAAGAGCCACCGACGAACGGTGTCTCTTTTGTTTTTGGCGGAGCGGTTTGAACGTAAAACGACTAACTTTTCAATTAATGGGAGAACCACTTTCCACTACCGCCGCAGTTGTCACAAATCCACCAGCCTGTACCGTAGCATACGCGACAGGCATCACTGCCGTTAAATTCTCCCGCTATGTCTTTCCCAGAACCATTGCAACTCTTACAGGTTAATTTGCCGGTTCCTGTGCAATCGGTGCAGTTATGACCTTGACACATAGAATATCCTGCCTCACTGCAGCCGCAAGTGAGTTTGCCGGCATCATCGCACAAGCCTTGTTTTCGATATTCAGCGAGGGACATATATTCATATGTGTTGTTCGGGTCTTGGATGATGTTTCCATATTTATCGCAAAGGTACGTATATGTAGTAGTTCTGATTCTTTTATCATCATCGGTTGAGTGGACGGGTTCGGTTGAAACACCGCTCGCAGAGTACAGGTAATTATACACAAAGATTCTCGTGTAATTGTTTTCATTGCCAAAGGTAGTCGATTCTTGTTTGGTTAGGAGACCGTTTTCAGAATAAAAATATTTGGTTTCATTAGTGGCATTTCCGGTTTTATCATAGGCTTTTGTAATAAACAGTTTTCCCGCATCATCGTACGATAAAACAACTTTGCCACCATTACCGGCGGTTTCGATCAACAATCCATTAGCGTCGTATGTATACGCTGTTTCTCTTTCTCCTTTACTGCTGGGACCGGTCGTTTGATACTGGTAGTATTCTTTTATCTTATTCCCGTTTTCATCATACTCGTATTGATATGTTTCGTTTATCGTTTTTCCCGGCGTGGAGAAGGAGTGTGAAATTGTATCTCCATGTTCATTATTGACATATTTTGATGCTCCTTGTATCGTGTTTGTAGATGAAAGATAGTTGGTTTCAGCAGTAAGATATCCGTTATAATCGTACTGAAATACCGAATACGAATATCCATTTATAGCAGACCTTTTTACTTTCAGCCAAACATCCTCGGCGGGATCCGGTTCGTTGGTAGAATCTCCTTCGGTGGTTCCGCTATCAACGGTTGGTTGATTACCGTTCATTCCCTCGGTTTCATCGGTGGTTTCGCTATCAACGGTTGGTTGATTACCGTTCATTCCCTCGGTTTCATCGGTGGATCCGTTATCAACGGTTGGTTGATTACCGTTTGTTCCTTCGGTTCCATCGGTTGTTCCATTGTTTTGAGTGCCTTGATTGGATTGCGAGGAGAGTGCATTTCCGCAAGATGAGCAAAATTTACTTTCGACGCCATTTTCCTGTCCACAAGACTGGCAAACGGTAGATGCAGAAAGATTTGCACCGCACTCAACGCAGAATTTTGCAGCGTTATCGTTTTCAGCGCCGCAAGCAACACAATGCATTTCAGCCGAGTTTCCGCAACCTACAAAGCCGATTAAAACAACAATTGAAAGCAAAAAAGCAATCGCTCGATGCAAAAAGCATTTTTTCATTTTCTTTTCCTCCAAAAGATAAATAGAAAAAGTGCGCTGACCGGAGCCAACGCACAAAAAACGCAAACTCCAATAGCTGCGAAACTGACTTTACATAGAATTAGAATAGCTCTATACATTCTATCAAGCGGAATTTGCATTTTTATCAAATTCTTAAAGATAGAATGTGCAAAAGGGTATAGTACCCCCTTCTATAAAGAATTCTAATTTTATGACTGTTCAGTTAGTTTCGCAAGATAATTATACCACAAAATCCTCAAAATGTCAAGGCATTTAGAAGAAACAACTGCCAATGTAAAGAAAAAATAACAACTTTGGCACCGTGGCGTGTGCTTGTCTTGATACAAGTCGGCTCGTTGCGCTCGCCGAGACAAGCACACGCCCGCACCACAACCAAACGAAAAAGAAAAATCCAAGTAGATGATCGGTATAGGGGGAGAAATGCACGGAACAGTCCCGATGAAAGTCGGGGCTGTTTTGTTTATACGGGGCGGAAGGAGAATTACGATGTCGAGATATGGATCGTGTGAAACGAGCCGTACGGGCGACTCTGAGGGCATAGAACGGCACTTGGAAGCACCTATAAGCCTTACAAGAAAAAATGGGCAAAAAAAGAAGAACCTAAGACAAACAACAGGCTATGCCATGTGTTCGTTTTAGGTTCTTACTGGCGGAGAGAGAGGGATTCGAACCCTCGTTGGGGTATTAGCCCAAACACGATTTCCAGTCGTGCGCCTTAGACCAGCTCAGCCATCTCTCCATCACTCTTTGGTGACCTGACTATTCTACCACAAAGATTTTGGTTTGTCAATAGTTTTTTGAAAATTATTTTTTGAAAAATCAAGATTTTCGGTTTCGCTTGCGTAAAAAAGCCCGTTTTCACAGAGAATTCTGTGAAAACGGGCTTGAATATACACAAAATACGATGATTAGAATATGCGTCTGCCCTTTCCGCCGCAACCCTCACACGGTTCGGTTTTCTCGCCGTTGCACCAGAAACATTTTCCGTCATTTGCCCAAGCGTCCACTCCGGTTCCTTTACAAACATGGCACTTCATGATTCCGGTGCTCGCGCAGTCCTTACACGAGTGACCGGTACAGCTGTTTTCACCAAAAGAAGCGCAATAAGGACAGGTTGCCGTACCCAGCTTCTGCGGGAATTGTCCCTTTTCCTGGGGATGTTGCTCGTATTTATGCAGACTAATATAGTCTTGCAGGCTTATATAGGTTGTGCGAATGATACTGACAGTATTACCCAAAGCATCGACCTTGGTTTGCGTTTTGGGGTTGCCGTTGGCATCCAGCTCAAAAACGGTGGTATTGATGGCGTTGACCTCTTGCAGTCCGCACAGGTTGCAAACGTAGCATTCAACGCCCTCCTGCACGCGCCAGCGGTGTCCTGTGGGGGGATTGCCTTCTTTTCCGCAGACCGTGCAATATACGTAGTCGTCGCAATCTCCCTCCGACCATTTGTGGCCCAAAGGCTTGCCGTGGGTTTCCTCACAATATTGGCAGGTGGTAGGAGATTCGCAGGTAGCATCTATCCAGTTGTGCTCCTGAATCCAAGAATCTTGATATCCACAATCCAAGCAAGCAATGGGCTGTCCGCAGGCATATTTATTGGGGAAGGTATGCCCCGTGGGCTCGCCTCTGGTCATTTGGCAGCGCGTACATTGCTCTTCCTCTGTGCAAGTGGCGTTTTTCCAATCGTGGCCTAAGGGATAGCCCTCGTATTTTCCACATTCATAACAGTATTTGGCCGACCAACAGTTTGCCTCATTCCACGAATGCCCCAAGGCTTCACCGATGGCCTCTCCGCAATCTTCACAAATGGGCGGTTGATCGCAGGTGGCTTCAGACAGGACGTGTCCTTTAGTAAAGGTAGCGGTTTTGCTGCAATATGCACACACAGCAGGGGAGGTGCAATCCGTATATTCCCAAGAATGATATCGGGTATAGGAGTGGTCTTGCTTACCGCATCGACTGCAGACGGAAGGCTTACTGCAGTCTTTATTCACATAGTCGTGATATAGCTTTGATCCGAAAGTTTTTCCACAGTTACGACAGGTGGCGGGACTATCACAGGTGGCCTCCTGCCAATCGTGCTGACTACAACTGTATATGGACTCATACTCCCAATGACCTTCATAATCCAGAGGATAGCCCTCGGTTAATCCGCAGTAGCGACAGGTGGCGGGTTCATCATAAGTGGCGGGGATCCAGCTGTGATCGATTGGTTCGTACAGCGGCTTGTTACACGTTCCGCATATGGGAGGATACCCGCAAGAGGGTTCGATAGAATCCATAGTTCCCCATTCGGAGGTGTGCCAAAGAGAGGGCTCTCCTTCGGTGATTCCGCAGTAAGAGCACGTCATGGGGGCGGCACAGGTGGCAGGAATCCAAGCGTGTTCACTATACCAATAGATTTCTTCATACCCGCAACGTGTGCAAATATAGGGATCCGTACAATAGATTCTGTTACTGTAGTCATGAGTCAGACTATCTCCCGACGTTTCCCCGCAATGCTTGCAGGTCGCAGGCTCGGTGCAGGTGGGAGGGATCCAATCGTGGGCAAGGTTCTTGCCGGAAACCTCTTTGCAGCGGTTGCAGTAGGCTGCCTGATCGCAGGTTGCCTCGATCCAATCGTGACCCAAGGGGTCACCGGAAACGAAGCCACAGACGTAGCAGGTGGCGGCATGGATGCAATCCGCCCGGCTCAGATTATGGGGGAGCGCCTCGCCCGCCGACTGTTTACAGGTGGAGCAGGTTTTTGGATTGGAGCAGGTTGCCTCTACCCATGTGTGCTCGGTGACCACCGAAGAATTTTCCTGACACCACACGCAAGCCTTGGGATAACCACATCTGACGTAAACGTAGTTGTGAGCCACGGTCGCGCCGTACTCTTTATCACAGGTCTCGCAAAAGGCGGCTTTTTCGCAGGTGGCGTTGATCAACGCATGACCGTAGGGACATTCCTCGGTAAAGGTCAGATCGAGGATATCATACGTTACGATGGAGGTCAGATATCCGTTGTCATCATAGATGTATCGCTCTTCCTGATAACGGACAGAATACTGTTTACCGCCGATTTCGCTGTATGAATATCCGGGACGCTCGACGCGAGCGATTCGTCCATTTTCATATACGATCTTATAATCTATGGAACCGTAATGATAATGAGTCTCCTCGGCAATCTTTCCGTCCGCGCCGTAGGTATACGTAATCTCGGAATTGCCGCCGTAGCCCGTTCCGGATACCATGATGATCCGACCGTTTGCATCATACTCATAGGTATATTCGTACTTGGAATACGCATTGTATTCGCCGGCATAGTGTACCGCCGGACGGGTGTACTGAATTTCGATCTCATTACCGTGGATATCGTGGATATGCTCGGTAAACTCGTTCAACTTACCGTTGGAAACGTTGATGGCTCTCTCGCAAACCAGTTGACCTTCGGCGTCGTAATAATAAGAAGTAGAGAGCTTACCATCATCCGAGGACAGTTTCAGCCAGACCTTGGCAGGGTCAAAAACCTCCTCCGTGGGCGCTTCGGTGACTTCCGGAGCAGGATTCTCTTCGGGAGCGTCAGACTCCACGGGCTTCTCTTCGGGAGCGTCAGACTCCGCAGGATTCTCGTCGGGAGTAGCAGATTCCGTGGGAGCTGCATCCGACACCTCCGGATTCTCTATTTCTATGCTTTCCGTGGGGTCCTCAGACACTGCGGGGGTTGTCGGTTTGTCGGAAGGCTCTCCGGAGCTTTCGCCGACAGCTTTGGACTCTTCCGGAGAAAAAAGACTGCTTTCCTCGGGTGAAGGCTCCACAGAAGATCCTGCCGCACTTTGAGTAGGCGTGGTGGCGGCAAAAGAGTACCCGCAGATAGAACAAAAGGCCGCGCTTGGCGGAGATTCACCTTTGCACGAAGGACAAATTAATACTTTGTTTTCGCTACAAGAGAAAAAGGCAAATACTAAAAGAGCAATCAATAATATGCACAAAAGAGGTAATTTTTTTCTCATCGCGGTCTCCTTTTTGGCTAAGATGACATATTTTAACACAAATTGTTAACCTCCTTCTCCGTATTTTATGGACTAAATGTTAATTTTGACAATATGCGTACAAGGGTTACTTGTGCCAAATCCTCTTTGGAAATCATTTTGTTCACAGGCGTCGCCCCCCTTGCAATTTGATAGAAAATATAGTAAAATAAAGAAAAACGGGACATCATTTCGAAAATTTACTGTCTTATACAGTGAGGGGATGTTTTCCCTCGGAAAGGAGGCCGCCATGAACGATCACGAGATCATTGAGTTATATTTTGCCCGGGACGAAGCGGCCATTGCCGAAACGAACAAAAAGTACGGTGCTTATTGCATGAGCATCGCCCAAAACATTCTGAAAAGCACCCCCGATGCCAAGGAATGCGTCAGCGATACTTATCTCAAGACGTGGAACGCCATCCCACCCGAAAGACCTAAGGTCTTCAAGGCCTTTTTGGCTTGCATCGTCCGCCGTTTGTCCATCAATCGCTACAACAGCTGGCACACCGCCAAGCGGGACAAAAACCTGGAGGTGGCCTTTGAGGAGCTGTCCGAATCCATCCCCATGAGGGACGAGGACGCGGGGGAGCTGCCCCGTCTGCTCAATGAATTTTTGGAGAGCCTGGATATGGTCGAGCGACGGATTCTGGTACGCCGTTACTGGTACGCCATGACACCTGCCCGGATTGCCGAGCTGGAGGGCATCAGCCGGAACGCCGTCAATCTGCGGATAAGCAAGACGAGGAATAAGCTCCGCCTGTTTTTGGAGGAAAGGGGGTATTCCGTATGACGGGAAAAATCGCTTTTGAAGCGTGGGGTAACATTGACCCTGAATTTATTTTGGAAGCCGCACCTGATGCGGAGATCGCCCCTGCGGGCGCTGTGACTGACAGCACAACCACGAAAAAAGAAAAAAGACCCCCTCTGCATAGCGGCTGGGTGGCGGCTATCCTCTGCCTGTTGGTAGGCATCGGCATCTACGGCGGCATGCTGTGGTTGGGACGAGATTCGGGACAAACACCCGTGGGCGGTACCCAAGACGAGGAGACACAAAACGAGGAGACGCACGAGGAAACCTACATTGAGGAGGAGACACAAAACGAGGAGACGCACGAGGAAACCTACATTGAGGAGGAGGATTCCTTTGAAGATCGTGAGCCCGAGTATGTGAAGCCCGGTGATTTCACCTTTGAGGTTACCGGAATGGAAATTGAGCTGACCTATCTGCGCACAGAAAATGACGAGATCGACGGTTGTCTTGTAGACGTGTACCGTGACGACCGCGACGTGGAATACCGCTTCTTCTCCGGCACGCGGGTGCTCAAGCGCTTTCTTGACGAGGAAAGACGGATCACCGAGGACAGTTGCGCTTTTGAAACGGTGGTAGAAAACGCGCGGCAGGTGGTTTACGATCACGCGTGGTTGTACTGGAGCAATAACCACGATGCTATTTTGAAGGAAGCCGATGGTCACACCTATATCTACGAGAGAGACCATACCATCGACAGTCGTTTTGAAAAAGAGGCCCTCTCCATGTCCTTCAATACCGCCGGTCAGCTTTTTGCGTATACCTATGAGGATCATGGATTCTTCTCTCAATGCGTGGCGCGAAGCAATGTGGAGCTGTTCATAGAAATCTGCGAAGCCTTGCCCACGGGCTGGGGATATTTGCAAATGGATCGGGATGACCGTCTCTGTTGCGTTTGCGAGGAAATCGTGCATATACCGGAGGAAGAATGGATCACAGACGAGAACGGTTATCTGATCGGCCCGGGTTGCTGCGGGGATCACGACCATGTTTTCACCTACCTGCCCATCCTCTCCATCAATCCTCCCGAAAAGCCGCCGCTGCCAAATGAGATGATCTACGGTTTTTCCTACGAGCTTGTGGTGGAAAATCCGGAATATAAAAGATCGGATAAGCTGACGGTAACGAAAGCTCAGTTGTTCTATATTGATGGCGGCATGTATTTTGACAAGAGCTTTGACACAAAGCCTTACAACGGTAGCGACGATCTGTTTCCCACGGTTGTTATCATCGCCAAGGATGGGACAGTGATCGAATCCACCGGTAAAAGCAGCACCATTCGCGGCTATAACGACGGGAAACAGCATTACTCGGCATCCCGCTGGTTCGAGATCCCCGCCGATGCTCCCACGGGTAAGTACGACGTCAAGGTCTCGTTCGGAGATAAATATGAGATTTATCAAAACGTGCTGACTGTTATTGAATAAAATTTTATGAGGACACCGCAGATGCGGTGTCCCCTTTTTTATTGGGAAGAAATTTTACAAAACCCCTTGTACAAACCTCAAAAATACTGTATAATAAATAAGATAGGAATCTATACCCTCCGAAAGGATACGATATATTATGGCAGAAAATCAAAGAATGTCCCACATCCGCAATTTTTCCATCATCGCTCACATCGACCACGGCAAGTCCACCCTGGCAGACCGTATTCTGGAGCTGACCCAGACCCTTTCCGAGCGGGAGATGGAGAACCGTGTGCTGGACAACATGGATCTTGAAAAAGAGCGCGGCATCACCATCAAGGCTCGCGCCGTGAAGCTGGACTACACCGCCGCCGACGGCGAGGTGTATCAGCTCAACCTCATCGACACCCCCGGCCACGTGGACTTCAACTACGAGGTCTCCCGTTCCCTCAACGCCTGCGACGGCGCGCTTCTGGTGGTAGACGCCACCCAGGGTATCGAAGCCCAGACCTTGGCCAACGCCTATCTGGCGGTGGATGCGGGGCTGGAGATCGTTCCCGTCATCAACAAGATCGACCTGCCCTCGGCACGCATCGACGAATGCAGAAACGACATTGAGGAGATCATCGGCATCCCCGCCGAGGGTTGTCCCGCCGTGTCTGCCAAGACAGGTCTTAATATGCCCGACGTACTGGAGGCCGTCATCCGTGACATCCCTGCCCCCAAGGGTGACGAGAACGCCCCCCTCAAGGCTCTGATCTTCGACTCCTACTACGACAGCTACCTGGGCGTCGTGGTCAACGTCCGCATCATGGACGGCATTTTGCGCGCAGGGAATAAAATTAAGCTGATGAATACAGGAGCTACCTTTGACGTGGTTGAGGTTGGTACCATGGAGCCCTTCGGCCTCAAAAAGACCGACTGCCTCTCTGCGGGTGACGTAGGCTATTTCACCGCCTCCATCAAATCCATCGGTGACACCCAGGTGGGTGACACGGTGACCCACGTGGCAAACCCCACAGATAAACCCTGTCCCGGCTTTAAGCCTGCCAACCCCATGGTCTTTGCGGGCATCTATCCTGCCGACGGCGCCCGCTACGGCGATCTCCGCGAGGCTTTGGAGAAATTGCAGCTCAACGATGCCGCATTGGTATTTGAGCCTGAGACTTCGGTGGCGTTGGGCTTTGGTTTCCGTTGCGGTTTCTTGGGACTGCTCCACATGGAGATCATCGAGGAGCGTTTGGAGCGTGAGTTCAACCTTGACCTCATCACCACCGCTCCCAGCGTTGTGTATCACGTCACCCTCACCGACGGCGAGGAGATCATCGTGGACAACCCCTCCAACTACCCCACCACCGACCGCATCAAGGAGGCTCGCGAGCCCATCGTCAAGGCCAACATCATCACCCCCACCGAGTTCGTGGGAGGACTGATGGATCTCTGCCAGGATCGTCGCGGCACCTTTATTGACATGAAATATCTAGACGCCACCCGCGTGGAGCTTCACTATCATCTCCCCCTCAACGAGATCATCTACGATTTCTTTGACGCCCTGAAATCCCGCTCTCGCGGCTATGCGTCCCTGGACTACGAGCTGATGGGCTACGAGCCTTCCAAGCTGGTGAAGCTGGACTTTTTGCTCAACGGCGAGCAGGTGGACGCCCTGTCCTTCATCGTCCACGAGGAGAAGGCCTACGGCCGCGCCCGAAAGGTGGCGGAGAAGCTGAAGGAGAACATCCCCCGCCAGCTCTTTGAGATCCCCATCCAGGCCGCCATCGGCTCCAAGATCATCGCCCGCGAGACCGTCAAGGCCATGCGTAAGGACGTACTGGCCAAGTGCTACGGCGGTGACATTACCCGTAAGAAGAAGCTGCTGGAAAAGCAGAAGGAGGGTAAGAAGAAGATGCGCCAGCTGGGATCCGTGCAGGTGTCGCCGGAGGCGTTCATGGCGGTTCTGCGGTTGGATAGCGACGATCAGTAAAGATACAAAGATACACGCCGAGCAAGCTCGGCAGATACAAGATACAAGATATTCATTCTGCCGAAGGGTTTCCCCTATCTTGTATCTATGTATCTTGTATCTTGTATCTGAAAACAATGTGAAGGGAGAACTTTCTATGAGATATTCCTCCATCCGCCCCGGAAAAGTCTGGCTGGACACCGAGGGCAAGCGCATCCAGGCCCACGGCGGCTCGGTCATGTACTGGGAGGACGCCTACTACTGGTACGGCGAGAACAAGGAATTCACCGACCCCGAAAAGGGCATCTGGCACTGGGGCGTGCGGTGCTATAAGTCCACAGACCTCTACAACTGGGAGGACTTGGGGCTGATCATTCCCCCCAACACCGAGGATCCCACCTCCTCCATCCATCCCACCTCCCTGATGGACCGCCCCCACATCATCTACAACCAAAAGACGAAAAAATTCGTCTGCTGGCTCAAGATTATGCACCGCGACGGCACCCAGGACGAGACGGTGCTCACCGCCGACGCCCTCACAGGCCCCTACACCATTGTCCGCGAGGGTCTGCGCCCCCTGAACATGAGCGCGGGGGACTTCGATCTGGTGGTGGCCCCCGACGGCAAGGCTTACTACTACTTTGAGCGCGTCCATTCCGAGACCATCTGCGCCGACCTCACCGAGGACTACACCGACGTCACGGGCTACTACTCCACCCATTTCCCCCGCCCCTATCCTCCCTATGTGAGAGAGGCCACCGCCCATTTTCTGCGGAAAGGGAAGCACTATCTGATCACTTCGGGCACAACAAGTTACCTGCCCAATCCTTCCGAATTGGCGATTGCCGACACGTGGCACGGGCCTTTCACGGTGCTGGGCGACCCCCACCCCACCGACGAGAGCCGCACATCCTTCCACAGCCAGGTCTCCAGCGTCTTCAAGGTGCCGGGCAAGAAGGATCTCTACATCGCCTGCGCCGACCGCTGGCTGCCCCACCGTATGGACGTCCCCTACGAGCTGTACGAAAAGGCCTTCGCCGATGCCTTCGGCTACGATGCCACTCCCGAGGAGAAAGCCGCTGCAGGGGCTTTGATTCCCACCCTGGAGCAGCCCAACACCCGCGAGGCCGACTACGTCTGGCTCCCCTTCCGCTTCGACGGGGAGATGGCGTATCTCGACTGGCACGACGAGTGGCGGATCGAGGACTATGAATAACACCCAAAAGGAGTCGAATATGCAAAACTACGATATTGCGGCCTACATTTGGCCTTCCTATACAGGCAAAGAGCTTCGCGCCCGTCAGTTTTGGCCCGACGGCATCGGTGAGTGGCAGACCGTTATGTCCGTCCCCTCCCGTATGCCCCTCAAGCCCGCCGACTACGAGTGGGATCGTAAGCCCCTGTGGGGCTGCTGTGACGAGGCCGACCCCAAGGTCATGGAAATGCAGATCGACGAGGCCGTCAAGCACGGCGTCAATGTCTTTATCTACGACTGGTACTGGTACGATCGCAGACCCTTTCTGGAGCAATGTCTCGACGAGGGTTTTTTGGGCGCCTCCAACAACGAAAAGATGAAGTTCTACATCATGTGGGCCAACCACGACGCGGGCTACACCTGGGACGTCCGCCTGTCCGACCTTTTGTGGCGCGGACAAGATCCCAACGTGTGGCTGGGCTCGGTGGATCGTGTGGAGTTTGAGAAGGTGGCTCACCGCATCATTGAGAAGTACTTCTCCCGCCCCAACTACTACAAGATCGACGGCAAGCCTCTGTTCATGATCTACGACGTGGACAACTTGGTCAAGGGTCTGGGGGGCATTGAGGCCACCAAGGACGCCCTGGAATGGTTCCGCGCCGAGACCGTCAAGGCAGGTTTCCCGGGTCTTGAGCTGCAGCTCACCGGCTGGGGTGAGCGTATGAACAACATGAGCGGCGTGGATGGCAACAAGTTCCTCTCCACCAAGGAGGTTGTCCCCGCTCTGGGCTTTGACAGCGTCACCAACTATCAGTTCGTCCACTTCTGTAACATGAACCGCGACTACGCCGATATTCTTCCCGAGGTCTGGGCCGAGTGGGCGCGGATGGATCGGGACTACACCGTACCCTACTATCCCCACGTGTCTATCGGCTGGGACAACAACCCCCGCTTCCGTGGCTTTGTGCCCAACGTCTGCCGTGGCAACACCCCCGAGATGTTTGAAAAGGCGCTGATCAAGGCCAAGGAGTACGTGGACAGCCATAACCTTCCCGTGCCCCTCATCACCATCAACAGCTGGAACGAGTGGACGGAAACCTCTTATCTGGAGCCCGACACCAAGTATGGCTACGGCTATCTGGAGGCCATCAAAAAGGTATTTACCGCCGAATAAAGGAGATCATGATGCAAACCCCCTCTCCCCGTGCCCTCGCTCTTGAGACCCTACACGGGGTCAGCCGAGGGAAATACGGCAATATTGCCGTAGATACTGTCCTGCGTCGCACCAATCTGTCCGAGGCCGACAGGCATCTGTTCACCGCTCTGGTGTACGGTGTCATTGAGCGACAGGTGACGCTGGACTTTCTCATGGATCAATTTTCCGACCGTCCCACCGAGACCCTGGACGAGGATCTTCGCCAGGCGCTCCGCATGGGACTGTATCAGCTCATTTATATGGATCGCATCCCCGATCATGCCGCCGTGGGGGAGACCGTAGCCCTCCTGCCCAAGCGCACGCGAGGCTATGCCAACGCCATTCTGCGGTCGTATCTGCGGTTTGAGGCGTCTCTGCCTGAGGACGCCCCCAAGGAAAACCGATTGGAGACCCCCGAGGCCTGGTCGGAGCGCTTTCCCGTATTGAAGAAAAAAACGAGTGCTCACAAGGGCTTTACCCCCGAGACGGTGGCCTATGGTATACCTCTGCCCATGTTCAACGTCTACGTGGACGCCCTGGGCTATGATGAGGCCTGCGCCGCTTTGTCTGCCCTCAGCCATAAGCCCCCTCTGACCCTGCGGGTCAATGCCTTGCGGGTGTCCCCCGAGGCTCTGAATGCCCGTTTGGCAGCAGAGGGACTGTCCCCCTTGCAAGGGCTTTATTTACCCACCGCCCTGCGCCTGCCCGTCAGCGGAGACGTGACCCGTCTCCCCGGATTTGACAGCGGAGATTTCTTTATTCAGGACGAGGCCTCTCAGCTTTGCGTGGCGGTCATGGACGCCCAACCCGGCGATCTTGTCATTGACACCTGTGCCTGTCCCGGCTCCAAGTCCTTCGGCATGGGCATCCACATGGAAAATAAGGGAGAGATCCACGCTTTTGACCTTCACGAGAGCAAGCTCTCCCTCATCAAAACAAGCGCTGAGCGATTGGGTCTTTCGATTATTTCGGTAGCCCGTCGGGACGCGAGACAGCCCGACCCCGAGCTGTTGGGTAAGGCTGACCGTGTGCTTTGCGACGTGCCCTGCTCAGGTTTGGGTGTTATGGCTAAAAAGCCGGAGCTTCGCCATAAGGATCTTTCCGAGTCTGCAAGGCTTCCCGCTATCCAGGCGGATATCCTGGAGGCCAGCGCCCAATACGTGAAGGAGGGCGGCGTACTGGTGTACTCCACCTGTACCGTGTTGCCTGCGGAGAACAGGGAGGTTGTGACGGCTTTTCTGCGAAAGCACCCCGAATTTTCGGGAGAGGATTTCAGCATCCCCGCCCAAGACCCTACCGTTGCCTGTGTGAAATCATGGAATGGTATGGTCACCCTTCTCCCCCACCGTCACGGCACCGACGGCTTCTTCATTGCAAAGTTCAGAAAACTGAAAGCTTAGAAAACTGAAAAGGAATCAACCTTAAAATGAACGAAAAAAATTCCAATCGCGTCAAGCTTTCCTTGCCCCCTGTGATCGCCGGTATTATTGGTAACCGCACCCTTACGCGGCGTATCATCGGGCGAAACAGTCAATACGTTTATGCCGTGGGCAAGGATCTTTATTTGAAAATATCCTCTGATCTTGAATCCCTGCGCCGTGAGCGTGATGCCGATATCTGGCTGGAGCACAAGATGCCGGGCGGTGTGTCGGTGCCCCGCGTGGGCGGCTACGACGAGGTGGCGGACGCTGATGACGGCGTCAGATACGGGTATCTTCTGACCACCGCCGTTCACGGTACCCCCGCCTGCGCGCCCCCCTATATCAAGGATCCTGTGCGCCTTTGCGAGCTCTTGGCAGAGGGCATCCGAATGTTCCATCAGCTACCGCCCGCAGGCTGTCCCGCAAGCGGGGATTCGGTGGGGGGTACGGTGATCCATGGGGATTTTTGCCTGCCCAATATCATCCTGCACCGCAGTCGGATCAGCGGCTTCGTTGATCTCGGCCAGGTCAAGGTGGGAGACCCCTGGGAGGACTATGCCTGGTGCCTCTGGTCCTTGGAATACAACCTGAAAACCAACGCATACAACCAACTGCTTCTCGACAAGCTGGGGGTTTCCTTTGACGAGGAGAAGTATCATAAATACGTTGATATTTGAGAATATCGGAAAGGAGCGCGTGATGCAGCTGTTGGGTAAAGCCATGACTCCCGATTTTTGGCGGGAGGTCCGAGAAAAGAAAACCTTTGAGGGATACCGGGAGAATCTGACTTCTCTTTGGGAGACCTACGGATCTTGTCCCATTCCACCCCTGAATTACAGCGATTTCAAGCTGTTTTTCACCACGGGAGACAGAAACATTTATGAAACGCCTTATTTTGACCGCCGTTGGATGATGGACGTAGCTGCCCTCATGTCTCTTATCTATCCCGAAAATTCCGTGTATATCGACCGCCTCATGGATGTGATCTACGCCATTTGCGACGAATATACCTGGTGTCTCCCCGCCCATCAGGGTGACCTGGAAAAAAATAACAATGCTGTTATCGACCTGTTTGCCGCCGAGACGGGTCTGTATCTGGCGGAAATCGACACCCTGCTGGGTGACCGCTTGGAGCCCCTGATCCGCGACCGCATTCGCGTGGAGATCGACCGCCGCATTTTTACACCCTTCCTTTCCACAAAGCCTTACAAGCACTATAGCTGGTGGGAAACGGGTACGTCCAACTGGACTGCTGTCTGCATGGGCTCGGTGGCCTGCGCCTTCATGCATCTGCGCCCCGACACCGCCCGCGAATTGCTCCCTCGCTTTGAGGCTTCTATGGCTTGCTTCTTGCGAGGTTACGGGAATGACGGCGTTTGTGAAGAGGGTGGTAGCTACTGGAATTACGGCTTCGGATTCTTCCTTCTCTACGCCGACATGGTGCGCACCTTCACCGAGGGAGAGATCGACCATTTCAAGTCTCCCAAGGTCAAGGCCATCGCCACCTTCTATCAAAAGACCCTGCTGTCGGGCAATGCTTGCATCAGCTTTGCCGATGCGGATCCCTTCGCCGCTGTCAACTTGGGACGGACTCATTACCTCATCAGGGAGTATCCCGACGAGGTGGTCATGCCTGAGGGTCCCTTTACCTATACCGAGAGATCCAAATTCAGTATACATTTGAGGTCGGCTCTGTGGTTTTCAGAGGAATACGCGCAAACCAAGCTACCTGCCTGCGAGTTCTACGCCCCTGATGCTGAGTGGTTCGTCAAGCGCACGGCCTCCTATGGCCTTGCCGTCAAGGGCGGTCATAACCAGGAGCCTCACAATCACAACGACGTAGGCGCCTTTATTTTGGCCAAAAACGGTCGTCAGCTCATCTGCGACCTGGGCTTTGGTCTGTATACCCGTCAGTATTTCCGGGAAGAAAGATACAACATTTTCGAGCCTTCCTCCCGCAGTCACAGCCTGCCGATCATCGACGGTAAATGCCAGTATAACGGCAAGCAATTTTGCGCCCGTGATGCAAGGTACGAAAAGGGTACCTTTTCCTTGGATCTGGCGGCAGCTTACAACCGTCCCGAGGAGCGTATTTTGCGCACCTTCCTTTGCGATGATGACAGCGTGACTCTGACGGATATCTTTGATCTCAAGGAGGGGACTGCCATCATCGAGCGCTTGGTGACGAAGCTTGTGCCTGACTGCACCGTGGCAGGTACCGTGCGCATAGAAGATTTGACCCTCATCTACGATCCAAATCTTTGGAACTGCTCGGTGAGCACCGAGCAAGCCACTAAGGACGGCGCGATGTGCTATCTCATTGACTTTATGCCCAAGGGAAAAACCAATACCTTTATTTGCCATATGAAATAAGAAAGGATCGACTATGCAAGATCTTTTGTCCTGCCTGCCCCACGAGCTGGAAGCCCTGCTCTTGTCCGTAGGCGAGCCCAAATACAGAGCCAAGCAGATGTTTCCCCAGCTTCACAAGGGGTTGTCTCCCGACGAGATGACCAACATCGGCAAGGTGACCCGTGAAAAGCTGGCCGCCGTTGCCTCCTATCATCTGCCCAAGGTACGCCGCAAGCTGGTCAGTGCCCTAGACGGCACCGTAAAATACCTTTTTGAGCTGTCCGACGGCCATTGTGTGGAATCGGTGGTCATGCGCTACAACCATGGTAACACCATCTGCATCTCCTCCCAAGTGGGGTGCCGCATGGGATGCAAGTTCTGCGCCTCCACCATCGGTGGTAAGGTGCGGGATCTCATCCCCGGGGAACTTTTGGGTCAGGTCATCGCGGCCCAAAAGGACATGGGGGAGCGCATCTCCAACATCGTCATGATGGGCATCGGCGAGCCTTTGGACAACTACGACAACGTGGTGAAATTTCTCCGTCTCGTCGCTCATCCCGACGGGCTGAACATCGGCTACCGCCACATTTCCCTGTCCACCTGCGGGGTGGTGTCGGGTATTTACAAACTGGCCGAGGAGGAGTTCCCCATCACTCTGTCCATCTCCCTCCACGCCCCCGACGACGAGACCCGCTCCTCCATCATGCCCGTGAACAACCGCTGGGGTGTGGACGAGCTGCTCACTGCCTGCAAGGATTACTACGACAAGACCGGCCGCCGCCTGTCCTTCGAGTACACCCTCATTGCGGGAAAGAACGATACCCCCGAGGGTGCCTCCAAGCTGGCCAACGTCTTAAACCGTCACCTTCGCACCCGCACCACCACCATGCCCATCCACGTCAACCTCATTCCCGTCAACGAGGTGGAGGAGACAGGCTTCTCCCGCTCCAGCGACGAGGCGGTGAAGGCCTTTGCGGCGGTGTTGGAAAAGCGGGGCATCCGCGCCACCGTCCGCCGCAAGCTGGGCGCCGACATCAACGCCTCCTGCGGTCAGCTCAGAAGAGCGGAGCAGAAGGGGGAGAACGAGGGGCTCTGCCCCTGACCCCCGCTTGAAACCTTTTGATAAAAGGTTTCAAGACTTCCAAAACCTTTCAAAAAATGATTCCGAGTCGTAGTGGAGGGGTTTCCCTCCCGCTCTACTCAAAATTTATAAATAATTTTGATTTAAAATATGCGAGAGGCAAAACGTCTCCCCTACGAAAAAGGATTGACAACACCAAATTAGAAGTAATCTATATTTCGGAGAATCAACATGATCGTACTATCAACGACCGACCTAACCCTGCGCTTCGGCACTACTTCAGTGCTGGAGAAGGTCTCCTTTTCGCTGGACGAAAAAGACAAGCTGGGCATCATCGGCGTCAACGGCTGCGGCAAGTCCTCCCTGTTCAAAATGATCACGGGAGAATACGAGCCCACCGAGGGCGAGGTGTACCTGTCCAAGGGCAAGACCCTGGGAATCCTCACCCAGGAGGGTGCCTTTGCCGCCGAAAGCGAGGATGGCAGCGAGGACGAATCCGCCCTCGACCATATGTACCACGCCTTTCCCACCCTGCTCCGTGACGAGGCACGCCTTGCTGAATTGGAGCGCAAGCTGAACGAGGGCATGGAGGCCGCGGGCGGTCAGGAGGCCTATGACATCCTGACCCGTGAGTTCACCGCCCTCAACGAGCGGTTTATTGCCGACGGCGGCCTGGAATTCCGCGGCCGTTGCCTGGGCATTTTGCGCCGTCTCGGCTTTGACGATGCCCTCGTAACTATGCCCGTCCGTCATCTGAGCGGAGGACAAAAGACCCGCCTCGCCTTGGGCATCCAGCTCTCCCGCGAGCCCGACGTCCTGCTGCTGGACGAGCCCACCAACCATTTGGACATTGAGACCCTGGGCTGGCTGGAGCATTACCTTTCGGACTACAAGGGCTGCGTTATGATCGTCTCCCACGACCGTTACTTCCTCGACCGCGTGACAAATAAAACCCTCTGCATCCAAAACCACAAGGCCAAGCTCTACAACGGCGGCTACACTCAGAGCATGGAGCAACGGGAGATTGACCGCGCCCTGGCCGAAAAGCACTACAAGGATCAACAGAAGGAAATCGCCCGCCAAGAGGCCTATATTGCCCAGCAAAAGCGCTGGAACCGCGAGCGCAACATCATCGCCGCCGAGAGTCGTCAGAAGATGCTGGATCGCATCGTCCGTCTGGAAAAGCCGGAGAACGCCCCCACCCCCATCAAGCTCCGCTTCACCGCCTCGCGGCAGAGCGGCAACGAGGTGCTGGATCTCAGAGACGTGACCATGGGCTTTGGAGAGCGCATCCTGTTTTCCCATCTGAGCTTTCTCGTGAAGCGGGACGATCATCTGTTCATCCTGGGACAGAACGGCTGTGGCAAATCCACCCTCATCAAGCTGATCATTGGCAAGCTGGAGCCCCTGTCGGGTGTCATCGAAGCAGGCTACAACGTAGAAATCGGCTACTACGATCAGGAAAACCAAAATCTTTCTCCCGAAAACACCGTTCTCGAGGAGCTTTGGAGTGCTTATCCCAAGCTGACCGAGACCGAGATCCGCAACCGTCTGGCGCAATTCCGCTTCATCGGGGAGGACGTTTACAAGGAAGTGTCCGTCCTTTCGGGCGGCGAGCGTGCGCGGCTGACCCTGTGCAAGCTGATCCTCTCCAAGATGAACCTCTTGGTGTTGGACGAGCCCACCAACCATCTGGACATCGACTCCCGCGAGGCCTTGGAGACCGCCCTCAAGGACTTTGACGGCACCATCATCGCCGTGTCCCACGACCGATATTTCATTGAAAAGCTGGCCACCCGCATGATCGAGATCACCCCCGGCGCGGGCATCTCGGGTGTGACGGGGGAGGCCGACTTCACCGATTACCATGTGGATCGCCCCGGCGAGGGCTACACCGAGTACCGCCGCTTCATGGAGAATCGCCGCACCGGTGGCATCTCTCCCACCAAAATGGGGGCGGTCACGGCAGAAAGCACCACCCCCTCCACCGCCAAGGAGGACTATGAGAAGGCTAAGCGCTCCGCCTCCGACGAACGCAAGCGGCAGAGCCGTATCAAAAAGCTCACCGCCGAGGCGGAAGCTCTGGAACAGGCCATCGACGATATCGACGCCGAGATGAACGGTGAGGCCGCCACGGATTTCGTCCGCGTGGCCGAGCTTGACACCCTCAAGACCCAAAAAGAGGAACGGCTGATGGAGGTTTACGAGGAGCTGGAGGAGCTTCAGGATTAAAAGGGCATCTCTAAAAACTCATCGCACGCCGATATGGCGGTGCTTTTTCCGTCATACGTCACAAAATTCTTTCGCATAGGGTCAACTATGCGTGCAGATTTTTGGGCATCTCTAAAAACTCATCGCACGCCGATATGACGGTGCTTTTTCCGTCATACGTCACAAAATTCTTTCGCA
>SVTR01000017.1 GCA_015063685.1 Oscillospiraceae bacterium | reverse complement strand
ATCAGCCTTGAAGCGCCCGCCGTAGCTGACGATCTCCCCGGGGAGGAGGGTGTGCAGATGCACCACACGGGTTCTGAGCTTCATGACGGGACGCAGGACATAGGTGTGATGGGGCGTGGGAGATACCCCGTAGCCATACAGGCTGATGCCCAAGCGAACACCGTCAAAGCACATATCCGGGTACAAGGGCGGCATGCGGATGGCGGCGGCGCTGTTGCATATATGACAGAAGTCCGGGCGTTTCCCCGCCTTAACCAACAGATCGTAGACGGCGCGATATCTTTGATATTGGGTCAGAGTGTGGCTGTCAGGGGCAACGGCAGCGTCATAATCCTCGTCCGCCAGGGCGAAATGGGTGAACATGCCCGTGACCCGAAGGCCTGCCAAGGTCATGATACGCTCCGCGTCTGCCGCGGCGGCGGGGATATCCTCGGGGCGTTGCGCGGCGAGGCCGATGCGGTTCATGCCTGTGTCCAGGGCTATGTGGCAGTTGACGGTGACGTGGGTTTTCTTGGCGGCCTCAGACAGTGCCTCGGCATGTGCCAAAGAGACGCAGGTCAGGGTGATCTGATTTTCTGCGGCCACGGGTACCTCCTCAGGCGCCGTGTAGCCCAGCACCAGCAAAAGAGCGGGGCGCTGGCTCAGACCGTCGGCTAATAGACGGCTGACCGAGACGGCTTCCTCTAAGGTGGCCGTGGCGAAGTGACGGCATCCCGCCTGCCACAGCGTGGTGGTCACGGTATCGACACCGTGACCGTAGGCGTTGGCCTTGACCACGGCGATGGGGGCGATCTTGGGGGAGACGGCCGCGCCCCGAGACAGGGATGTGTAATTATGAATCAGCGCGGCTCTGTCAATGATGGCCGAGGCGCGGGGGAGGGAATGAATATTCATGTGGCGGCTCCTTGGATTTTCTTTTGACCCTATGCGAAAGAATTTTGTGACGTATGACGGAAAAAGCACCGTCATATCGCCGTGCGATGAGTTTTTAGAGATGCCCTATAGAATAAGTATAGCACAGATCCGGGATTTTGACAAGGGGATACGGCAGGGAAATGAGATGTTGCGCGGAACACCATAATCCTCTTGCTTTTTATGAAAAAGTGTGTTATAATGATGCCGAAGCAACTGAAAGGAGTATCCTTATGCTTATGAAATATGACGTTATTATTATCGGTGCAGGCCCCGGTGGTATTTTCTCCGCCTATGAGCTGACCAAATTGAATCCCACCCTGAAGGTGGCTGTTTTCGAGGCAGGCCATGCCCTGCAAAAGCGCAAGTGCCCCATTGACGGTGTAAAGATCAAATCCTGCATCGGCTGCAAGAGCTGTTCCATCATGAGCGGCTTTGGCGGCGCGGGAGCTTTTTCCGACGGTAAATATAATATCACCAACGATTTCGGCGGCACGCTGCACGAGTATATCGGTAAAAAGCAAGCCTTGGATCTCATGAAATATGTGGATGATATCAATATGGCTTACGGCGGTGAGGGCACCAAGCTCTACACCACCGCCGGTACCAAGTTCAAGACCCTCTGCGTGCAGAACGATCTGCACCTTTTGGATGCCTCTGTGCGCCATTTGGGCACAGATATCAACTACGTAGTGCTGGAAAACCTCTACAACGAGCTGAAGGACAAGGTGACCTTCTATTTTGATACGCCCGTAGAGTCGGTATCGGCCCTGGAGGGCGGTTACCGCATCTTCTGCCGGGACGGTGAATACGATTGCGACAAGTGCGTCATTTCCGTGGGGCGAAGCGGAAGCAAATGGATGGAGAAGGTATGCCACGAAATGGGCATTCCCTCCAAATCCAACCGTGTGGATATCGGCGTGCGCGTAGAGCTTCCCGCCGAGGTCTTTTCCCATATCACAGATGAGCTGTACGAGAGCAAGATCGTCTACCGCACCCCCAAATACGAGGACAAAGTGCGTACCTTCTGTATGAATCCCCGCGGCGCTGTGGTCAACGAGAATACGGGCGGTATCATCACCGTCAACGGCCATAGCTATGAGGATCCCGCCAAGCAGACCGAAAACACCAACTTCGCCCTGCTGGTGGCCAAGCATTTCTCCGAGCCCTTCAAGGATTCCAACGGCTATGGCGAATCCATCGCCCGACTGAGCAACATGCTGGGCGGCGGAGTGATCATGCAGCGTTTCGGAGACCTTATCCGCGGCCAGCGCTCTACCCAGTCCCGTATTGACGAAGCCTTCATCACCCCCACCCTCAACGCCACCCCCGGAGACCTGAGCCTGGTTCTGCCCAAGCGTATCCTGGACGGCATCATTGAGATGATCTATGCCTTGGACAAGATCGCCCCCGGCACCGCCAATGACGACACCCTGCTTTACGGCGTGGAGGTCAAGTTCTACAACATGGAGGTGGCCGTGGACGAGCACCTGGAGACTGCCCATCGAGGGCTGTACGTCATTGGTGACGGTAGCGGTATCACCCACTCTCTGTCCCATGCCTCCGCCAGCGGTGTTCACGTGGCACGGGAAATTGTAGGATGCTTGTGATAAAATCAGCCTAAAGAAGGTGAAAATATATGAAGCTAACGAAAATACTTGATCAGGATAAGCTGATGCTTTCCTTTGAGGTGTTTCCTCCCAAAACGGATACCGCCTTTGAAAGTGTCAGGCATGCCACCGAGGAGATCGCCAAGCTGCGCCCCTCCTTCATGAGCGTGACCTATGGCGCAGGCGGCGGCACCAGTCGGTATACCTTGGATATCGCCCGCAACATCAAGGCCAGCCATGGTGTGCCCACCCTGGCGCACCTGACCTGTGTTTCCTCTACCAAGGAGACTGTCCGTCAAAAGATCGCTGAGATCCGTGAGGCGGGGATTGAAAATGTCATGGCTTTGCGCGGTGATATTCCCAAGGAGCTGGAGGGCGCTGACCGCAGCCATTGGGATTATCAGCACGCCATTGAATTGGTACGCGAGCTCAAGGCCTGTGGGGCTGACTTCTGCATCGGCGGCGCCTGCTACCCCGAGATCCATCCCGAAAGCCCGAACCAGCATGAAGATATCCGATACCTCAAGGAAAAGGTGGACGCTGGATGTGATTTCCTCACGACCCAGATGTTTTTCGACAATAACCTTCTGTATAACTTCCTTTACAAGATCCGCGAGGCAGGCATTACGGTGCCCATTATCCCCGGTATCATGCCCATCACCAACGGAAACCAGGTGGAGCGGGCTATCAAGCTGTCGGGCTCCTTCATGCCCCAGCGGTTCAAATCTTTGGTGGATAAATTCGGCACCTCTCCTGCCGCCATGAAGCAGGCGGGTATCGCCTACGCCACCGACCAGATCATTGATCTTTTTGCCAACGGCATCAAAAACGTTCACGTGTATTCCATGAACAAGCCCGACGTGGCGGCGGCCATCCAAAGGAATCTTTCGGATATTTTGGGATAAGGGTACTGCATATGAAATTGATGGAATATATGAAATCCCACCTCCTGTATCTCGACGGAGGCATGGGAACCCTGCTGCAAGGACGTGGGCTCACCGCCGGAGAGCATCCGGAAATGTGGAACCTCACCCATCCCGAGGCCATCACGGACATCCATAAAGCCTATTACAACGCAGGCGCCAACGTGGTCAATACCAATACCTTCGGCGCCAATCTGTTCCATTTTTCCAAGGAAGAGCTGGCAAAGATCATCCCTGCCGCCGTAGAGAACGCCAAGCGCGCCCGCCATGAGGCTGAGGGGGCAGAGGAGAAATTCATTGCCCTTGATATCGGCCCTACGGGAAAGCTGCTCAAGCCTTTGGGCACCTTGGATTTTGAGGAGGCCGTAGCGGCCTTTGCGGAGACGGTGCGCATCGGCGCCGCCTGCGGTGTGGATCTCATCATGATCGAGACCATGAACGACAGCTATGAGACCAAGGCCGCTCTTCTGGCTGCCAAAGAAACGGCGCCCCATCTGCCGGTGTTTGTTTCCAATGCTTACGGGGCTGACGGAAAGCTGATGACGGGAGCGGATGCCGCCGCCATGGTGGCCATGCTGGAGGGCATGGGGGCAGACGCCATCGGCGTCAATTGCTCTTTAGGCCCTGAGGCTCTTCGGGGCGTGGTGACGGAATACCTGGCCTATGCCTCGGTGCCTGTTTTGCTGAAGCCCAACGCGGGTCTGCCTGCGGTGGTGGATGGGAAGACTGTATATGACGTGTCTCCCGAGGCTTTTGCCCGTGACGTGGCCTTGCTGATCCACGACGGTGTGCGTATTGCCGGCGGTTGTTGCGGCACCACCCCCGATTATATTGCGGCACTCCGACGCGCGGTTGATGAGATGGGACTCATAGCCGCCCCCGTGATCTCCAAACAGCGCACGGTGGTGTCCTCTTATACCCATGCCGTCACCTTTGAGGATGGGCCCATTCTCATCGGTGAGCGCATCAATCCCACAGGCAAGAAAAAGCTGAAGGAAGCCCTGCGGGCGCAGGATATGAGCTATCTCCTGAACGAAGGATTGACCCAGGCGGAAGCCGGTGCGCACATCCTGGACGTCAACGTGGGACTCCCTGAGATCGACGAGCCCCGGATGCTGACCGAGGTGGTCTGTGAGCTGCAAGCCGTGTGTGACCTGCCTCTCCAGTTGGACACCTCTGATCCTGTGGCTATGGAAGCCGCTCTGCGGAGATACAACGGCAAGGCGCTGGTCAATTCGGTCAACGGCAAGGCAGAGAGCATGGCGGCTATCTTCCCCTTGGTCAAAAAGTATGGCGGTGTGGTGATCGCCCTGACGCTGGACGAAAAAGGCATTCCCGCCACGGCCGAGGGACGGTTGGACATTGCCCGTCGCATCCTTGCCACGGCAGAGACCTACGGCATCGACAAAAAGGATATTGTTTTCGACACCTTGGCCATGACTGTCAGCGCCGATCCCCAAGCGGCTACCGAGACCCTGCGCGCCCTGGCCCTCATCCGTGAGGAGTTGGGCTGCCACACCTCTTTGGGTGTGTCCAACGTGTCCTTCGGTCTGCCCGCCCGTGATCTGATCAACGGCACCTTTTTCGCCATGGCCTTGGATCGGGGACTGTCGGCGGCTATCATGAATCCCTTCTCAAGGGAGATGCAAAAGGCGTACCGTACCTATCTGGCTTTGTCGGGTAAGGACGAAAACTTCGCGGGATATATCGCCTTCGCGGAATCCGCGGAAGCCCCTGCTACGGCGCCCGCAGCACCGGCCACTACTGTACCCAAGATCTCCTTGTCGGCGGGAGAGTCACAGCTTCAGGACGCCATTGTCAAGGGTCTGCGTACCCGCGCGTCTGAGCTGACCGACGAGCTGCTTGCCCATATGGCGCCCATGGACGTGGTGCAGGCCCATATCATCCCCGCCCTGGATCGGGTAGGGAAGGGCTTTGAGACGGGGAAGGTATACCTGCCCCAGCTGCTCATCAGTGCCGAGGCGTCCTCGGCGGCCTTTGAACGTGTCAAGGCGGCGGTAAAGGCGGGACAGACCGAAAGCGAGAGCAAGCTGACCGTGATACTTGCCACCGTCAAGGGTGATATTCACGATATCGGCAAGAATATTGTCAAGCTTCTCCTGGAGAATTACGGCTTTGACGTCATCGATCTGGGCCGTGACGTAGCGCCCGAAATGATCGTGGAGAAGGTTGTGGGGACCCGCGCGCCCATCGCCGCCCTGAGTGCCCTTATGACCACCACCGTCCCTGCCATGGAGGAGACCATCAAGCAGCTTCGCGCCAACGCTCCATGGTGTAAGATCGTGGTGGGCGGCGCGGTGCTCAATCGGGAATATGCCGATGCCATCGGCGCGGATCACTATGCCAAGGACGCCATGGAAGGCGTACGATACGCCGAGGAAGTATATGCTTCTATGAAACTATAAATGCTGAAAAACGAGGATCTCCGCCATTTTGGAGATCTTCGTTTTTGTATTGTAGCACTTGACAAAATTCCCTTGCCGTGGTACAATACATAAGATAAGGAGTGATGTCATGCTGAAACGGTTTGCGGCTTATTATAAGCCCCACATGAAGATCTTTGTCATGGATATGCTGGCTTCCTTGTTTGTAGCCCTCATCGGTATTGTCTATCCCATGATCACGAGAAAAATGCTCAATGATTTTATCCCCAACGAGGCATATGCCCTCATCATTGCCTTCGGGTGCTGTCTGTTAGGGCTGTATCTCGTGCGGATGTTCCTCAACTTTTTTATTCAATACTACGGTCACGTCATGGGCGTGCGGATGCAGGCCGAAATGAGATCGGATATGTTCAATCACCTGCAAAAGCTGCCGTACAGCTTTTACGATAACCATGAGACGGGTAAGATCATGTCCCGCATGACCAACGACCTCATGGACATCAGTGAGCTGGCGCACCACGGCCCCGAAAATCTGCTGATCTCAGGTATTTCGGTCATAGTGTCCTTTGCCTACCTGTCCACCATCAACCTGTGGCTGACCCTCATCATCTTCGCCTGCGTGCCCTTCCTTATCATGATCTCCCTGGTGCTCCGCAAGCGCATGAGAGCCGCCTTCCAGAAGAGCCGCCAGTCCATCGCTCAGATCAACGCCTCCCTGGAGAGCAGTATCTCGGGCATCCGTGTGACCAAAGCCTTTACCAACGCGGAGAAGGAAAAGGAAAAGTTCGAGGAAGGCAACGAAATGTTTGTGGAATCCCGTCGGGAGGCCTATAAAGCCATGGGACAGTTCCACTCGGCCACCACCTTCGTTACAGACGTATTCAACGTGGTGGTGCTCATTGCCGGCGGCCTGTTCCTTTACAACGGGTACATTGAGAAATTGGGGGATTATACCGCCTTCGTTACCTCGGTGGGCCTGTTCGTGACCCCCGTTATGACCCTGGTCAATTTCATGGAGCAGTATCAGAACGGCGTGACCGGCTTTGAACGCTTTGTGGAGATCATGGATACCCATCCCGAAAAGGATGCCCCCGACGCCGTGGATATCGGCGCTGTGGAGGGTAATATTGAGCTGAAAAACGTGACCTACGGCTACGAGGACGGCAAGCCGGTGCTGGATCATGTGAACCTCACCATCAAAAAGGGACAGACCTTTGCCCTGGTCGGCCCGTCGGGTGGTGGCAAGACCACCATCTGTCACCTCATCCCACATTTTTACGATTGTGAGGACGGCGAGATCTTTATCGACGGTAAGGAGCTCCACACGGTGACCATGGACTCGGTCCGCCGCAATATCGGTATTGTTCAGCAGGATATTTATCTGTTCAATGCCAGTATACGGGATAATATCCTGTATGGCAAGCTGGATGCCACCCAGGAGGAGATCGAGCGGGCGGCCAAGTCGGCCAATATCCACGACTATATCATGTCCCTGGAGCACGGTTACGACACCCAGATCGGTGAGCGTGGCGTGCGTCTGTCGGGCGGGCAGAAGCAAAGACTGTCCATTGCCCGGGTGTTTCTGAAAAATCCCCCCATTCTCATTTTGGACGAGGCTACCAGCGCCTTGGATAATACCACCGAGATCCTCATTCAAGAGGCTCTGGACGAGCTCTGCAAGGGGCGCACCACCATTGTGGTAGCGCACCGCTTGTCCACCATCAAGAACGCCGACGAGATCGCGGTCATCGCCGATGGCAAGATCATGGAGCAGGGGGATCACGAAACCCTCATGGCCCACGGCGGCATATACACCGAGCTTTACAACCTCCAGTTCAAAGCATAAAAATTTTATCAAGAGGATGATATGATGAACACAAAAAAAATTTGGATCCTTGCTGTGGCAGGCCTTCTGACAGCATCCATGGTGGCTTGCGGCGGCAACGGCACGTCTGAGAATACTGACGGAACTACCGTAAATACCACCGAAAGCATCTCCGGAGAATCCGCGACGAAGGCTGAAAACGGCGAGAGCGGACCTGAAATCACGACGCAGAACGCCAATGGCGAGGAAACCGAAAAGGCGCCCGCCCCTTCCGATGACACCGATGAAAAGGGGTCAGCTCCCGTAGCCAATGATCCCGAAAAGGGGTCTGAGGCTGAAGAAAACAAGGAGCCTTCCGACGAGACTAAGCCCGCAGAGGATGAAGACGGTTCCTCCTCCAACGAAGAAAATCAACCCGTAGATCCCGAGGAAACGAAGGCAGAGGATCCTGTTACCCCCGAGGGTGATACGCAGGAGGCCGAAACCCCCGAGGAGGTGGACGGACCTCCCGCGGGGCCCCAACCCGAGGAGACGGAGCCCGAACCCGAGCCCGAGATCACACTGCCTCCCTTTGAAGGACTGGAGACCAATGACGACGGCGTCATTGAGCTGCCCTTCGTGCCTTTCCCCGACGAGCCTTGATGAAATCTGCAAAATATTAATGAAAAAGTCTGTATATATTCACACGAAATACACATTCATCCAGTAAACTATGGGAGTCAGGAACTCAATTCTCCCTCATTCCAACGAACGATGAAAGGATCTGTCGGCCTTCGACAGAGTGTGGAAATCGTTATGACATTGAAGCGTTTAAAAAAGTATACGGCATGGATAGCGCTCCTGATGTCCGGCCTGACGGTGCTTGCAAGCCTTGCGTCTTGCTCCGACACCCTCTATCATGAGGATCACGATCACGCAGACGCGGGGATCGTGTCCACTCCCGAGGACGCGATCGACTATAACCTCACCTTTGAGGGAACCACCTGCCTTGCGGATCGCGGCGGTGCGGTGGCCAAAGACGGCGATAACATCATTATTATCAAGTCCGGTGTGTACCGCTTGACAGGTGAATATACGGGACGGCTACAGGTCAGTGTGGCTGATACGGAGCACGTTACCCTCATCATGGATGAGCTGACCATCCAAAGCCCCGACTCTGCTGCCTTGTACGTTCAGAACGCGGGGTGTGTGTTCGTAGAGGTTCCCGAGGGCAAAACCTCGACCCTTTCGGATGCCGCCACCTATGTATATGATGTCCCCGGCGAGACCAAGCCCAACGCTTGCATCTATGCGGCGGATGATATTACCTTCCGCGGCGCGGGTACGCTGGTGGTCAACGCCAATTACAACAACGGCATCGGTTGCAACAACGATATCGTGATGAAGTCGGGTAAGGTGACCGTCAATGCCGTCAATAACGCCGTGAAGGGCGAGGGAAGCGTGACGGTGACAGATACCGCCAAGCTGGATATCCTCCGTGCCGACGACGGTATCAAGAGCGATGGCATCAGCGAAGGCGAAGGCGTGATTCTGATCAACGGACAGGCCGAGATCTCGGTGGTCTGCGCTGACGACGCCATCCAGGCGCTGACGTCGGTGACCGTGTCCGAAACCGCGCGCATCTATTACAGATGCGAAGGCAATCTGGTCAACTGCGACGGCAAGTCCAACGTGGCTGACGGTACGTTTATTCCCAAAGGCTTTGATTGATTGCTTCCGTGTGGCCGTCAAGGCTATATCGGTGCATATAAGTCCCCCACAAAAAATTGAAAGGAAATAATTCCAATGAGAAAGCATATGCTCAACGTCCTTGTTGCCGCTCTGCTGGCAGTTTCCATGACTGCCCTGATGGTAGCATGCGACTCCGGAAACACCCCCGCTGACACCTCCGCTACCGAAAGCGGAACCACCGCTCCCTCTGCCGAAAGCGGCGCATCCACCGACGGTGCTGGCTCTGAGGCAGCCACCAACGCCTCCGCTGAGGATGCAACCAAGGCTCCTGCTGAGGATGCAACCAAGGCTCCTGAAACCTCAGTACCCAACGAGGGTGCTACCGAAGCTCCTGCCGACACCCAGGCTTCCGATGCAGATACGCAGGCACCCGATGCCGAGACCCAGGCGCCCGAGGCTGATACCCAGCCTCCCGTAGAGCTGGATACCACTTCTCCTGACGTTTCCATCCCTGCCGGTACCGAGGAAAATCCCATCGTGCTGAGCTTCAATGGCGTTCAGTGCTCTGAATCTGTGGCAGGGACACTCTCCCTGTCCGATGACGGCATGGCCTTTGTGATCTCCAAGGGCGGCTTCTACGAGCTGACCGGCGACCTCAGCGATGGCCAGATCCGCGTGTGCGTTCCCAAGACCGAGGAGATCACCCTGATCTTCAAGAACTTCTCTGCCTCCTCCTCCAAGACCGCACCCATCTACATTGACAGCTGCGATAAGGCCACCATTGACCTGGCTGACGGTAGCGTCAACAGCCTCACCGACGCATCCATTTATCAGTTTGCCAATCCCGGCGACGATAAGCCCAACGCCTGCATCTATTCCGCAGACGACCTCACCATCAAGGGCGACGGCACATTGAACATCACCGCAAACTACAACAACGGCATCGGTTGCAAGAACGACCTTCGTATTAAAAACGGTAACATCACGATTACCGCGCCCAATAACATCCTGAAGGGCAACGACAGCGTGACCATCGAGGGTGGTAACATTACCCTGTCCGGCGGAGAGGACGCCATCAAGTCCGACACCACCGACCGCACCGATAAGGGCTTTGTGCTCATCGAGGGTGACGCCAAGGTGACCATTACCTGCTCCGACGACGCGCTTCAGGCAACCCAGAGCATTACCGTGGCCGCAGGCACTTCCGTGACTGTCACCGCCGGCGGTAGCGCCATTAATTGCCCCGGTACTCTCAACGTGGATGAGTCCGCCATGAACATCATCTCCGAGGGTGCGTCCGCATAATCTGCTTGATTTGCAATTTTTACAAGGCATGATCTTTTGAGATGTGCCTATACTATCCCCGATGCAACATTTTGCATCGGGGGTATTTTTATGAATAACGATACCGTGTATTCCGATCAGACGAGCTATGCAGATGCTCGGGATCAGAATAGCGACATGGGCACGAATCCTGCCTGCGGGGCAGATGTCGGATGCGGGTGCGGCAAAAAAATGATGCTGGCCTGTAAGGATCTCTGTCAGCGCTTTTTGGATAGCCGCATGGTGATCTCCTACCAGATGACCACCCGTATCTGTAAGGCATCTGAGGTCGGTCAGGAAGCGACTTCCCCAAGCAAAGGCAAGGGAGAAACGGGTGAGACCTATAGTGCTAACGGCCACACCATGGACAAAAAGGGACGGTGTGTACTCCGCCCCCTGGATATGGTGGTAGGTTCTCTTTTGGTTTGCTCCGTGATGTCTTTGATGACCGCTATGAAATGTCTGTGCCGTTGTAAGTAAAGAGCATTAAAAAAGGCCGATCGCGTGATCGGCCTTTGGTTTTTGTTTGGATTATTCTGCGGCGGTGGTTGCCGCGGTCTCAGCGGATGTTTCGGCAGAGGTCTCAGCAGTAGCATCGGCGGAACGGTCAATGGTTACCACCACGCCGCCATCGTTGGTACCCGAAAGGGTATAGGCGAAGTTCTTGGGGATCTTAACGGAAGCGCTACCGTTGACAGAATAGTAGTAGATCTCGTATGCGTGGCCGTCAGCGCCCGTCACGGACAGAGGCGTTTTGTCGGTCACGTTGGCCTTGAGGTACTCCACGTACTCTTCAAGACACAGATTCTTTTCTACCATGTAGGATGCGTGGGCAACGCCGACGTAACGGTAAGCGAAGGTGTAGCCGCTGACACCTGTCTTGTCCTCTTTATCAGCGGGATAGCGCACCACGAAGCCGTACTTAGCGGCGTTTTCGTTGAGCCAGGCCTGTGCGGCGTCGTTCTTGACGTTCAAAGCGCAGAGCAGACCGGTGTGGTGATCTGAGAAGCCGGGAGCGACGCTCTTACCCTCCTGATCCTTGCGGCTGCGGTAAGCCTCGGCCAGAGTTGCCTCGCTGTAGCCTGTGGCAGCGGCCATGTCGCTGAGCATCTTATCCACAGCGGCCAGGGCCGTGGTCTCTACGATGACGGAGGTACCCAGCTTGTAGGTCTTGTTGCTGTGAGCGCTCCATGTGTCGTAGGCGTTTTTCAGGTGATCCTCGTTTCCGGGGAAGGTGTATTCGTGAGAATTGTTGACAAGCACCAGATCACCCTTCACCGTGTCCTGGGCGGATACGGCCAGGGAGGTCCAGACGATCTTGTCCTTGGATCCGTTGTTTGAGGGCTGCTTCTCGGGATCATCGGTGCTGCCGGAAGTAACGAAATAGCCGATGATCAGCACAGCCAGCGTAACCACCATCAGAAGCATCAAGGCACCGATGACCATGAGGGTCATTCTCTGGAGCTTGAGGCGCTGGTCGCGGCGGGACAGGGAGCTGTTGTTGACGGTGTTAAAACCGCGATCTTCGTTGTTAGACATAAAAACCTCCTTATCAGAATGCAAAATGCGGAATGCAGAATGCAGAATTGGGGGTGCGGCGGGTTTGTTTCCTGTCGGAAACTTCCCACGAGATCCAAGAGCATTTTCTTTTTTATCGTATATACGATCTCTTGGTTAAAATTTTTTGATTTGAAAGTTTTGAGGGGTCAAGGGGAACTTTTTCAAAAATTCCCCTTGCGTACTCTTCGTACTCCTATTACTGAGCGTCCTTGATGGAGAAGTCCATGCGGCCCTTCTTGTCGAGACCCAGGTACTTGACCTTGACGGTCATGCCGACCTCAATGCCTGCGTCCTCTACCTTCTCCAGACGGCGGTTAGCGATCTTGGAGATGTGAACCATGCCTTCCTTGCCGGGGGCATACTCGACGAAGCAACCGAATTCCTTGATGCCGGTAACCTTACCGGTGTAGATCTCTCCCACCTCGGGCTCAAAAACGATAGCGGCGATGGCTGCGTGAGCGGCCTCGGCCTGCTCACCGTTGACGGCAGCGATGTGGATGGTACCGTCGTCCTCGATGTCGATCTTGGCGCCGGACTCGGCAACGATCTTCTGAATGACGGCGCCGCCCTTGCCGATGACCTCGCGGATCTTGTCGGGATCGATCTTCATGGTGGTCATCTTGGGCGCATACTTGGAAACGGTGGGACGAGGCTGGTCGATGGCCTTCAGGATGACCTCATCAATGATGTAGTCACGGCCTGCGTGGGTCTGCTCCAGAGCCTGCTTGATGATCTCGGGGGTCAGACCGTCGATCTTCAGGTCCATCTGGATGGAGGTGATACCCTTGTGGGTACCGGCAACCTTGAAGTCCATGTCGCCGTAGAAGTCCTCAAGGCCCTGAATGTCGATCATGGTGTCCCAAGAGCCGTCCTCGGCGGTGATCAGACCGCAGGAGATACCTGCAACGGGCGCCTTGATGGGCACGCCTGCGTCCATCAGAGCCAGGGTGGAACCGCAAACGGAGCCCTGGGAGGTGGAGCCGTTGGAGGAAACTACGTCAGAGACCAGACGGATGGCGTAGGGGAACTCCTCGGGGGAGGGCAGAACGGGCACGAGAGATCTCTCGGCCAGAGCGCCGTGGCCGATCTCACGACGGCCGGGAGAACGGGTGGACTTAGCCTCACCGGTGGAGAAGCCGGGCATGTTGTAGTGGTGCATATAGCGCTTCTCGGTCTCGTTGTCGATACCGTCCAGCATCTGTGCCTCGTTGAGAGTGCCGAGGGTGGCCACGGTCAGCACCTGGGTCTGACCACGGGTGAAGAGACCCGAGCCGTGGGTGCGGGGCAGAACGCCGACCTCGGCGCCCAGAGGACGGATGGTGTTCATGGAACGGCCGTCCACGCGCTTCTTGTCCACCAGCAGCCAGCGGCGGACGATCTTCTTCTGGATCTTGTAGACCAGCTCGTCCATGATGGTGCTGATCTCGGGATACTCTTCCTCAAACTCTGCGATGATGGCATCCTTCACGGGAACCATGCGGGCGTCGCGGACGTTCTTGTCGTCGGTGTCGAGAGCGGCCATCACATCCTTCTCGCAGAAGGCGAAGACCTTGTCGAACATATCGTGATCCAGATCGCCGGAGGGATACTCGAACTTGGGCTTGCCGATGTCGGCAATGATGGAGTTGATGAAGCCCAGCAGATCCTTGATGACCTCGTGAGCCTTCATGATGGCCTCAAACATGGTGTCGTCGTCAACCTCGTTGGCGCCTGCCTCGATCATGACCACCTTCTCCATGGAAGCGGCCACGGTCAGCTCCAGATCGCTGACCTTTCTCTGAGCCTCGGTGGGGTTGACCACCAGCTCACCGTCAACCAGGCCCATGAACACGCCGCCGATGGGGCCGTTCCAGGGAATGTCGGAGATGGACAGAGCGATGGACGCGCCGATCATAGCGGTGATCTCGGGGGAGCAGTCATGGTCAACGGACATGACGGTGAGGGTCAGGGCAACGTCGTTGCGGAGATCCTTGGGGAACAGGGGGCGGACGGGACGGTCGATGACACGGCTGGTCAGTACGGCCTTCTCGGAAGGCTTGCCCTCACGCTTGAGGTAACCGCCGGGGATCTTACCTGCTGCGTACATTCTCTCGTCGAAGTCGACGGAGAGGGGCAGGAAGTCGATGCCGTCACGGGGCTTCTCGGAAGCGGTGGCACAGCACAGAACAGCGGTGTCGCCGTAGCGGCAGAGGCAGGAGCCGTTGGCAAGGCCTGCCAGCTTACCGGTCTCAATGACCAGAGGGCGGCCTGCAAGGGTGTACTCGTAAACCTTGTGGTTCTTAAATTCCATAGCGGAACTCTGGATGGTGTACATTTTGTTTTCCTCCGTTTTGTTTTTTGTGTTTGTGGGTTGCTTATGCGGCCTTACGGAGGTTTAGCACTTAACGGCACATTGGATAGCTCCAATGCACGGTTAAGAACTAATCCGTCGTAAGACCGGCGGTGGCTTTGCGCCACGGATGGACGGCTCATGCCGTCGGACGTACGTTGGGACGCGGGGAAGGGTGGGCGACATCCCTCGACGGGATGCGACACCCCCTCAACGCAACGCAAGGGAGCGGGAGCGGCAAGCCTTGATCGGCGCCGTTCCGCACTCCCTCTTTGTTGACATTACTTTCTGAGGTTCAGCTTCTCGATGATTGCACGGTAGCGGTTGATGTCAACCTTCTGCAGATAACCGAGGAGGTTACGTCTGTGACCGACCATCTTCAGAAGACCGCGGCGGCTGTGGTGGTCCTTCATGTTGGACTTCAGGTGCTGGGTCAGATGGTTGATGCGGTAGGTCAGAAGAGCGATCTGAACTTCAGGGGAACCGGTGTCACCCTCGTGGATGGCATACTGGGCAATGATTGCCTGCTTTTCGGCGTTAGTCATGGTTTTTTCACCTTTCAAAAATATATTTGGCATGGGCACAGAGAGCGGTTGGTGAAATGCCGCGTGGCGGCTGTATCCGAAACCCGTGCTCACGTCACCTATCATTATATCATGCAAAAGTTTTTTTGTAAAGAGGATGCAGGAAAATTTTCAATAACGTCATGATTTAGTTACAATTATAAAGGATGAAAAGCCGCGCTTTTCGGGATCTTTGGGGAAAATTTAATTTTTTATTTAAACCTTCAGAAAGACCAGGACATAAAAAGGCGTCATAATGTGTGAAGGACCTTCACAAGACAATCGAAAGGAGACCATCTCATGACCGATCAGGAGATCATCGCCCTGTACTTTGACAGGGATGAGCAGGCCATTGTCGAGACCGCTCAGCGGTATGGACAGACCTGCATGAAAACCGCCATGCGCATCCTCGACAACCGTTCTGATGCTGAGGAATGCGTCAACGATACATATTTGAAGGCATGGAACAGCATTCCCCCCGAGCGTCCTCAGGCGTTGGTGGCATTTCTTTGCCGCATCACAAGGAACGTGGCCATTACCCGTTACCGTGCCCTGCATCGCGGCAAGCGCAACCAAGATCTGGAGGTGGCTCTGTCCGAGCTTTCCGAGTGCCTGCCGGCCGCGGAGGAGGATGGACGTCTCAAGGATCTTCTGGACGGCTTTCTGAGAGCGCTGGACGAGACCGACCGCCGCCTGTTTTTGGGACGGTACTGGCACAACTATCCTGTCAACCGCCTGGCCACGGCCTACGGTCTGACGGCCAACGCCGTCTCCTTGCGGCTGTACAAAACACGGGAAAAGCTCCGTGTATATCTTGAAAAGGAGGGTTATACAGTATGAAAAATCAAAAGCAATTTGATGCTTATAGCTCATTACAAAACGTAGCCGACGACCTGGTAGCTGACGCCCTTCTGCCGGAGGATCTGAGCGGAGGCGTTGCCGTACCCGGAGAAAAGGGAAGGGCTCGTCGTTTCTTCTCCTTCCTTGAAAGTGGCTGGGGCGTGGCCGCCGTGTGTGCCCTGGTGTCCGTAGGTGTGCTGGGCGGTATTCTCTGGGCGGGAAATCAGTCGGGAACGGGGGTTCCCGCAGGGACGACAGCGGTCACCGTGACCACCGATACCGAAGTAGAGGCCACAGAGCCGTTGATCCTACAGGATCCCACCGAGGAAACCACGACAGAAGAGACCGCCTCCGAGGAAACTACGGCCGAGGAAACCACAGTTGAGGAGACCACCGACACCGAAGCAGTCACCGAGACCGAGAAGTCCCATATCGAGCATACCTTCACCGAGTGGACCCTTGATAAAGCACCCACCTGTACCGAGGGCGGTGTGCGTGTGAGACGTTGCACCCATGAGGGCTGTGATCGTGTTGAGGAGGAGCTGTGGCCCGCAGGACTGCACGCCTTTGAAAACGACGTTTGTACCCTGTGCGGAACCAAGATCATAGGCTGGAATCGCCACACCTTCGTCTCCAACGGCGACGGCACCTGTACCATTACCGAAAGCGGCATCTATCGTCCTGAGCTGGTTCTGCCCAATTATTCCCCCGAGGGAGAGCTGGTGGTTGCCATTGGAGAGGACGCTTTTGAATACCAAGGAAGTCTCGCTAAGCAGGTCTATCAATTCGTGACCCTGCCCGATGGCTTGCGTTCTATCGGTGTGAGGGCATTTGGCGGGCAAAGCTTCCTTGAGGAGATCAATTTGCCCGAAAGCGTGACCTATATCGGAGATCGGGCTTTCCAAGGCTGCAAGCTGTCCGAGCATTTTGCTTTGCCCGAAAATCTCACTTATTTGGGACAAGAGGCATTGTCGGGCTGTAAAGGCTTAAAGAAGATCCATATTCCCGCGTCTATCACCCATCTGGGGGCTTCCGTGCTCCGCGGAAGTTCGGTTGAGGAAATCACCTTTGGCGAGGGTATCCGTCTCCAAGAGCTTCCCGGCGGCTTTGCTTGGAGCTGCACAGAGCTCACAGAGATCACGTTGCCGGACAGCGTGGTATCCATCGGAGATAACGCGTTCCGCGACGCTGTATATCTGACGTCCTGCGGATTGCCTGACGGCGTGACAAGGATCGGGAGCGGCGCATTCGCCAATTGCACTCGTCTGACAGATCTGAGTCTGCCTACGCCTTTGGAAAAGATCGGATCCGGCGCCTTTGAATATTCAGATCAACTTCCGTACACCCTGTACGGCGGTTGCAAGTATCTGGCGATCGGTGATCAGCCCTACGCGATCCTTGTGGCGGCTGAATCCGTGGAGATCACCTCGTCAGAGCTCCATCCCGACGTAAGGATCATGATGGGCGGTGCTTTTAAAGACTGTACGCGGCTGACGGAGATCGCCATCCCCGCGGGACAAACGGAGATCCCCGAACGTTTCTTCTTCGGTTGTACCTCTCTTAGTACCGTGCATCTGCCCGACACGGTGACGGCCATTGGCGCACACGCATTCTATCAATGCAGTGCCCTGACCGAGCTGCCCCAAGGGGCCGGACTGACCACCATCGGTGAGTATGCTTTCGGCATTTGCCACGGACTGACCGAGCTGGTGCTCCCCGAGAGCATCACCGAGGTGGGAGCCTATGCGTTTACGGGTTGCGGCAATTTGCTCAGCGCTCGCTTGCCTCAGGGCATGACCGTCGTTCCCGAGGGCATATTCCGAAATTGTGCGCTGCTGGAGAAGGTCACGCTTCCCGAGGGTGTGACCCGCATCGAAGCCAATGCGTTCGCATGGATGAATAAGAACAATGCCACAGGGCTTGAGATCAACATCCCCAAATCCGTTGTCTACATGGGTAATCGGGCCTTCAGAGACAGTACCGTAACCCTGCGCTACGACGGTACCTGGGCAGAATTTGATGCCATCGAGCAGGGAGACATGTGCTTCGGCGGCGTTGGTAATGCCGGGGTCGTATGTAGCGACGGTACCGTAGCCCTTGATTGATAGCCACACTCATTATCGGAGGTTTGCCTCTTTTACAAGGGGCAGACCTCTTTTTTTGCAAAAAATTAAAATAAAGGGAAAGACGGGGACATATAACGGTGTCATAATAGGTACAGAGACATTTTAAACAGGAGGTGCTTATGAACGACCAAGACATCATCGCCTTGTATGTTGCCCGAGATGAGCAAGCCATCGTCGAGACGGCGGGCAAGTACGGCGGACTTTGTATGCAGGTGTCCATGAACATACTGGCAAACAAATCCGATGCGGAGGAATGTGTCAACGATACTTATTTAAAAACGTGGAACAGCATCCCGCCCATCACCCCTCGATCCCTTGGGGCCTTTGTGTGCCGTATCGCGCGAAATCTTTCCCTGAATCGGCACAGAGATGCCCACAGAGAGCGGAGAAATCGGGATTTGCTGGTGTCCTTCGAGGAGCTGGAAGCCTGTATCTCCATGCCCGACGAGGCGGAAAACGAGCTGGCTGAGCTGCTGACCGTCTTTTTGGAGGGGCAGGGAGAGACCGACCGTGTGCTGTTTATGGGACGGTATTGGTATGCTTGCTCGGTCAGCGACCTGGCTAAGCGTATGGGAATGACGCAAAATGCCGTGTCTCTGCGGCTGTACAAAACAAGAGAAAAATTGAGAACCTATCTGGAAGAAAGGGGGTACCGTGTATGAAAGGCAGAAAAGCGTTTGAAGCCATGAATAACGTCAGCGACAAATTGATCACCGAATCCGGCGAAAAGCTGGGATTTTTACCTCGGGAGGGGGGCGCGCCCGTCTTAGGAAAGGCGCCGAAAAGGAGGGCTTTCTCCAATTGGCTGAATAGCGGCTGGGGCGTGGCCGCCGTGTGTGCCCTGGTGTCCGTAGGTGTGCTGGGCGGTATTCTCTGGGCGGGAAATCAGTCGGGAACGGGTGTTCCCGCAGGAACGGTGGCGGCTACCGGCACCGAGGCAGAGGCCACCGAGCCCTTGATCCTACAGGATCCCACCGAGGAAACCACGGCAGAAGAGACCGCCTCCGAGGAAACTACGGCCGAGGAAACCACCGCCGAGGAGACCTCCGACACCGAAGCAGTCACCGAAGCCGAGACCTCGGAGCCTCACGCGGAGCATATCTACGGCGAATGGACCCTCGTACAGACGCCCACCTGTACCGAGGAAGGTGTTCGTGTAAGATCCTGTACCGTGGAGGGCTGCGATGCCACCGAGACCGAACATCGACCTGCGGGGCTGCATGACTTTGAAAACGGCGCATTCTGCGCCCATTGTGGCTGGGAAAGCTCTCCTCTGAGCTTTACCTCCAACGGCGACGGCACCTGCTACGTCAGCGGCAGAGGCACTTGGGGTCTCAATTCTTACGCGTTGGTGATCCCCAACTATTCTACAAGCGGGGAGCTGGTGGTCGCCATTGACACCGCCGACTTTCAGGAAATGCGCAGATGCAGTAAGGTGGTATTGCCCGAAGGACTGGTGAGCATTTGCGCGAAAGCTTTCTACAATTCTCAGCAGTTGGCCGAGGTGAATATGCCCGCCGGTGTGACCTATATCGGTGACGAGGCCTTTTATAACTGTGTCCTTGAAAGCATAGCGCTACCCGAGGGCATGACCCATCTTGGCGCCGGTGTCTTTTCCGGCAACCGCTTCAAGGAGATTTATTTGCCCGCCTCTCTGACCCATATTGGCCAAAGCCCGCTCTCCTTCTCTTCCGTGGAGACTGTCACCTTTGGGGAGGGCATCCAAATCGACAGAATCCCCCAGGGCTTTGCCATGATGTGCCATGAGCTGAAGGAGATCTCTATCCCCGAAGGCGTGACCGCCATTGAGGATTTCGCTTTCTGGGATTCCGGTCTGACTGCCGTGAAGCATATGCCCGAAGGCCTGACCTCCATCGGCGTGAGTGCCTTTGCCGATTGCCCCAATCTGAGCGAACTGTCTCTGCCCGCGTCCTTGTCCTTCGTGGGAGACAGAGCCTTTGCCAATGCGCCTCAGTTGCCCTATGAGATTCACGATAACGTGTGCTACCTTCCCGTAGGCGATAACCCTTATGGTGTGGTGGTGGCACCCGCATCCACAGAGGGCGCCTTGAGCGTTGCGATTCATGAGGATGCGCAGTTCCTCATGGGGCAGGCTTTCCTGGATTGCCATAATTTGATTTACGTGGCGATCAACGGCGACATTACCACCATTGGCGACAACACCTTCAAAAATTGTACCGCCCTTCGGTCGGTTTCCATTTTTGCGCCCATCACCTCCATCGGCTTTGAAGCGTTCCGCGGATGCGACATCCTGCGAAAGATCAACCTCCCGGATACCTTGACCTCCCTTGGAGAAAACGCGTTCTATAACTGTCCCGCTCTGGAGCTCATCCAGTTGCCCGTAGGGATCACGACCATTGAGAACGGAACCTTCTTCGGATGCACCTCTCTCCGCCAGGTAAAGCTCTCGGCTAACGTGACCTCCGTTGGAGATCAGGCCTTCTACCAGTGTCGTGCACTTGAGGACATCAGCCTCCCCAAGGGTGTGACCTCCATTGGCAGCGAAGCGTTCTTTGAGTGTAATCAGATGTTGACCGTGAACCTGCCCGAGCGACTGACTCATCTGGGTGACCGCGCCTTCGTCGGTTGCTCAAGTCTGACGCAGCTCCAAGTGCCCGAAGGACTGACGGAAATAGATGAGCACACCTTTAACGGTTGTGTCTCTTTGCGACAGATCATCCTGCCTGACGGTCTGGAGCAGGTGGGGATGAACGCCTTCGCTTATACCACCGCCCTGGAATCGGTCAGCCTGCCCAATACGGTCACCTTCATCGACCGCGCGTTTATGAACAGCACTTGCGATGAGATCCACTTCCGCGGAACCATCGCCCAGTGGGAAGCCATAGGTAAGCGTGCCCGCTGGTATGGCAACAACGAAAATATGATGATCCATTGCACCGACGGAGACGTGGGTGTGGAGTGATCCAAAGAACAAATCCCAAGTCAAGGGAGCCGCTCCGCTTTGGCGGGGCGGTTCCTTTTTGATCCTCTTTTAGGGAAAAATCCCCCGTCCCCTCTTGACAAATCCCCCTTTCTGCGATATAATAAACTATCTATTGTAATTTATCCAAAGAAAGGTATTATATATCATGGCAAAAGAAAAAATGGTAGAACAGATCACCTCCATGGAGGAGGATTTCGGTCAGTGGTATACTGACGTGGTCAAAAAGGCCGAGCTGGTGGACTACTCCGGCGTCAAGGGCTGTATGATCATCCGTCCCTACGGCTACGCTATCTGGGAGAACATCCAGAAGGATCTGGATGCCCGCTTCAAGAAGCTGGGTCACGAGAACGTGTATATGCCCATGTTCATCCCCGAGAGTCTGCTCCAAAAGGAGAAGGATCACGTGGAGGGCTTCGCTCCCGAGTGCGCCGTGGTGACCATCGGCGGTCAGACCCAGCTCTCCGAGCGTCTCATCGTCCGTCCCACCTCCGAGACTCTGTTCTGCGAGCATTATAAGGACATCATCCACTCCTACCGCGACCTGCCCAAGCTGTACAACCAGTGGTGTAACGTGGTTCGTTGGGAGAAAACCACCCGTCCCTTCCTCCGCACCTCCGAGTTCCTCTGGCAGGAGGGTCACACCATGCACGCCACCGAGGAGGAGGCAAGACAGGAGACCCTGCAAATGCTGAAGGTCTACGAGGACTTCTACCGCGAGACCCTGGCCATCCCCGCCATCACGGGTCAGAAGACCGAGAAGGAGAAGTTCGCGGGTGCCGTGGAGACCTACACCATTGAGCCCATGATGCACAACGGCGTAGCCCTCCAGGGCGGTACCTCCCACTACTTCGGCACCGGCTTTGCCGAGGCCTTTGACATCACCTTCACCGACCGCGACAACACCGTGAAGCACCCCCATCAGACCTCTTGGGGTGTGTCCACCCGTATGATCGGTGCCATCATCATGGCCCACGGTGACAACAACGGTCTCATCCTGCCTCCTCGCGTGGCGCCCATCCAGGTGGTCATTATTCCCGCCGCTCAGCACAAGGAAGGCGTGCTGGAGGCCGCCAATGCATTGAAGGATAAGCTCCTTGCCGCAGGCCTGCGTGTGAAGCTGGACGACTCTGACAACTCCGCCGGCTGGAAGTTCAGCCAGTATGAGATGAAGGGTGTGCCCGTCCGTCTGGAGATCGGCCCCCGCGATATCGCCAATAACTCCTGCGTGCTGGTCAGCCGCGTGACCAGAGAAAAGAAGTTCGTGTCTCTGGACAACATCGAGGCCGAGGTTCAGGCTATGCTGGATCAGGTACACAACGAGCTGTCTGCCCGCGTGGAGCAGAACCTCTCTGAAAAGACCTTCGTGGCACACAACCACGAGGAATTCCTGGACATCGCCGCTAATCACCCCGGCTACATCAAGGCCATGTGGTGCGGTGAAACCGCCTGCGAGGATCAGCTCAAGGACGAGACCGGCGGCGTGAAATCCCGTTGCATCCCCTTCAATGAGGAAAAGCTCTCCGACGTCTGTGCTTGCTGCGGTAAGCCCGCCAAGCATATGGTGGTTTGGGGAAGACAGTATTGATATAAAAAAGGTCGCTGTGCCAAGCAGCGACCTTTTTTGTTATTGGGTTTCTATATCCGTCCCCTCGATTGCAAAGCACATACCCAGCTTGAAGCCTTGCTTGAAGATGTCAATCTCCCGCTCGGTCATCAGCTCGGTGAAGGCGGTTGCAAGCTTTTCAAGGGTGATCTGACCCTCTGCGTCGAGTTTTTGACAGAGAGCCTCCTTGTGGCGCGCAACATAGCCCATGAGCTCGCGCTCCTTGGAGGAGGATTTATGCTCTGCGGGATTGACGTTTCCGAAATAGAGTGCTTCGATGATTTTGTCCACGGTATGTACCTCCTTAAAAACAAAAAGTGCGTGGCCGAAGCCACGCACCGAAAAATGTATGGCTCCATGCCGCGACGCAATTGTTATATAAATGTGCATACAAGTATACAAACAAGAGCATACATTTTTACCATGATAAAAATGTACACCTATATGCACAATATTCAATTACGTCGCACCTTCATTATAACACAAAAATTGTTGTTTGTAAAGCCTGTGGAGAAAAATAATGGGACGGGAGGTAAATTGTTGTTTAGCGGGCAGTGCCCGCGGCCATCGCTCGGGGTAGTGCATCCTGTGCGTACCACATACCGCGATGGGAAGTTAGGCAGGTAAATTGTTGTTTAGCGGAGGTTTAATGAAAACCCGTAGGGGCGAACTGCGTTCGCCCGCCGTTCCCCCAAAGCCTTTGTTTATCAATATACTTTTTATTACGGGCGAACACAGTTCGCCCCTACGACCACGTTGGTCAGAAGCCCGTAAACAACAATTTATCTGCCTACCTACCCACTGTGTGCTACCGTGGCATGAGATACACTCTGTACTCCACATCCCGCCTTCCCGCCAATCCCTTATTTCCCCTCTTGCATTTCTCCCCCAAATATGATATAATAAATTTATCTATACCATCCCGCAAGAAAGGAGGACCCATCCGTGCTCAAAAATCTCAAAGCCAACCTGTCCCTGGGCGTCCGCCGAGTGGATCCCGTCCTCCTGCTGTGTACCGTCGCCCTCCTGGGCGTCAGCCTGCTGACCATTTGGGGCGCGGTGGACAATTTCGGTATGAGCAAGCTCCGTATGCAGCTTGCCATGGGAATTTTGGGGGTCTTTGCCACCTTCGTGATCGCAAATCTGGATTATCACGTCATCCTCGACCGCCTTTTTTGGTTTATGCTCATCTTCTCAGCCGCTATCCTGGCCGTGACCCTGGTGGTGGGCACCACAGGCGCCGCTATGGAGACCACCAACAAGAGCTGGCTTACCATCCCCATCATCGGCATTGATATCCAACCCTCGGAGTTTGTCAAAATCACCTTCATCTGCACCTTCTCAAAGCACCTCTGGACGGTTCATGATAGGATCAATCATCCCAAGACCCTGCTGGGTCTTTTGCTCCACGCCGGGCTCATCGTGGGACTCATCCTTCTGTCGGGTGACCTGGGTGTCGCCCTGGTCTACATGGTGCTGGTACTGATCATGCTGTTCTGCTCGGGGCTTCATCTCTGGTATTTCGGCGGCGCTATCGCCGTCATCGCCCTGGCGCTTCCTTTTTTGTGGGACTATCTGGCGGCTTATCAGCAGGATCGAATCCTGGTGGGCTTCAACCCTGAGCTGGATCCCCTGTACCGCGGTTGGCAACCTCTGCTCAGCCGTCAATGCATCGAAAACGGCGGCCTTTTCGGCGTGGGCCTTTTCGGTGGCGGTGATTACGAGCAGCTGGCGGCTTCCCATACCGACTTTATCCTGTCCACCGTGGCCGAGAAATTCGGATTTGTGGGGGTGATCCTGGTGCTTTCGGTGCTGGTGGTCATGGTGATCCGCATCCTGTGGATCGCCCGACGAGCCCGTCGGGACTGTGGTATGTACCTCTGCGTGGGCGTGGCGGCGGTGATGATCGCCCAAATTCTGGAAAACGTGGGTATGTGCCTTGGCCTTTTGCCTGTGGTGGGACTGACCCTGCCCTTTGTCTCCTGCGGAGGTTCTTCCTTGCTGGCGACCTTCATGCTGGTGGGCATCGTTCATTCCGTTTCTGCCCATCGGCCCGGGCTTCGCGGCGCTTGATTTCCATGAATTTCCGCTACAAATTACGACAAACCTATTGCAAAATACGATAAAAAGAGTTATAATTAAATGTTAGGAAGGAGACGTGCTATGTCTGTTTTGTTTCGCCATGCATGGGTGTTCCGCGCGGAGCACCGTGATTTTGCCGTCGGGGACGTGCTGGTGTCCGATGGCTATATAAAAGCCGTGAGCTTTGAAAAAAATTCCGACCTTTCGGAAGGTTCTTGCGAGACGGTCAACGCCGAGGGCTGCTATCTGATCCCCGGTCTTGTGGACGTGCACACCCACGGCCGTGCGGGAGGCGACTTCTCCACGGCTGACGCGGATATGATGCGTCTCATGTCCAAGAGCTACCTTGCCTCGGGTGTTACCACCCTGCTGCCTACCCTGGCATCCGCGCCTTTGGAGGCGCTGTATGAGGCGGCTGAGCGGGTGGAGACGGTACGCCTTGAAACCCGGGATGACCCGTCCTATGCTTTCTTTGCCGGCCTCCACTTGGAGGGCCGTTATCTGAATCCCGCCAAGAGGGGTGCTCACGCACCTCACCTGCTGTGCCCCCTAAACGCTGAGGAGGCATCTGATATTATGAAAAAATGTAGCGGTGCCAGACATATCTCCGCTGCGCTGGAGCTTCCCGACGGCTCGGAATTTCTTGCGCGCATGCAGGCGTTGGGCGCTACGGTGGGCTTGGGTCATACCGCGGCTACTTACGCCGAGGCCATGGAGGCCATTGAGGACGGTGCCGTATCCTTGACCCACCTCTTCAACGCCATGCCGCCCCTCCATCACCGGGACGGCGGTGCGGTCTGCGCCGGCCTTTTGTCTCCGCAGGTATACTGCGAGCTGATCTGCGACGGCTTCCATATTGCCCCCGAGATGGTCAAGTTGACCTACCGTATGAAGGGGGATCATCTCACCCTCATCACCGATTCCATGGAGGCTACCGATTGCCGCGACGGTGAATATGCCATCGCGGGTATGCCCGTCATTGTCAAGGACGGTAAGGCCCGCACCATTGACGGTGCCATCGCGGGCTCCACCCTCTCCCTTTGGGAGGCGGTGAGAAATCTCTGCGCCTTTGCGGACGCCCCCTTGGGTCACGCGGTCTACGCCGCCACCATGGCTCCCGCCGCCCAGGTGGGATTGAGCCATGAGATCGGCTCCGTGACGGAGGGCAAGCGCGCGGATCTTTTGCTTGTTGACGGGGATCTGAACATTGCCCGTATCATGCACCTGGGTGCCTTCGTCTGACAGATCCCGTGATCGCGCCGTTCATGCTTTTCTGTTGTTTTCCAACGTGTTCCCGCCAAATCTATGAAAGGAGGCAGAATCTATGAAGTATACGAATCATACGCCCCTGGGTGTTTGTTCCTCAAAAAGCTTTGATTTGGAGCTGACCAATTCCGCAGATGTGCCTGCCTCCGAACAGGTATCTCCCATGCTGTATGCCGTTCCTCTGCGCCGTAGGGCAGGAGAGGTGCTGGATCTTGCGGGAACGGATAACCGATTGAATTTGATTCTGGGGTTGATCGTGGTTTTGAGCCTTGGGTTGGCTGTGCCCTTGATCCTGGACTGTCTCCTACTGGTGGCGGAGCTTTTGTCGCTCTTGTCAGGCGGTACAGAAGTTATATGGATTGGCATTATGTACGGTGTGCTCTTGATCGGCACCACCCTTTTTCTGACGGTACCCCTGGCGGCGTCGGTCTACCGTATGGCCGTGCTGATGACTGTGGCACACGCCAAAGCCGCGCAGGGAACGGTTCCCGAAAAGATTGGCGTGGGTGAATGCCTGTATGCTTTCACCTCGGCTGATGCCTATAAACGCTCCTTGCTGGTGGGCGGACGGGCGTTGGGCAGAGCCATCCTTTGTATCGCTCCCGTGGGTGTGATCCTTGGGGTAGCCGCCTGGGGCTTGCCGAAGCTCGTCGGCTTTGTGCCGCCCATCGTTTATGTACTGGCTTGGGTGCTTTGCATTGCCCTGGCAGTGATTTCCTGTTGGCTTTTGCTGCGTTATGTCTCCCGTGGTGCCGGATTGGGATATGCGGTGATGGCACAGCCCGAAAAGCCTGTGGGTGAGATTCTCGCGCAGTTTTCCTCGATCCCGCGAAACAGTAGCTTGCCGACCTGGATGGCTCTGGGTCATATCTGGCGAATTGCCCTGTCTGCCCTGGCGGTGTGCGTGCCTCTTCTGATCCACACGTTGCCCCACGTGCTCTTGTCGTGTGCGTCTTACGGCCGTTTCCTGCTGGACACGGATAACCGATCCGTGCAGGCGGATGTGCCCGAAGCGTTTCCTAAAGATTCCATTACTACGGAGGTACTGCATCATGAATGATCATAAAAAAGAAAATCAAGTAGCCTCCGAGAAGGGCGCTTTAGAGCAAAGAGTTTCCTTCGGAAGCCGAAAAATCATGCTGGTCCTGGTAGACATAGCATGCTTCATCGGTACATATTTCCTTGCTATCGGGCTGGCCTATATGTCCGAGAGCCTGATGAAGTTTGACGCTCTCAACTACTTGATCAACGCCATCATTTTGCTGGTGTTCCTTATGGGCGGCCGAGTGCTCCTTTCGGTTTACCGCAACGTATGGCGCTATCCCAACGTGCGCGCCTATCTGACCATTGTTCTGTCGGACGCGATCTTTGGCTTTGCCGCGCTGATCCTGACCCGCTTTTTGCCCCCTGAATGGAAGGTAAACGTAGGCTTTTCGCATACCTTTTTAGTGGCGGCGGTTTTCGACCTGTCCACTCTGCTCAACCGCTTTTGCTATCAGCTGCTCCATCAGCACCGCAACGCCAAGGACGGCGCGAAAAGCAAGGAGGAGCACCTCCATAAGATCGGCGTGGCCATCGTGGGCGCGGGACAGATCGGTACCAAGCTGGCGGAGGAGCTGAGCTACAATGCCAAGTCGCATTATCGCCCTGTCTGCTTTATCGAGCGTGACCGAGGCAAGATCGGTGCCAAGGTGGGCGGTCTCAAGGTCTATGGGGATGATGAAAGTATCATTGACAAGCTCAAAGAGCTGCCCGTCCAGGAGATCTTCCTGGCCCTGCCCAATATTACCTCGGAGCAGGCGGCTCAGCTGTATCAGTTCTATAGCCGCACGGGATGCAAGGTAAAGCTTTACGACTTCCCCTTGAAGGAGGCTGACGGCAGAGAGTCTGCCAAGCGCCAGCTCCGTGAGCTTCGCATCGAGGATCTGTTGTTTAGAAATTCTCTTGTCCTGAATGACGAAAAGGCCGACGGATTTTATGGAAACAAGGTTGTGCTGGTCACGGGCGGTGGCGGCTCCATCGGAAGCGAGCTTTGCCGTCAGGTGGCCCGTTGCCATCCCAAAAAGCTGATCATCCTGGATATTTACGAAAACAATGCTTATGCTATCCAGCAGGAGCTTTTGCGCAAATATGGCGACAGGTTGGATCTGGAGGTGGAGATCGCCTCGGTTCGGGACGAGATCCGTCTGGACAGTATTTTCAAGGCCTATCGGCCTCAGGTCGTATTCCACGCGGCGGCGCATAAGCATGTGCCTCTCATGGAGCATAGCTCCTGCGAGGCGGTCAAGAATAACGTAATGGGTACCTACAATACTGCCAATATGGCAGAGAAGTACGGCGCGGAAAAGTTCATCCTGATCTCCACCGATAAGGCGGTCAATCCTACCAATATCATGGGCGCTTCCAAGCGTATGTGTGAGATGGTGGTGCAATGCCGAACCGATAGCAAAACCTCCTTCTCGGCGGTGCGCTTTGGTAATGTCCTGGGCTCTAACGGCTCTGTCATTCCCCTGTTCCGTGAGCAGATTGAGAAGGGCGGCCCCGTGACCATCACCGATAAGCGCATCATCCGCTACTTTATGACCATTCCCGAGGCGGCCTGTCTTGTGATGCAGGCGGGGGCTATGGCCAAGAGCGGTGAGCTGTTCGTGCTGAACATGGGTAAGCCTGTCCGCATCCTTGATCTGGCCGAAAACATGATCAAGCTGGCAGGCCTTGTACCCTACGAGGATATTGACATCGTAGAAATCGGCCTGCGTCCCGGTGAGAAGCTTTACGAGGAGCTGCTCATGAAGTCCGAGACCCTTTCTCAAACCGAGAATCAGCTGATCTTTATTGAAAAGGATACCCCGTACACCCGTGACGCGATAGAAAACAAGCTGACGATTTTGCAAAAGGCCATCCGCGCGGCAGAGGGAGAGCTGGCATCTCCCAAGGTCAAGCGGGCGCTGAAGGCCGTTGTGCCTACATACCGTGACCCTGATGAGATCAACCGAGACTTTGACACCTCAGAGGAGAAAAAGCTTTCGGAATATGAGGCTCCTGAGGTTTCGGTGATGACCGACAGTCGGGTGTGACTGTGAAGCTACTTATTCAGAGATGACCCTACGATAAGCGGCCGATGAATTTCGGCAATCGAAAGGAGAGGATCCTATGAAACGATTCCTTTGTATGGGCCTGGCCATATTGTGCCTCCTGGTTGCCTTGGCGGGTTGTACGGATCAGGTTTTGAATCCAGACGGCACCATCAGCACCAAGGGTGAGGAAAAGCTCCCCGCAGACGGATCCCAGACGGGCGGCCAGGTGACCCTGGTGCCCGAGGAAACCACGCTGCCCGGCTTGAGCATAATCCCCGGTCCCGGCGCGACTACCGGAGCTCCGGGAAGCTCTGAACGGGAGACGGTGGGCAGCGGCACGGTGAGCCTGCAGACCACGCCCGAGACAAGACCGCCTATTTCCATTGGCGGACAGAATCCTGAGGACATGTTCAAGGATTCCCCCCACGTTATGCATGTAGAGTTTCTCAAAACCGGGGAGTCTGACAGCATCCTCATCCGTATGGACGATACCGTGGTGCTGGTGGACACCGCCGACAGCGACGATTACGATCTCTTGAAGACCAAGCTGACGGGATACGGGATCGAGACCATCCATCATTTGATCATCACCCATTTTGACAACGATCATATCGGCTCGGCGGCGGGTGTCATCAAGGACTTTGGCGTGGAAAATGTATACGCCCCCGATTATGTCCGCGATTCAGGTCTTTACCGCAGTATGATGGCGGCCATCGAGAGCCGTAGCGCCTTCACAACCCTCCACCGCGTTACCGAGGATGTGGAGATCAATCTGGATTACGGCCGCCTGTGGATCAATCCCACTCATCTGTATCCTTCGGGTGAGGTACTGGGGCAGGACAGCCCCGACGCGGCGGTGGAGGAAAACAATTTCTCCCTCATCACCTCTGTCTACTTTGGAGAAGCCTCCTTGCTCCTCTTGGGAGACGCCGAGGCGGATCGCATGGCCGAGTTCAACGCCTTGTTTGCCGAAGGGGAATATCCCACCTACACGTTGGTCAAGACCCCGCACCACGGCAGCTACGACAAGCACCTGGGCGCGAGCCTCACGGCTGTCCGTCCCCGCTACTGTGTGGTCTGTACCGATATCGAGGATAAGGTGGAGGCGGGATTGGTGACCTCCATGAGGGCGTCCGGCGCGGCGGCCTATTACACCTACAACGGTGAGATCACCTTCTCCACCGACGGAAGTGCTACTAAGCGGCTGCTGACGCAGAAGTAAAATTTAACCACCCGTTCAAAAATTCAACCAAAACTGAACAACGCGGTTATTGAAAAAGCGCTTGTGATCTGATATAATCATATCAGAACAAGCGCTTGTTACTTTTTGTGTGGAGGTATTCCATGAATATTACTTTAAATGAACAACTGAAAAAGCTGCGAAAGAAGAAGGGCAACACCCAGGAGGATCTGGCCAATCATCTGGGGATTACGGTACAGGCGGTGTCCAAGTGGGAGCGGGGCGAGGGCTATCCCGATATCACCCTTCTGCCCGCTGTCAGCGCGTACTATAATGTCAGCATCGACGAGCTGTTGGGCGTGGGGCAAGCGGAGCGGGAGAAGAAGATCGAGGCGTATCGGGATAAGAATTCTGCTTTGTTTCGAGAAGGCAAAAGCTCGGATCGCGTTGCCCTCATGCGGAAAGCTTTGGCTGAGTTTCCCAATGATCTGCGCTTGGTGTACGACCTGATGTATGCGTTGAGAGCCGAAAACATGACCGAAAACGCCGACGAGATCATTGCGCTTGGTGAGCGTATTTTGGAGGAGTCTACTGATAGCAGCTTGCGAGGCGGAGCCATTCAATGTCTTTCTTTTACGCACCACATGAAAGGGGATAAACAAACCGCGAAGAAATACGCACATATGGCTGATTCCATGGGCGTCAGTTGTGATATGTTGCTGATCAATATTTTGGAAGGAGACGAGGCGGTTGAGCATTGTCAGCATCTCCTTCAAGGTTTCTTGGATCATATGTATTTGGCGACAAACATCATGACGTGGCAGGGCGGATATGGGCCCGAGGATGCCATCAAGTGCCGCCGGTTTATGCTTGATTGCTTCAAACTGCTGTATTCCGACGAGAACTACGGTTTCTATCATTGCCGTGTCTCTGATCTCTATCACCGCCTCGGCAACAATTATATGTGGCTGGGAAAAGTCGATGAGATGTTCGATAGCTTTGAAAAGGCCGCCGAGCACGCGATCAAGTACGACACGAGAGTCAACGGCAAGTACACGGCTTTCATGGTCAACCGCTTGACTCATTCCGTGGATTCAGCCTACAAGGATTACACCGAAAACGACTCTGCTCTCCTCCTGCGGGATTTCAAGGGCGAGGCGTACGCCGCTTACCACGACCATCCTCGCATGAAGGCCATCATGGAGATGCTTTCCGAGGTGGCGGTGTTTTGATCGCAGGGGAGGGGGCTCCCCTCCCGAAACCAGCGTATGAATATGGGCGGGAGGCGCAACGCCTCTCCTACAAAAAAACAAGAACCCGACGCAAGCATCTCTGCCACAGCGTCGGGTTCTTTTTTCAATTCGTATTAACAATAAATTGAATAATTAACAATACATAGAATATATGTGGCATTATACCACTTGGAAGATGTAAAAAGTCAGGTAATCCGTCTCGGGCACGTTCCAAAGGATAGGGTGATCGGGGCCTTGCTGGCGGGCTTCGATCTGGCGCAGGGACACGCCAGCGTCCTCGGCGGCGTTGTGGAGCATCTGCTTGAAATAGGTGTCTGTCATGAAATGGGAGCAGGAGCAGGTGGCCAGATACCCGCCGCGAGGCAGCAGCTTCATGGCCAAGGCGTTGATCTCCCGATAGCCCTTGATGGCATTTTTCAGGGTATCGCGGCTCTTGGTGAAGGCGGGCGGGTCAAGGATGATGAAGTCATAGGGAGCTGCGCCGCGACCCGTGGCGAGGTTCTTGAGATAGTCAAAAACGTCAGCCTTGACATAGGTAATTTTGTCCGAAAGCCCGTTCTGCGCGGCGTTCTCTGCGGCGGTTTTCAGGGCATCCTCGGAGATGTCCACCGAGGTGACGTGAGCTGCTCCCGCAATCGCGGCGTTGAGACCAAAAGAGCCTGTGTGGGTAAAGCAATCCAGCACGCGACGACCTTTAGAAACGGCGTGAATGGCGCGGCGGTTGTATTTCTGATCCAGGAAAAAGCCGGTCTTCTGTCCGCCCACGTAGTCCACCGTGTAAATGATGCCGTTTTCGTTGATCTTGGTGGTGCCGTCAAGGCCGTCTGCGTCGGTTTTGAGGGACAGGGAAGGGTGGGTGTAGTAGCCCTCGAAGCGGGGCAGACCCTCCAGGGTGCGGATGGCCATGTCGTTGCGGAGGTAGACGGCGTCGATCTCCGCGCCGTAAGTCTCCTTGAGTTGGGTCACCAGGGCAGGGAATACCCAATCCAAAATATTCTCCATACCCATGGAAAGTACTTCTGCCACAAGGATATTTTCAAATCTGTCCACCGTCAGTCCGGGGAAGGAATCAGCCTCCCCGAAGATGAGCCGACAGCACTTGAAATCCGTCTCGCCCATGACCGAATACCGATAGGCGAGGGCGTATCCCACGCGCCGTGCCCAAAAGGTTTCGTTGGGGGTGTCGTTGGCACTGCGGGTGACGATACGGATGCGGATCTTGGAGTTGGCGTTGAAAAAGCCCAGCCCCAGGAACTTATTCTTTGTGGAGCGGACGACAACGATCTCGCCGTTTTCGGGCGTTTTGTCAAGGGAGATGACCTCGTCGGCGTAGACCCAGACGTGACCGCCTCTGAGTAGCTTTTCGCCTTTTTCGGTGATGACGGCTGCGGGATAGGTTGCCTTGGCGTTTGGCTGTATCTGCATTTGGATTGCCTCCTGTGTTGAAATCTGCAAACAGTATACCATATCGTGTTGCGGAATGCAAGGGGCGAGATGAAGGATTTCCAAAAGCGACGAAATGACAAAAAGAGACTATATTCAACAAAAAGAATCATAAAAACGCCACCAAGGGGAAAGTTTGTGCAATTCGCCGAGACGTAGAAAAAAACTATCGAAAATTGTTCAAAATGCACATAACGGTCAAGTGAACGTGAGGTGAAGGTGAACGACTTTTGTGGGTTTGGGGTGAAGATTTGATGTTAAAAAAGTAAATAAATTGCCTCGAAATTGTAAACAATCATAAAAAAACATTGAACAAAGTGAGAATCAAAACAAAAAAATTGCAAAATCGAAACAAAGCATTCAAAAAGCATTCGGGGTCTTGCGGTCAAGTGAACGGATATTGTAAATTTTATTGTCGGGAAAGGGAACCTTGAACAAACTGTGAACGGCCCGAAATGGCCTTTTTTCGCACGCACATTAATGTACGAAACTTTAGCGACACTTGACAATTTCGGGTTTTTGTGGTATCATGCAAGGGTCAAATTAGGGTGTTTTGCAACCATCTCGTGTGATTTGACAAGCGAAAATGCCATGATACGGTTGGAAGAAAGCGTTTGCGGAAATGGTCACCGCAAGCGTCTTTTTCCGCCCTCATAACGCTTTTTCGTCTGTCGATCCTGCCTTGACTGCCACACATTTGTCCGCTGTTTTTGCTCGGCTCTGAGCCGTGCAAAGACGATTTTCGGCTGATTGCGCCGTGCTTTTGCTTTGCCTCTGCAAGGGTACGACGTCCGACTGCCGGGAAGCCGGATCTTATGGCGGACACGCAGGAGAGGCGTGAGATGTTTCCGCATCTGTGGTATGCTGACGGCAGCAACATACCCTGAGGACACGGTTCTGTCCCGGGCTGTGTCCCGAAAATCTTACCAGGAGGAAAATTGAATGTTGGGAACGAAATTGAAAAGACTGGTCGCCGGTTTGCTTTGCTTCGCAATGCTTTTGGGCGGCAGCACAGTCATTGCGTCCGCTTCGGGTATCGGTTCTTCCGACGAAGAAGCCGGCTCTGTAACAGACACGTCTCTGTCTGAGCTTAAGGAGCTTTTGAACGCAATTTCGTACGATGAGTATGAACAAAAGGCTACCGAGGAAAACGTGCCTAAGGCAGACAGTGCCATTGAGGTACCGATCGCTGATTTCACGGTTGAAAACGGCGATGGCTTCGAAATGAAGGATGTGCTGGGTGAAAAAGCCCTCTACACCCCTCAGGACGGCGCCGTTTCTTGGACGGTCAACGTAGAGACAAAAGCGAAGTATGCGATCAAGATCGTGTATTATCCCGATCACAATCGCTCCACCTCCATCGAGCGTATCCTGAAGATCAACGATGAGGTGCCTTTCGCAGAGGCAAGATTCTTGAGTATGCCCAAGAACTGGGTAAACCAGTACGCCAACGCCGTATACACCCCCAAGAAGGGCGAATCCGCCACCGGTATTGCGGATGATGCGAGAACCGCCGGCTTCAAGGAGGTCAATGTTACCGAGGATAATCAAGTGACCATCGTATTCCCCGGTTTCTTCACCGAGAAGATGCGCGCGTTCTGCGATACATATGAGATCCGCTTCTTTGTCAACGATATCAACAAGAACGAGATCCGCCCCACCGCAGAGGACAGCCCCAAGTGGATGGACTACTATCTCCGTGATTCTTCCGGCTATTACTCCGACGTTTTTGAGTTTGTGCTGGATGCGGGTGAGAACAAGATCACCCTCGAGGGTCAGAATGAGCCTATGTCCATCAGATCCATTATCCTGTATCCCGCAGAGGACGTGCCCACCTACGAGGGCTACGTTCAAGGCTTGAAGGATAACGGTGTGGACGTAAGCGTTGCCGGTAAGGATACCGTAAGACTTGAGGCTGAGGAATTCTCCGCCGCTTCGGGTAAGACCATTTACCCCACCGAGGATCGTTCCTGCGCCATCAACTCTCCCTCCGACGTCACTCGCTCCGTGCTGAACACCATGGGCGGTGAGAAGTGGGCAACCGCAGGCCAGTGGGTTGAATACAACTTCAAGGTAGAGTCCTCCGGTATGTACGACATCTTCACCCGCTTCAAGCAGGACGTGCTGGACGGTATGTATACCTGCCGTGCCCTGTATCTGTACAGCAACGGCGAGGTCGCCGCAAACGCGCCCGGCTACTACGACGGTACGCCCTTCTCCGAGGCACAGAAGCTGGTTTACGACTACAGCGCTTCCTGGCAGGTCACCGCACTTTCCAACGGCGTGCAGTACGACAGCAACGGTGACGGTGAGATTAATAAGAAGGATAAGGATGTGACCTATCCCGTATACCTGAAGGAAGGCGTGACCTACACCCTCCGCATGGAGGTTACTCTGGGTCAGATGGGCGATATCGTCCGCCGCACTCAGGAGTCCCTGAACGTGATCAACGCCGCTTACCTGAACATCATCAAGCTGACCGGTACTTCCCCCGACGCTTATCGTGACTACGGCTTCACTCAGGTCATGCCCGACACCATGGTTGACATGGTTCTGGAGGCCGACAACCTGAAGAAGCTGGCCGCAGAGCTGACCGAGCTGGCCGGCGATAAGTCCTCCAACGTGGCAACGCTGGAGAAGATCGCCAGACTGCTGGACAAGATGGGTAAGGACGATGACGAGGTGGCTAAGAACCTGGCTAACCTCAAGACCAACATCGGTACGCTGGGTACCTTCCTGTCCGACGCACAGACCCAGCCCCTGCAGCTTGACTACATCCAGATCCAGCCCATCGACGCCGAAAAGGCGCCCAAGGCCGAGCCTAACTTCTGGCAGAGCTTGGTTCACGAGATCGGTGGCTTCTTCCAGTCCTTCTTCCGTGATTACAACAGCATGGGCGCACTCACCGAGACCGAAGAGGGCTCTGTAGAGGTTTGGATGGAATCCGCCCGTGACCAGTCTCAGGTGCTTCGTAACCTGGTGAACAACGGCTTTACCCCCGACACCGGTATCGCGGTCGACCTTAAGCTGGTTGCCGGCGGTACGCTCCTGCCTTCTATCCTGGCAGGCTCCGGTCCTGATGTTTCTCTGGGCCGCGGTCAGGGTGACGTTATCAACTACGCGATCCGTTCCGCACTGCTCAACATCGACCACTTCGAAGACTTCGAGGAGGTTTCTCATAACTTCAACGAGGCCGCCATGCTGGTGCTCGGTATCGAAGACGCTGACGAAGTTCTTCATTATTATGGTCTCCCTGAGGTGCAGGGCTTCCCCATGATGTTCCTCCGTACGGACATTCTGGCTGACCTGGATCTGGAGATCCCCAAGAGCTGGGATGACATCATGGCTTGCATCCCCGTGCTCCAGGCAAATAACATGCAGATCGGTCTTTCCACTGACTACAAGATCTTCCTGTATCAGCAGGGCGGCGATCTGTTTGCCGATGGTGGCATGCGCATCAATCTGGACTCTCAGCTGGCGCTGGCGTCCTTCGAGAAGATGTGTAACCTCTTCACCATGTATTCCTTCCCTTATGTATATAATGCAGCTAACCGCTTCCGTACCGGTGAAATGCCCATCGTTATCGGTGACTACGTCGGTACCTACAACCAGCTGAAGGTCTTCGCAACCGAAATCCAGGGTAAGTGGGAGTTCCTGCCCCTGCCCGGTGAGGTTCAGGCTGATGGATCCATCAACAACGTGTCCATTTCCGGTATTACTGCTTGCGTCATGGTCAACGGTTGTGAAGAGGAAGTCCAGGGCGATGCTTGGGAGTTCATGAAGTGGTACACCGGTAAGGATTGTCAGGTAGACTACGCCAACGAAATGGTGGCTATCCTGGGTCCCTCCGGTAAGCAGGCAACCGCTAATAAGGCCGCGCTGGCTGAGCTGCCTTGGACGACCAAGGAGCTTGAGCAGGTTCAGCTCCAGTTCAACAATCTGGCGTCTGTTCCTAATTACCCCGGTGCTTACATTATCGACCGTTACACCAACTTTGCTTTCCTGAGCGCTTATAACGACGGTGCCGATCCTTCCGACTCCCTGATGCAGCACATCAACGTCATCAACAAGGAGATCGAGCGTAAGCGCGCTGAGTTCGGTCTGGAGACTCTCAGCGACGGTACCACCGACTACAAGGATCTGCTGACTAAGCGTACCGCACAGGTTAAGGTGATTGTAGAATCTCTCCGCGATGTGGACAAGAGCGGTGAGTACACCGATCTGCTGGCTGAGGTCGAGTCGGCGCTGAAGAGCGACGATAAGGCGGCTGTGAACGCGGCAGTAGCCAGCGTTTGGGCTGCATACAATGCCATTTCCGATGCTGATGATAAGTATTGGGCTGACAAGGTAGCCGTCATGGGCTATGATATGAGAAATACCGATCTCACAAAGGATCAAAAGAGAAAGCTCCGCAAGTGCTACTCTTATGAGGTATACGAGAACACCGATGAAGCCGTGACTCTCCTGCGTTGCATGGCAGAGTTCCTCGGAGACGTCGCTGAGAATACCAAAGAATGATCCAAACCATGAAAAACTACATTTCTATAAAGGAGAGAGAGTAAATGGCTACTAAAAAAGCTGCAAAGCGGGCCAAGAGCCATGGTGACATGACGATGTTTCAGTGGAAACTGAAGGAAATGCGTCAGAACTGGGTTGCCTACGTAATGGTCGCTCCTTACATGATCCTGTTCACCCTGTTCACCATCGTTCCCGTGGTCCTGTCCATATTCATCAGCTTTACAGACTTTAACATGTTGGAAATGCCCAACATCGTCTGGCTGAAAAACTACGTTACTCTGTTCTTCGACGATGACGTATTCCTCACCGCCTGTAAGAACACGTTCGTATTCGCCGTGATCGTAGGTCCTGTGTCCTACCTCATGTCCTTCTTGGTGGCATGGTTCATCAATGAGCTGCCTCCCAAGATCCGCGCACTCGTAACCCTGATCTTCTACGCCCCCTCCATTTCGGGTCAGGCGTTCATGATCTGGCAGGTGCTGTTCGCATCCGACTCCCAGGGTTGGGCGAACGCCATCCTTCTGGAGCTGGGCCTCATCGAAACCGAGATCGCCTTCTTCCAAAACGAAACCTACGTTATGCCTCTTTGTATCATCGTTGCTCTCTGGACGTCTCTGGGTACCTCCTTCCTGGCGTTTATCGCAGGTTTGCAGGGTATCGACACGGCTCAGTTTGAGGCGGGCGCGGTGGACGGTATCAAAAACCGCTGGCAGGAGCTTTATTACATCACCCTGCCTAACATGAAGCCTCAGCTTATGTTCGGTGCAATCATGGCTATCACCGGTTCCTTCGGTTTCGGCGGTATCGTTACAGCACTGGCCGGCTTCCCCTCGGTCAACTACTGTGCACATACCATCATGCACCACCTGGAGGACTACGGCGGACAGCGTTATGAGGTCGGTTATTCCTCCACCATCGCCGTGATTCTGTTCTTGATCATGATCGGTGCCAACATGCTGGTCAAGCGGATCATTTCCAAACTTGGTACTTGATGAGGTGAAGATATGGCAAAATTAAGAACAAGAAAACATAAAGTCGTCCTTGCCCGTTCTGCGGGCGGTGACGCGGGTATTTCGGTCATCCTGATTATTTTGGGTATCTTCATGTTCCTGCCCATGTACTACATCATCATCCAGTCCCTGAAGCCTCTGGATGAGCTTTGGATGTACCCCCCTCGTTTCTACGTAATGTCCCCCACGTTCAAGAACTACCGCGACCTGTTCACCCTGATGAACATCTCCTGGGTTCCTTTCTCCCGTTACATCTTTAATACCGTGCTGACCTCCGTCGCCGGTACCTTCGGACACCTTCTGCTGGCTTCCATGGCCGCTTACGCCCTGGCTAAGATCAAGTTCCCCGGCCGTAACGTCATGTTCCAGATGGTTCAGATGTCCCTGATGTTCAACGCAACCGTTACCGCCATCACCCAGTTCATTCTGATGTCTGCTCTGGGCTGGCTGGACAGCTACCTTGCTATCATCGTTCCCGCATGGTGCTCGTCCCTTGGTTTGTACCTCATGAAGCAGTTCATGGATACCAACGTTAATGACTCGGTGCTTGAATCCGCCCGTCTTGACGGCGCAGGAGAGTTCAAGACCTTCTGGGTCATCGCAATGCCCATGGTTAAGCCCGCATGGCTGACCCTGATCATCTATTCCTTCCAGGGTCTTTGGAACGCAGGCGCTTCCATGTACATCTATTCCGAGCAATACAAGTCGTTCAACTACGCCATTGGTCAGATCCTGGCAGGTGGTATCAAGCGTCAGGGTGCCGCGGGCGCTGCCCAGGTGATCATGATGCTGGTGCCTATCTCGGTATTCGTCATTTCTCAGTCGAACATCATCGAGACCATGGGTTCCAGTGGTATGAAGGATTAACGGAGGTGAGTATATAATATGAAGAAAATGTCTATCACAAAGAAAATACTCTGCCTCGCATTTGCCGTGCTGATGGTGGCCACCACTTTGGTGGTCCCCACCGCCGCAGGTTCTGCCTATCAGACCTATGTGTATGATATTTATGGCGACCCCCTGTATTCTCCCGATGCTTACACAGCCATCAAGAGTGTAAACTCTGATGACATGGGCCTTGAGCTGCCCATCGAGACCCCCGGTGATATGCTTACCGACGTGGCCGGTAACGTCTATATCGCAGATACGGGTAACAACCGTATCGTGGTTCTGGACCGTTACTACAAGGAGAAGTTCACCATCACCACCTTCTCCAACGACCAGGGTGTGCCTGATAGCCTCTCGGCTCCTCAGGGCGTGTTCGTCAGCGAGCCTAACGATAAGTACGACAAGCTGATCTGGGTCTGCGACACCGGCTCCAACCGTATCGTCGTTTTCGATGAGTTCGGTAACTTCGTAAAGATCATTGAAGAGCCCGAGTCCTCCCTGTTCGATACCGACTCCGTATATAAGCCCGTGGCTATGGCCGTGGACGCTTATAACAGACTGTACGTGGTGTCCTCCACCACCTATCAGGGTATCATCGTTATGACCGATGAGGGCGAGTTCACCGGCTTTATCGGCGCCCAGCAGGTTGCTATCTCCGCTTGGGATATCATCTGGCGTCGTTTCCAGACCGATGAGCAGAGAGAGCAGCAGGAGCAGCTGGTCTCCACCGAGTTTAACAACATCGCTATCAACCGCGATAAGGGCCTGGTATACGTTACCACCTCCACCATTGACGATGGCAACGTGCAGGGCGCTATCAACGCCGGCTCCAAGGACGGTATCTACTCTCCCGTTAAGCTGCTCAACGCAAACGGTGATGAGATCATGAGACGTAACGGCTTCTGGATCCCTGCCGGTGAAATTGACTTCGTAACCATGTCCTCCGACGCTGATGATATCGTGGGCGTTTCCCGTATCATCGACGCAGCCGTCGGCCCTCTGGATACTTGGTCTATCATCGACGAAAACAGAAACCGTATCTACACCTACGACTTCAACGGTAACCTCCTCTTTGCCTTCGGTGATAACGGTACTATGCTGGGTAACCTTTCCAGCATCGAGGCTATCGCTTATCAGGACACCAACATGCTGATCCTGGATAAGACCAACGATAACATCACCGTATATCAGAGAACCGAGTACGGTAACATCCTGCTCTCCGCTATCGAGGCTGAGGCCAACCAGGACTTCGACCTGGCCATCGATCTCTGGACCGAGGTTTTGAAGAGAAACTCCAACTTCGACTCCGCATACGTCGGTATCGGTCAGGCTATGTACCGTAATAAGGACTATGCCAACTCCCTGTCTTACTTCGAGTCCGCATATGATACCGACAACTGGTCCAACTCCTACAAGGAGATCCGTAAGGAGTGGATGTCCACCTACTTCCTCCTGCTGATTGCCATCATCGTGGGCTTGATTCTGGTAGTCTTGTTCTTCTTCCGCTGGATGGCCAAGATCAACAAGAAGGTGGCAACCTCCGGCAAGAAGAGAACCTTCGGTCAGGAGCTGGCATATGCCTTCCACCTGATCTTCCATCCCTTCGATGGCTTCTGGGATCTGAAGCATGAGAAGAGAGGTTCTGTGAGAGCTTCTATCTTCTTCATCCTTATCACCATCCTGACGTTCTACTATCAGGCCATCGGTCAGGGTTATCTGCTGGATCCCTACGGCGGCTTTGCCAGCGTTTGGGGTCAGATCCTGGGCGTCCTGGTGCCCCTGTTCCTGTTCGTGCTGGCAAACTGGTGTCTCACCACTCTCTTTGAGGGTGAAGGCTCCTTCAAGGATATTTTCGTCGCCTGCTCCTACAGCCTGGTGCCCCTGCCCATGCTCATCATTCCCGCAACCATTTATTCCAATTTCTGTATTACCACCGAGGTCGATATCATCGGCTTCATTGGCACGCTGGCCTTCATCTGGCTGGGTCTGCTCATCTTCTTCGGAACCATGGTCACACATGACTACTCCATGGGTAAGAACGTGATCACCTTCCTTGGCACCATTGTTGCCATGGTCTTCATCATGTTCGTGGCAGTCCTGTTCACCACTCTGATCGGAAAGATCGTCAGCTTGATCACCAACATCGTCACAGAAATTCAGTACAGACTATAACGCAGATAGGAGAAAGATATAATGAAATTAACCAAAAAAATCATATCCCTGCTCTTAGCTGTTCTCATGTTGTGCGGCACGCTGACCTGCTTCTCCGTGTTCTCTGCATCTGCTGAGGAGACCTCTACCGAGACCGGTACCGGAGGTGAAGAGAAGAAGATTGATTATTTGAATCAAGTCTTTGCGTCTCCCGAAGAGAAGCTGGCTACCATGAAGCTTATGACCACCAAGGGTAACTATCAGATCTATGCTGATGCAAACTCCGGTGAGGTAGCCGTTAAGGATCTTTCCTCCGGTCAGATCCTGTTCACCAACCCCTACGATATCGGCGCTACCAACGCTGTTGAAAGCGTCAAGCAGGAGTTGATGTCTCAGATCGTTGTTCGCTATACCGAAAACGGACGTCCCAAGTCCTATTACAGCTATGAATACGCCGCTTCCCGTGGCCAGGTCAAGGTCAAGAACATCAAGAATGGTATCCGTGTAGAGTATACCATCGGTCGTGAGGAAGCAAGACGCCTGGTTCCCCGTATGATCGAGCAGTCCCGCTTTGAGGAGCTCATTAAGCTGCCTCTGCTGGAGTACTACGACGGTAACGAGGATAACTTCTACTTCAAGCAGTTCATGTCCTACTATCAGCTCAAGGGTCTGGAGTTCTGTACTTCCGACCGTCTGAAGGAAGACCTTCTGTCGGTTTACCCCGTGGTTAACGACATGAACATCTACGTGTTCGACCCCACCGCTACCACCGTTGAGCTGGAAAAGCGTGAGGAGGACATCAAGACCGCTTGTCCCAACTACTCCTACGAGGAGATGGACTACGACCATCAGCTCACCGAGTTCGAGAGTGAAGACGAGAACCCCCCTCTGTTTAAGATGGCTCTGGAGTATACCCTGGATGCTGACGGCTTCTCCGTTCGTCTGCCCGCCAACGGTATCCGCTTCAATGAGTCCAAGTTCCAACTGGATAGCATTTGCGTCCTGCCTTACATGGGCGCCGGTAACATCGCGTACGAAGGCTACACCTTCTTCCCCGACGGTTCGGGTGCGCTGTTCGCCTTCGAGGACCTGGTTGACGTAACCAGTAACTCCGTATCCAGCAAGGTTTACGGTACCGACTATGCGTACCACGAGATTTCCGGTACTTATCAGCAGACCGTGCGCTATCCCGTGTTCGGTATCGTTGAGAAGACCAGATACTACGATTTCAATGAGTTCAGCGAGGCCACCGGTGATACCGAGACCACGACCATCAACGGCGTGATCTACGACGCCCTGGTCGCTAACCGTACCGAGGGTACCCCCCTCCCCACTTACCTCTCCGCCTACAGCACCATGGTCGCTGATAGCGCAGAGGCTGTTGAGAACATTGTGAATCGCGGCTTCGTCGCCATCATCGAAGAGGGTGACGCCATGGCTGAGATCTCCACTGTTCACGAGGGTGTGAAGCATCCTTACGATTCCGTACAGATGAGCTTCTATCCCAGACCTCAGGATACCTACAACATGGCAGACGCTATCTCCGTCGGTACCGCTACCGACTGGACAGTCGTGTCTACCCGTAAGTACGTAGGCAGCTATAAGATCCGTTACGTTATGCTGACCGACTCCGGCATCGCTGAAGAGAACAAGCTGGAGACCGGTAAGTGGTACGATGCAACCTGGATGGGTATGGCTACAGCATACCGCGAGTATCTCGTAAAGAAGGGCGTGCTTGCACCCCTGACCGACGAGGAGCTTTCCAATGACATTCCTCTGTACATCGAGGCCTTTGGTACTGTTGAGACGGTTGAGAAGATCATGTCCATCCCTGTGGAGGTCATGAAGCCCTTGACTACCTTCGCGGATGTTCAGACCATGTACACCGAGCTTCTGTCTGAGGGTATTCGCAACATCAACTTCAAGCTGACAGGTCATGCGAACGGCGGTTTCTTCTCCACCATGCCCTACAACCTGAAGTGGGAAAAGTCCGTCAGCAAGGATACCACCTTCCAGGCATTGATCGACTACGCTAAGTCCATCAACGACGGTGACTATTCCGTCCTGCTGGATTACGCAAAGGAAAATAACGTTTTCGAGACCGAGGAAGAGTATAACGCGTTTGAGGACGTTGTTGAGGCGCTTTCCGAGGGTAATCTCGGTATCTTCCCCGACTTCGACTTCTCTTATGTCAACGCGCAAGAGCTGTTTGACGGTCTGAGCCTCAGAAAGCACGCCGTTAGAACCATCGACGATCGTTATACCAGTAAGCGTTTGTACTATGCAACCCGCCAGAAGCATATGGGCTTCTACCAGCTGGCTGTATCTCCTGCATACTTCAATCATTTCTATGAGAAGCTGATTGGCAACTATCTGCAGTACGATAACGTCACCGGTATTTCTGCCGCTACCCTGGGTGATGCTCTGAACTCCGACTTCGACGAGGATGAGCCTTACAACCGTGAGGACTCCAAGAGCTTCGTTCTGCAGGCCCTTGAGTATTTCACCTCCAGCACCGAAAAGGGCGGCGCAAACCTTGAGGTCATGGTCAATGGCGGTAATGCTTATACCTGGCAGTACGTTGACCACATCCTGGGCGCTCCCCTGGATTCCAGCCGTTACATCCGCGCAAGCTACAGCGTGCCCTTCCTGGGCGTTGTCCTCCACGGCTACTCCCAGTTCGCAGGTTCTCCTCTGAACATGGAAGGTGACCTGAACTACGCTAAGCTGAAGGCCATTGAAAACGGCGCAGCCGTTTACTTCACCCTGTCCTATCAGAACACTCAGGTTCTGAAGGAGGCCTTCCTGACCAGCCAGTATTATTCCGTTCGTTATGATATCTGGTACGATGACGTCGTTGAGATCTATAACGAGCTGAATGAGATCACCGGCGATCTGCAGGATAAGCTGATCGTTGGCCACGAGTTCCTGTCCGGTATGCGTGTTCCCGATACCGACGAGCTCTATGGCGATATCATGGAAGACTTCAACACCGTTCTGGACTTCCAGAGCAACAAGTCTCAGTACGAGGAGCAGCTGAAGAACGATGCCGTTGCCGACGCTCGTGATAACATCGCAAGCACCCAGGCACAGGCAGAGGCCTTCATCGAGCTCTGCATTACCAAGTACAGCGGTAACCAGGGCGCGGCTTATCTGTACTACAACGGTGATAGAAGCTTTGAGCGTCGCTACGCAACCTTCGTGGAGGCTAACGAGGCGCTGAAGGCTATTGAGGCTGAGTATGACGCAGCTTCTTCTGAGGAAAAGATCGCTATGCAGGCCCGTCTTGACAGCGCTAAGGTCTCTCAGAAGCAGGCAAGAGCACAGCTTCTGACCCATATCCGTAACATTTCCAGAGCCATCGCTGAGATGGAAGTGGCTTATGAGAACCTGAGCAAGCTCCTGGAGGATGCAGAGAGCGGTCAGTTGCTCATCAATTCTACCGAAGGCATTCCTCAGAGCATCATTGTTGAGATTGAGGAGCAGCTGGAGGCAACCCGAGCCATGATGGAGCAGAAGCTGGGTATCAGCTTCCTGATGACCGTCGGCAAGGCTGAAATCGACACCTTTATCCATACCCACATCACCGAGCTGGTGCTCAGAGCTTATGGCGATAACGAGAACACCACCGTTGGTAAGATGGAGAACCTCTTCAATATGATCCAGACCGGCGATTACGGTCTGTCCATGGATCAGATCGACCTGCTCCGTTACCTGGACGCTAACCGTGATCTGACCGACGACGAGATCATTGCCAAGTACGGTCTGAAGGACGGCGAGTCCTCTGTTAAGGGTCTGGTAGACTACATCAGAGAGCTGCTTGGTGACGAGTACGCCTTTGACCCCGCACTTTCCGACAATGCTGCTGAGGGTGAGCTCAGCGAGGTTGACAAGCACGTTTTGGATTACTTCCGTGCTATGCTGCTCATTCGTGTCGCCGGTATCAGCGAAGGTAGCATTATTCCTGCCCTGAACTTCGTGCCTACCCGCATGAAGGAGGGTAAGACGGTTTCCAATACCGCTAACATCACCAACGTTACCAAGGCGATCGACGATCTGATCAAGAAGGAGTTGACCGGTACCTCCGGCGTTCTCGGTAAGGTAACGGATGGCAACTACAACCTTGATGATCTCTTTACTGAGGATCAGATGGATAGTTTGATCAAGGCTTGCGTAAAGAAGATTGAGGATTCTGCTTCCAGCAGTGACACCAAGGTCGAGTATGCAACTCCCGATACCCTTGAGACCGATCTGCTGAACTACATCAAGGCTAAGTACTATCAGGAGGCTCTGAATACCGTCTATCCCGAGCCCGAAGCTACGAGCCTGCTGGTTGTTAAGGTTTCTTCTATGACCGATAGCAGCTTGACTCTCTTGGTCAACAACTTCGTAGCAGCTTATGCCGCTGACGATAAGTCCACCGCCGCTATTTACACCGCTCTGATGAACGATGCGGCTGTTATGGCTTCCGTGGATGCTATCGCGGCTCAGTTGGCTGAGAACTATGGCGACGTAAAGGCCGAGCTTCTGAAGGCTGTATCCGTTATGGCTGCCGACGCCATCGTCTCTTCCAAGGCTCCTTCCCTTAGCTTGGATCTGCCCACGAAGGCTGATGATGAGAATCCTGTGACCAAGGCTGATGCCATGGCCGCCATTGATGAGATCATCACCGCGGCTCTGCCCGGCGCAACCGATGCAACCGTGGCCGACATCATCGCCGCTGTGACCGATGCACTCTCCGCATACACCTTCAAGGAGAATACCGATGCCGCTGCTGAGATCAGTGAGTATGTATACTTCCATTATCTGACTGCCCGCAAGGAAGCTGTCTATGAAAACTTCTACTACGATGCAGAGCTGGCTAAGGCCGATGCGGCCGTTCGCGCAAACGCTGCTGTTCTGTGCGAAAAGCTGGCTGCTGAGCTGCCCGAAGATGCTGACGTATATGACATCTTGAACGTGGCTCTCTCCGCTCTGGCTAACGCTCAGTATGAGGTGGACGGCGTTGAGAACAATGCCAATGGCTTTGTTGCGGCAATCGCCGGTGAGATCTCTCACCACGTATCCGGTAAGAACAATCTGACCACCGACGTTCTGAACTTCTTCTGCTATCACCTGGTCAACGGCTTTGAGGGTTATGAGATGAGCGAGGAGGCTCCCGGCTTTACCACCATCGAATCCAAGAAGTTGAAGAATGCTCTGAAGCAGGTCGACAAGCACTTTAACGCTACCATCTCTGAGCTCATTACTGAGATTAAGGTGAATGCCGGCAGAGGTGAGATCCCCGATTACGCACTTCTCAGCCATAGAAGCGAGGAGCAGCTGACCGCTATCTACGAGGATGAGGTCTTGGAGCTGATCGATGCTTACTTTGCTACTGAGGATGTTGCCGATACTCTGGCCGCTGAACTTGAGGAGTACTTCAAGTATAAGTACTATACCGCGGTGCTGGAGGAATTGGGTGCTGCTAAGACGCCCACCTTCCACGTATCCGAGATCTACGGCGATGATCTGTATACCGCAGGTCAGCAGCTGAAGTCTCTGCTCCGCTGGTACGTAACCGAGTATGCCGGTGCTATGACGGAAGCTGATATCGATGCTCTGATCGGTATCCAGTCTTCTGCCGCCGAGGAAGAGGAAAAGGAAGCATCCAAGTATCTTTCCGATGACGGTCGCATCGTAGCCGTAACCTATGGTTCTGCTCTGGCAGCCGGCGGTTATGAGGCTTACACAACCTTTGTCCTCAACTACAACAACTTCTCCGTCAGCGTGGTTTATAACGGTGTTCAGTACACGATTCCTGCGTATGATTACGTTGAGATCCCCTATCAGAAAGGAAAGTGAGGTAAAATTACATGACCAATGAAGCTAACCTTCAAGGAACGGTCAGCGCGCCCAAGGCCAAGAAGCGTAAAGTTGCGTCTCTTGACCGCAAAAAAGCTCGGGCCGGCTGGGTATTCGTTCTGCCTTTCGTGATCGGTTTCGCATTCGTTTATCTGCCTATCATCTGGAATTCTATCTGGATGAGCTTCCATGAGCTCAAGATCATCACCGGTGGTGGTTACGAGCTCATCTGGGCGGGCCTTGATAACTATCAATGGGCGCTCTTTGAGGATCCCAGCTTCGTTCAGACCCTGATTGCGGGTCTGGGCGAGTTGGCCTTCGATATTCCCGCCATCTTGATCTTCTCTCTGTTCATGGCAGTGCTTTTGAACCAGAAGATGGTGGGCCGTGCGGCTTTCCGTGCGATCTTCTTCATCCCCGTTATTCTTGCAACAGGTATCATGGAATCCATCGAGGGCCAGAACATTCTGGGTACCATGATGGAGTCCGGTATCAACGACGGTTCGGGCGGTAGCGCGTCTACTGAGATCGTGTCGGCGATGGATATCTCCCGCCTGTTCTCCTCTATGAAGATCGGTACCGAGCTCGTAACGTACGTTGTAGATATGATCAACAACATCTACGATATCGTTAACCGTTCCGGTGTACAGATGCTGATTTTCCTGGCAGGTCTGCAATCTATTTCTCCTGCCATCTACGAGGCTTGCCGTATCGACGGTGCAACCGCCTGGGAAACCTTCTGGAAGATCACCTTCCCCATGATCAGCCCCATGATCCTGGTCAACGGTGTCTACACCATCATCGACTCCTTCACCACCGACTCCAACTCGGTTATGTCTTACATCAACTCGGTGTACCAGGCAACCGATGGACAGGTGCGTTCCTCCGCCATGGCTTGGATGTACTTCATGATCGTCGTGCTGATCATCCTCGCTGTTGTCGGTATCTTCTCCGCTTTTGTGTTCTATCAAAAGCGTGACGCATAAGGAGGTGGCACAATGGACGTAAATATGCAACAACCCAAGATTAAAAAGGAATCCAAGAATAAGATCAAGGTGGACTTCGAAAGAACACCTCTGAAGGAAAGACTGAAGGCAAAATTCCTGAACTTCTATTTCTTCCAGCAGATCGTTTGGTACATCTTCCGCCTGGTTCTTTTGATCGGTATTTCCTACGTCGTTCTGTACCCCTTCCTGACGAAGATCGCAGGTTCCTTCATGGCTCCTGAGGATTTCGTAGACGTTACGGTTCGATTGATCCCCAAAAACTTCACCCTGGATACTTACAAAGCTGTTTTGACTGAGCTTGATTATTTTGAAGCTTTCCGCAACACCTTTATCATCTCCTTCATTTGCGGTGTCCTTCAGACCTTCGTTTGCTGTGTTATCGCTTACGGCCTTGCTAAGTTCAGATTCCGTGGTAACAAGCTGATCATGGCGCTGGTTATCCTGACCATGATCGTGCCTCACCAGACCCTCCAGCTCTCCATGTTCATGGGCTTCCGTTACTTCGACATCTGGGGCATCCTGTCCTTCTTGAGTGGTGGTGCTTCCATCGACATTGCGGGCTTTGAGGGCGTCAACGAGATTTTGGCGAACATCAAGATTCTGAATCTTGAGGACAATGCCCTTGGCTTGACCAACACGTACGCGCCTCTGATCATCCTGTCCGCAACGGGTCTTGCCTTTAAGAACGGTCTGTACATTTTCATGCTCCGTCAGTTCTTCAACGGCGTGCCTGACGCTCTGGAAGAGTCCGCTTACATCGACGGTTCGGGCGTGTTCCGTACCTTCATCACCATTATTCTGCCCCTGTCTATCCCCATGATGATGACCGTGTTCCTGTTCGCCTTCTGCTGGCAGTGGATGGACGACTTCTACACCAACCTGTTCTTTACCACTAATAAGATCGTGTTGATGCCTGATATCGTTGAAATCCCCAGCTCCCTGAAGATGGACTACGCAGGTCAGAACCTGTACTATTCCGCAATCAGAAACACTTGCGGTATCTGTATCATTCTGCCTCTTGTCATCCTCTATGCATTCTGCCAGAACTTCTTGGTACAGGGTATCGAGCGTTCCGGTCTGACCGCAGAATAATTTCTGAGGAAATCCTCAGTTATACAAAAATCCCTTGCGTTTTTCGCAAGGGATTTTTGTTGCTCGGAAAAGATTTTTCAGAGGGACCCTTTGAATAAGGATCAGCTTTCAAGCTGGCGGCCGAGAAAGCCTGCGGCGGTTTGTATGAGCTTGGATTCCGCGTCTGCCATCAGCTGAGAGGCAGAGGAGGAGGTGTCACTTCGGACAGAGACCACACAACCAACCAGGTCTCCCTCGGAGATGATGGGCATGGCACAGCTGATAAAGTGGGAGCCGCCATCCCGAAGAAGGGGCTTGCGATCATCACCGGGGTTCATGGCGTAAAGAGAACGGCTCTCAATGATGGCCTCCAGGGCTTCGGACAGAGGCTTGTCGGTGTATTCCTTTCGGGAAATACCCGCACAGGCAATAACCGTGTCGCGGTCGCATATGGCCACGTCCAGCCCGCAAGTCTTGTGCAGTGTTTCGGCATACTGACCTGCGAAAGCGGCCAATTCCCCAATGGGAGAGTATTTCTTAAAGATCACCTCGCCCTCGCGGTCAGTATAAATTTCCAGAGGGTCGCCCTCGCGGATGCGCATGGTGCGGCGGATCTCCTTGGGGATAACCACACGCCCCAAATCGTCGATCCTTCGAACAATACCGGTTGCTTTCATATCATAAATTCCTTTCAGATTCCATGGAATGCTGCACCTGTTGTTGCGGCAAACCGCCATTCGAATAATGGGTACGGTAGCGCGAGACAAGTGCGTGAGAAAAAGATAGTGCCGCCGGGGATCTTGTGTGATCACACCCAACACATGTGCGGCGTGTTGCTATTATTTGAAAAACCTGCAAGGATTATACCTAAAAGTGAAAAAATTCGGGGAAAGGAAAAAGGCACAGGATATTCGGCGTAATCCTGTGCCTTGATATTTTTGAGATGAACTATACGCGGTCAACCGTGATGACCGCAAAGCACTCGTTTTTGGCTTCGTTGATCTTTTGGCCGATGGCCAGACACAACGCCTCGTCGCTCTCCTTGATCTCGAAGGGAACGGCAGCGTCGAAGATCAGATTGGTGTGGGTATCACCGGGAACGATACGAAAATCATGGATCTTGACGGCGGGGTATAGAGACGTGACGATCTCGATTGTCATTTCACGGAGCTCGGCTACCCTAGGATCGTTGGTGACGATGGGATCCATGTGAACCGTAGCCTCGATGCCATATACCTGCCGAAGCTCTTGCTCCACACGGTCTGCCATGTCATGGGATTTGAAAATATCCTCGTGGCCGTCAACCTCCAGGTGGAGGGATGCCATCACACGGCCGGGGCCGTAATTGTGGATCACTAGATCATGGATACCTAAGGCGGCGGGATAACGGGAGACCACCTCGTTGATTTGCTCCACGATTTCGTCCGAGGGCTTTTCGCCCAGGATGGAGTTCTTGGTTTCGTTGAGGATTTTGATGCCGGCAAACATGATGAGCAGGGCAACCAGAATGCCCATGTAGGCGTCGGTATCGAAGCTCGTGAAATGATAGATCAAGGATGCTACCAGTACCGCGGCGGTAGCGCCGGCGTCGGACAAACTATCAGCGGCGGTGGCACGCATGACCGAGGAGTCGATCTTCTTGGCGATCCTTCGGTTGAAGAAGCAAAGCCAAAGCTTTATCAGCACCGATACACCGAGGACTCCGATGGATATCCAGCTGAAAAGCGTCTCGGTGGGATGAATGACCTTGTCGATGGAATCAGCCAGAAGATCCCATCCGATACTGAGCACCAAAAAGGAGACGATCAGGGAGGCCACGTATTCGATCCGCGCATGGCCGAAGGGGTGCTCTCTGTCGGCGGGCTTGGCCGCGATACGGAAGGTCACCAGAGAGATGATCTGAGATCCGGCGTCGGACAGATTGTTGATGGCGTCCGCCTGGATGGAAAGCGCGCCTGTGATCAAGCCAATGGTCAGCTTTCCGGAGGCCAGCAAAAGGTTGAGAACGATACCAACGACGCTGGCCAGCGTGCCGTAGGCTCTGCGCACCACAGGAGACGTGACGTTGTCTCTGTCTTTTATAAAAAGTCTGCACAAAAGTTGTGTCATAAAAACCTTCCTTTTGGTGGGATCAGTTCCAGTATTTGCGATCCAGATTCCGTAGCTGAATGGCCTCGGCAATATGCTCTTCCCGTATGATGTCACTCTCGGCCAAATCGGCGATGGTACGGGCGACCCTCAGAATGCGGGAATAGCCACGGGCAGACAGACCGAGGGCGGCGTATGCGTTGCGGAGGAGTTGGTCGGCTTCGGGGGTGGTTTCACAATATTTGCGGATGCCCGCGGCATCCAACTGAGCATTACAATGAATGGTCTTGCCACGGCCGTTTTTGACCTGATCCATCCCTCCGGCCAGCTTGGCCATGCGACTTGTGGCATAGGCTCGGGCGGCGCAGACACGGTTGCGCACCGTTTCAGAGGTTTCCACCGTGGCGGGATCCTCATGGGTTGCCAGCTCTTCATAAGACAGGGAAGGGAGCTCGATTTGAATGTCGATTCTATCCAGCATGGGGCCGCTGATGCGGGAAATGTACTTTTTCACGTCGTCGATCTTGCAGGTGCAACGACCGCTGGGATCACCAAAATAGCCACAGCGACAGGGATTCATCGCCGCTACCATCATAAAGGAGCAGGGGAAGGTTACGCGGCCGTTAGCTCGGGTGATGGTGACTACCTCGTCTTCGATGGGCTGGCGCAAAGCGTCGGTGATCTGCTTGGGGAATTCAGGCATTTCATCCAAAAACAGTACGCCATTGTGGGCCAGAGAAACCTCGCCGGGGAGGGGATTGGCGCCGCCGCCAATGAGACTGACGGCAGACATGGTGTGGTGGGGAGAGCGGAAGGGACGGCGGGAGAGCAGGGAAGTGCCCTCGGGCAAAATACCCGATACCGAGTGAACCTTGGTGGTTTCAATAGCCTCTTCAAAGGTCAGGGGCGGCAAAATGGAGGGGAGGCGCTTGGCCAGCATGGACTTGCCTGTGCCGGGCGGGCCGATGAGCAGGATGTTGTGGCCTCCGGCGGCGGCGATCTCCATGGCGCGCTTGGCCAGATGCTGTCCTTTGACATCGGCAAAGTCCTCTTCATAAGGGGCGCGGGCAGTAAAGGAGATATCCCGGCGTGGCATGGGGGAGAGAACGGCGCGACCGTTCAGATGATCGATCAATTGCCGCATATTCTTGATACCGTAAACCAGGATGCCTTCCACGGCCGCGGCTTCCGCGGCGTTCTCCCAGGGGACGTAGAACTCATGCATGCCCGCATCCCTGGCGGCAACACACATGGAAAGAACACCCTTGACGCTTCGGAAATCACCCGACAGAGACAATTCGCCTACGATGCATTTGTCAGACAAGGTGACGTCCCGTCGGATGAGGCCGGAAACCGACATGATGCCCGTAAGGATGGCTGCATCGAAGCCGGAACCCTCCTTTCTTCGGTAGGCAGGGGCGAGATTGACAAGGAAAGCCGCCTCGGGAAAGGGGAATCCGCTGTTTTCGCAGGCGGTTCTGACTCTTTCCTTGGCTTCCTTGACGGCGGCATCCGGCAGACCCACCAGTTCGAACTGCGGGAGTCGCGGCTGACCGTCCACCTCGACGCTGACAAGAAAGCCGTCGATGCCGAAAAGACCGGCGCTATAGACCTTTGATAGCATGAGAGAACCTCCTGAATGTGTTTCCATTATTGTATCATATTTCTTTGAAAATTTCAATAGGGGCAAGAAAAAAAGCAAATCGGCCCTCCATCGCAAAATATTTACAATCATGTTTGCCAAATATGCCTTAAATGACTTGACAATTTGATTGGAATGCGTTATAATATGTACATTGGATACTGCCATCTTTTAGATATGCCGTGTTTATAGAAGCGACATTGCGAAAATGGCTGATTGTAAATAATTCGGAGGTACGCATTCATGAGAAAGTTCCTGGCACTCGCTCTTTCCTGTATTCTTTTGGTGGCTTCTTTGGCTTCCTGCGCTACCGGTCTGGGCGATCCTGACGCGATCAACGATTACACGCCTGAAGTCGATTATTTGATTGATAACGAAGGCAATTATTTCTATTTTGAAGAAGCTCCCGGCGACACGGCTATTCTGGTTAAGTATGCCGGTGTAAAGACCGAGGATGACCATGTGAAGATTCCCGATAAGGATATCAACGGCCGTTCCGTTGCTGGCATTGGTGAAAGCGTTTTCTACAACTTGGCCGCTGTGGTTGAGGTGGAGATCCCCGAGACCGTTACCAGCATCAGCCCTTACGCTTTTGCTAACTGCACCGAGCTGACTTCCATTACCCTGCCCGATGGCCTTCTGTCCATTGGCTTTGGCGCGTTCAACGGTTGCACCAAGTTGGAAACCGTAAAGCTGGGCAAGTCCCTGGTGTCTATTGACGATTTCGCTTTCAGAGCATGCCCTGCCCTTACAAACATTGAGCTGCCCGCAACCCTGGAGTCCATCGGTGACGGTGCTTTCTACGAGTGCGCTGCCCTGACCGGCTTCACCGCTCCCGAGGCACTGAAGGAAATCGGCGCTCTGGCATTCTACAACTGTACCGGTATGGTCGGTGAGAAGACCATTAAGCTCTCCAACACCCTGGAGAAGATCGGTTCTTATGCCTTTGTTACCGCTTCCACCAGCATGAAGTCCAGCATTGATACTGCCTCTTATGCTGAGAGCTCCAAGGCTGCCGAATACGTAAATGCCATGGCCGACACCGAGGTTGAGGACGAGGATGTTCCCGCTGACACCACCGCTCCCGAAGCAGGTACCGATGAGGTGGTCGAGCCTGAAACCGAAGCCGCTACCGACGCCGAGGCCGCAACCGACGCCGAGGCCGCAACCGATGCCGAGGTTGGTACCGATGTCGAGGCCGCAACCGATGCCGAGGCCGCTACCGACGCTGAGGCCGCAACCGACGCTGAGGCCGCAACCGATGCTGAGGCTGCAACTGACGCCGAGGCCGCTACTGAGGCTTAATGTAGTATACTTGATAAAAAGAGCTGACTTGTGAGAGTCGGCTCTTTTTTGATGTGAGGGCATTCTCTTTGCTCATGTCGATCGGTGTCAAAGAAGCACCGATATTTTCATAAATCTTTCTTTTCCCTATTGATTATTTGTGTTTTTTGTGCTATAATTAAAATTGAAAAAGTATGGGCTTTTTATTCGTATTTTGCCGGCAGGGCAGGGCGGTCGAGCACCGTCGGGGCGCTGTTGGATATTGGAGGTATATATTTTGGAAACAACACTTGACATGTCCCCCGGACTTTCAATTCCCAGGGTGACAGCCGAGGAAGCAGACCGCAGACGGTATTTGTCCCGGGCTCTCCTCGATCGTATGCATTTGTCACCTGTGGGTGACCCTGTGGCCTATGATGTGGCTGAGGATGGCAGTATCACCTATTATTATGATCCCGCAAGAGTTACCGAGACACCCCCTGAGCAGTGGTATCGCGGTACGGTTGAAAAGAATACCGAGGAGGAAGAAGCACCTGCCCCTCGCCAGCTTCGGGATCCCCTGACCCTGCCCTCGGGAACGATCATTGAAAAAATGGGCGCCAAGAGAGCCGCTTCCTTTGGCTACTATACGGCTGAGCGCTTGAACCAGTTGAATTATGACGCGGGTGCCGAGCCTGCCGCCTATAATATCAAGCCCGACGGCAGCACCGTTTATTTTTACGATAAGCGCGCCGCCATTCGGAGACCTCTCAAGTGTGTGGTTTGCGGACAGGACGTAAGATATAAGCGCAAGATGTGCCGCGCCTGCTTTGAGAAGGATCTGGCAGAACGCCGTGCCGAGGGTGATGCATATCGTGCTAAGCCCCGCCACATGGATCGCCGTCGTGTCCTGTTCTTCGATCTGGAGCTGACAGGTGTGTATGATCATGACGAGATCATTTCCGTTTCCATTTGCGACGGTACCGGCGAGACATTGATGGACACCCTGGTCAAGCCCCGTCACAAGAAAAAGTGGAACCGCACCGAAAAGATCCATGGCATTTCTCCCGCCATGGTGCAGGATGCTCCCTATCTGGACGAGCTTGTTCCTGCCATCAAGGAAATGTTTGCCAACGCCGATAATATCGTGGCCTTCGGCGTGTCTACCGACTATAGTCACATCAAATATATCTACGAAACCGAGCGCGAGCAGGAGGAGCTTCACAGAAAGGTGCGCTGCTGCGCCATTGAGTTCGTCAGATTCCAGAATGAGCACTACCCCGACAACAACCACGCCTCTCTCATCGACGCCATGGAGACCCTCGGCATCGCTTGGGATGGCATCCCCCACTCCTCCATGGCTGACACCATTGCCTGCATGAAGGTTTGGGAGGCTTTATTCCCCAACTACTATGATGATGTCGTTCCCTTTGAGGTAGCGGCTGAACAGGAGGAGAGCCATGTTTGATATGTTCGGACTGGAAAAGGATCATAAGATCGCCCACGGCGATGAAGTGGTTCATTTGACCACCGTGTACGATATTGCTATTCTTGGCATGGTACGCGGTCTTCTGGAGGATGCTGATATCCCCTATCTGGTTCACGAGCGCGCCACGGGCAGCGCCATGCGTATCATGACGGGATTTTCCCTTTACGGCACGGATATTTTTGTCCCCAAGGCCGCCGAGGAAAATGCCCGTGATCTCATCGCCGGCATCAACGTGGACGGCGAGGGGGCTGAGGCCGTCACCATCCTTGCAGACGAGGAAACCGAGGGTGATGCCTGATGAAAGAGATCATTCTTTGTAAATATGGCGAGATCGTCCTGAAGGGCGCTAACAAGCGTTACTTTGAGGATATGCTTGGCCGCCAGCTCCGTCAGAAAGCCAAGGCTTGTGGAAATTTCGATATCTATCGTGCCCAAAGCACCGTCTACATTGAGCCTTTGGATGACAGCGCCGATATTGACGCTATGATGGATGCCGCGAGAAAGGTTTTCGGTATCGTGGCTGTTTGTCGCGCCGCCATGTGCGAGAAGGACATGGATAGTATCCTGGCCACCGTTAAGGCCTATATCCCCCCCTACCTGGAAGGAAAGCGCACCTTCAAGGTGGAGTCCAAGCGTGCGGATAAGCTGTTCCCCTTGGATTCTATTGAGATCTCCCGTGCGGCAGGCGGTGCCATTTTGGAAAGCTGCCCCCGTATGCGGGTAGATGTCCACAACCCCGACGTTACCGTGAAGGTGGAGGTTCGTGATACCGCCGCTTACGTCCACCCCGGCCCCGTCAAGGGCGCGGGCGGTATGCCCGTGGGATCTGCCGGCCGCGGCTTGCTTCTCCTGTCGGGCGGTATTGACTCCCCAGTGGCAGGCTACATGATGGCCAAGAGAGGACTGAAAATCGAGGCCATTCACTTTGAGTCCTTCCCCTACACCAGCGAGCTGGCACGGGATAAGGTCCTCCGCCTGGCACAGATCGTGTCTGAATATAACTGTGAGGACATGCTGGTTCACGTGGTGTCCTTGACCAAGGTTCAGGAAGAGCTTGTCAAGCATTGCAACGAGGATTATTTCACCCTCCTGCTTCGCAGATACATGATGGCCATTGCCGACAAGGTGGCGCAAAAGTTCAAATGCGGCGCGTTGATCACCGGCGAGTCTCTCGGTCAGGTGGCATCTCAGACCACCGAGGCGTTGGGCGTGACCAATCCCATGGCCACCCTGCCTGTGTTCCGTCCCTGCATCGGTATGGACAAGGAGGAGATCGTGGAGATCTCCCGCAAGATCGGTACCTTTGAGACCTCCATCGAGCCTTATGAGGACTGTTGCACCGTCTTCACTCCCCGCCATCCCCGCACCCGTCCTGATCTGGGGAAGGTCATGGCAGAGGAGCAGAAGCTCCCTTTTGACGAGCTGGTGGAGGAAGCCATCGCGGGTATGTACCGTGTGGTTGTCCGCCCTGACGGCTATGAGGTACAACAAAGATGAAATATTTGTTTATAGGCCTGGTGGTGCTGGATTATCTCTGGAAGATACTCAGCGTTTGCCTTGCCGCCAAGCAAATGAAAAAGCCCTTGCCCGCTTGTGTGCAGGGCATTTACGATGACGCGCAATACAATCGCTGGGTGGCCTACACCCACGAAAAACGCCGCTTCAACCTGATCACAGGTGCGATCGAAACAGTTCTGTTGGTAACGATTCTTGCCTGCGATCTCCTGGCGCTGGTTCACAATGCCATAGCCAACGTCATTCCCCCCACAAACGATTATCTGCAGGGCGGTTGCTTGGTGGCTGTCTTCTGCCTGTTCTTCTCGGTGGTGGATATCATTCCGAGCTACATTTTTACCTTCCGCATCGAAGAGAAGTACGGCTTCAATAAGTCCACCAAAAAGACCTTTTGGGGAGATACCGTCAAAAACGCCATTCTGAACTTTTTGCTCAACTTTGGCCTTGCCAGCGTTGCCATCTGCTTCTATGATCTGGTGGGTATCTGGCTCATGGTGGGGATCTTCGGGTTCTTCTTCATCATGGTTCTCTTGGGATCGGTCTTTGCCCTCCCCCTGCAGCGGATATTTCACCGCTTTGATCCCTTGGCGGACGGCAGTCTCAAGGATCGCATCAATGAGTTGTTTGTTTCCAAAGGCTACAAGGTGCGAAGCATCTACGTCATGAACGCCTCCAAGCGTACCACCCGTGCCAACGCGTTTTGCGCGGGCATCGGCAAAGGCAAGAAAATTGCCCTCTATGACAATCTGGTAAACAACTACTCTGAGGATGAGATCACCGCCGTCTTTGCCCACGAGCTGGGGCATGACAAGCACAAGGACACCGCGGTCATGGCGGTTCTGCAGCTTGTGATCTATGCCATTATCTCGGCCTTGATCGGTGTCACGGTGGCTTCTCCTGCTGTCAGCATGGCCATGGGCTTTGCTGAGGTCAACGCGGCGGGCATGGTGCTTGTGCTGTCCATGGCGGTGCTGAGTCCCCTCATGACCCTGCTCATGATCCCCTTCAACATGGTTTCCCGCCATATGGAGCGTCGGGCCGATACCTTTGCCGCCGATTGTGGTCTGGGTCAACCCCTCATGGACGCCCTCAAGCGTCTTTCCCGCGATAACCTCAGCGATCTCAATCCCCATCCCTTCCTTGCCACCGTCGGCTACTCCCATCCCACCGTGGGCGAGCGGATTCAGGTGATCGAGAAAGCGATGAGACGGCATACCAAATCTTCTGATTGAATGAAAGGAAATGCATCATGGAACAAATGTATTACAAAATGACCATCGCGGGCTGTGAGCGAGCCCTGCCCCTGTGTCCCCTCAATGACCAACTGATGATCGGCGCTTTCGTCATCTTCGGTGACCCCGAGCTGACCACCGCCTGCGCGCAGGCGCTCCTTGACAAGGTTCCCGAGTACGACTACATGATCACCGCCGAGGCCAAGGGTATTCCGCTGATCCACGAGATGGCACGTCTTGCGGGTAACCAAAAGTATATGCTGGCGCGTAAGGGCACCAAGCTGTACATGAGAGACATCCTGGACGTCAAGGTTAACTCCATCACCACCAACCGCGAGCAGCACCTCTACCTGGATGGCAACGACGCCGCCCTCATGAAGGGCAAGCGCATCCTCATCGTGGACGATGTGGTCTCCCTGGGCGACTCCATGCACGCCCTGGAGCAGCTGGTGGAGGCGGCAGGCGGTACCGTATGCGGCCGCGCTACCATCTTAGCCGAAGGCGACGCGGCTGACAGAACCGATCTTGTGTATCTGGAGAAGCTGCCCCTGTTTACCAAGGACGGCACTCCCCTGAATTAAACCTCCCTCCGAATCCCAAACAAACTTTTTTGCCCGTAGGGGCGAACTGTGTTCGCCCGCTTGTGATCACCATAAACGGGCGAACACAGTTCGCCCCTACGGAGCCACAACAATATGAAAGAAGGTTCATCACAATGGCAGAACTTTTAACCAACCTCGACAAGCGCACCTGTCTGTGCGCCGAGCTTACCGCTGAGAACGTAGGTCAGACCGTCTGCGTCATGGGCTGGGCCCAGAAGCAGAGAGACCTGGGCGCCCTCATCTTCATCGACCTCCGCGACAGATCGGGTATCGTCCAGCTGGCCTTTGACGACGCCACCGACCGTGAGGTCTTCGCCAAGGCCTTCTCTGTGCGCGCCGAGTTCGTCCTCTGCGCCCACGGTACCGTCCGCCGCCGCGGCGAGGGCGCGGTCAACAAGAACATCCCCACGGGTGAGATCGAGATCGCCGTCTCGGAGCTGAAGATCCTCTCCGCCTCCCAGACCCCTCCCTTTGAGATCGTGGAGAACAGCCCCGTCAAGCCCGAGCTTCGTCTCCAGCACCGCTATCTGGATCTCCGCCGTCCCGACATGGCCTACAACATCATGGCCCGCTCCAGGATCACCAAGCTGGCCCGTGACTACTACGCCAACAACGGCTTCATCGACATCGAGACCCCCTGCCTCATCGCCCCCACTCCCGAGGGAGCCAGAGACTATCTCGTTCCTTCCCGTGTCCACCACGGCAAGTTCTACGCCCTGCCCCAGTCCCCCCAGCTCTACAAGCAGCTGCTCATGGTCTCGGGCTTTGACCGCTACTTCCAGATCGCCCGTTGCTTCCGCGACGAGGACCTCCGCGCCGACCGCCAGCCCGAGTTCACCCAGATCGACACCGAGATGTCCTTCGTCAACGAGGACGACGTCATGCGTATGCACGAGGGCTTTTTGAAGTTCATGTTCAAGGAGTTCTACGGCATTGATCTCGGCGGCGACTTCATCCGTATGCCCTACGCCGAGGCCATGGACCGCTTCGGCTCGGACAAGCCCGACATCCGCTTCGGCTTTGAGCTGAAGAACCTGTCCGACATTCTCGCGGGCACCGAGTTCAAGGTCTTCGCGGGCGCCATCGCAAACGGCGGCTCTGTCCGCGCCATCAACGTAAACGGCGGCGCGTCCATGTCCCGTAAGGAGATCGACGCCCTGGTGGAGTTCGTCAAGACCTACAAGGCCAAGGGTCTGGCCTGGCTGAAGTGGGCTTCCACCGGTGAGATCTCCTCCTCCTACGCCAAGTTCCTCACCGAGGACGAGAACGAGGCCATCAAGGCCCGCATGGAGGCAAAGCCCGGCGACCTGATCCTCATCGTGGCCGACAAGAACTCCGTGGTCTTCGACGCCCTGGGCGCCCTTCGTTGCCACTGCGCCAAGAAGATGGGCCTGTGCGACCCCAAGGACTTCAAGTTCCTGTGGGTCACCGAGTTCCCCCTCTTGGAGTACTCCGAGGAGGACGGCCGCTTCTACGCCAAGCACCACCCCTTCACCATGCCCATGGAGGAGGATCTCCAGTACATCGACACCGACCCCGGCCGTGTCCGCGCCAAGGCCTACGACATCGTGCTGAACGGCACCGAGCTGGGCGGCGGCTCCATCCGTATCCACTCGGGTGAGATCCAGTCCAAGATGTTCGAGGTGCTGGGCTTCACCCCCGAGGACGCCCAGGAGAAGTTCGGCTTCCTTCTGGAGGCCTTCAAGTACGGCGTGCCTCCTCACGGCGGCCTGGCCTTCGGTCTCGACCGTCTGGTGGCCCTCTCCATCGGTCTGGAGGACATCCGCGACGTCATCGCCTTCCCCAAGGTGCAGAACGCCAGCGAGCTCATGACCAAGTGCCCCTCCCCCGCCGATCCCAAGGCTCTCGAGGAGCTGGCGATCGCTGTGGTGGCTGAGGAAGAGTAAAGAACGATAGAGAACGCAAGGGGAAAACTTCTTGAAAGAAGTTTTCCCCTTGACCCCTTTCAAGAACTTTTAAAAAAGTATTGCTCAACCTACGGTTTGATTTGACTGTCCAGATCTATCCTTGATTTTCAGAACGATATGTGATAACATAATGAAACCACTTTTGTCAAGGGTAAAGTGTGTATATTTACAAATTCTTAACAAAAAAAGAAAGCGACTCAAGTTTTTGGCTTGAATCGCTTTTTCCATAGTGAAAGCGGTGAGCCGAGGCTCACCG
>SVTR01000016.1 GCA_015063685.1 Oscillospiraceae bacterium | reverse complement strand
TGGGAACGAGAACAAGAAGTTAATATAAAAGAGAAAACGGCATAACCGAAATCTCGGTTACACCGTATCTCATTCTTAGAAAGGGCGCTCTTGGGCTATCCTACCTGCTTTATGGTAGGTAGCCCAAAGTGCTCCTTTTTTTTGTTTGATGTGGGTAAGTGGTTTCTTCGGTTCTCCCAGCGAGCAACGCGAGCGGGAGGTTCCATGCGAACTCGCCTTTGCGAGGGCGCATAGGTCCTCATTGCCCGCACCAATAAAAACAGAACATTTGTCTACCGACAAATGTTCTGTTTTTATTTATCCAAGCCGCAGGCTTGGTATATCATCACCGCGCGAAGTGCGGTGCATATCATCAAGGTCGGTAACCCGCCCTTGTATCTCATCACGCGCCAGCGTGCATTTTCCTGCGGCTTGATGATATACAACACTTCGTGTTGGTGATATACAAGGCTACGCCTTGATGATATACACGCCTTCGGCGTGATTGAGATGCGAGAATGAGAAAAGCTCTTGACTTGCTTTGTAAAATATAGTATAATTCCTTTGAAGGGAGTGATTGTATGGCCAAAAACTACTTGCTGATCTATTCAGAGCAGCTTGCAACCAATATAGAACTGCTTTGTCAAAACATAAAAGCCCCCTCCAACACTCTTTTCCAAATTCGCAAAAGTTCAAGTAGCGTTTATGCGAATATCCGTGAAGCAAATTACGGACAGAGTAAAGCCGATATGCTTTCAAAATTTGAAATTGCCCTCAAAGAGTGTAGCGAAACAGAAGGTTGGTTACAGCTACTATTCAACACAAACAGCATTGATGAAGAAACATATAAAAACTACAGAAATCTTTGTGGTCGCATTCGACGAATGTTGATTGCGAGTTGTAGAACTTTGAAGGAGAATGCGAAATGATAGTTTATCATTACACAGATAAATCAAATCTTGACAATATAATGAAGAGCGGTCTAAAGGCGACTTCAAGATACGAGTCTTTTACTGAACTCCGGAAAAATGTTGTTTTCTGTTGGTTGTCTCCATCTGACAATAAAATATTCTCTGATGATACGATATGCCTTGAAGTAACTGTGGATGAAAAGGATTGCATGGTTGCAAGTATGGATTATATAAGCTTTGCTATGATGTATAAATATGGTGGAGCGGAACATGGTGGCATGAATATTCCAATAAACGAAACCGCTTCCGATTTGTTTGTCAAATTGTACGAAGCAACAGCAATCCCTCTATCCCGGTATGAAGATGGAAATTTATTTTCTCCCGAGGTGTTGGTTAAAGGAAATATTCTTCCGAAAAATATTCGGGTTTACGTTAATAAATAGGAGTTGACCTTTTGTTCGCTTTTGCCTTGATTTTTGACCTTTTATCACGTTTAAGGCAATAGAAAAGGGAGTACCTCGTGTGCTCCTTCGCTTTTTGATGTAGGTAATTGTTTCTTCGGTTCTCCCAGCGAGCAAAGCGAGCGGAAAGTTCATACGGGTGAAAAATTTCGATTTATCTACGCACTCCCCTGTTTTTATTCAATTGGTCTTCCTCGCTTGTCTGAGGGGTTGACATTTGTGCACAAGTATGATAGAATACAAGCATCATCTCCCGTATCTCACACGGTCTCCTATGCTCTACTTTCGATATCAGACCAATGTACGATATCGACGGAGAATAATTACATACTTACGGAAAGGAGGACTATATCATGCAAAAAACAAAACTGGGTATTTCTGTAGGTCTCATGGGCGCGCTCCTCTATTTGATGGGACTTTTCGGCGGTTACTTTATCGCTATTGCCGCGGTTGCCTATGTGCTCATCAGAGAGGAAAATATCTGGCTGAGAAAAACAGCCGTTAAGGTGGTCATCTTGACCTTCCTCTTCCCTGTGATCAGTACTATCCTGGGCGCAATCCCCGATCTCGTTCAGACCGTCAATCTTGTCATCAATATTTTTGATGAATCCTTTGACTATACCGTTATCACCAGAATTGATACGCTTTTGCAGCATATTCTGGGTATCGTCAGATACGTCGTCTTTATTTTGCTGGGTATCTTTGCTTTGTTGCAGAACACCGTTAAGATCCCTCTTGTCGATTCCACTATTGACAAGCACATGGATTAAGAAATTTCAAGGTCACCGTCAGGGTTTGCTCTCCAAGCCCTCAACGGTGACCTTTCTTTTTGAAATTATTCCTCTTTTTTTATTTTTCTCTTGTATTTAAGTCAAAATTTCGTTATAATAGACGTATCACATCCACGGAGGAATCTATGCCCCCTCTCAATCTGATGATCAAGCCCGCCTCCTCTCTTTGCAATATGCGTTGTGCCTACTGCTTTTACAACGACGTTGCTCAAAGCCGCAAGCAAGCATCCCTTGGTATGATGACGCTTGACGTCTTGGAGGAGACGGTCAAAAAGGCCTTCGCATACGCCACAGGCTACATGAGCTTTATATTTCAAGGCGGTGAGCCCACCCTGGCAGGTCTCGATTTTTACCGACATCTGTTGACACTGCAAGACAAGTACAATACCCACCGCATTCCCGTGCACAATGCCATCCAGACGAACGGCCTTCTGATAGATGACGAATGGGCTGATTTTTTGGCATCTCACCGCTTCCTGGTGGGTCTTTCCCTGGACGGCACCAAAGAGATACACGACCGTCTGCGAAAAGATGTCCAAGGGAATGGTACTTACGATACGGTCGTCCATGCGGCTCAAATACTGGAGCGGCACGGTGTAGCCTTTAATATCCTGTGCGTGGTCAACGGCAAGGCGGCACGGGAGCCGAAAAAGGTCTACGACAGTCTGAAATCCTACCGTTATCTTCAGTTTATCCCTTGTTTGGATTCCTTTGGCGGGGAGAAAAAGGACTTCTCCCTGACGGAAGCTCAATATACCGATTTTCTTTGCCGAACCTTTGAGCTGTACTACGAGGATTTTATGAGAGGTCAGTATGTCAGCATCCGAAATTTTGACAATTACGTCCACATGCTCCTGGGACATCCCCCCGAAAGCTGTGCCATGAGCGGTCAATGCACCTGCTCCCCGGTGGTGGAAGCCGATGGCAGCGTGTATCCCTGCGATTTTTACGCATTGGACGAATGGTGCCTGGGCCGTATCCAAACGCATACCTTCGGAGAAATGATGACATCTGCCGTCGCACGGCGCTTTGTCTCAATCTCGTGTCACGTCTCCGACCCCTGCAAATCCTGCCGCTATGCCATGCTGTGCCGCGGCGGTTGTCGGCGGGAACGGGAGCCTATGATCCAGGGGCGCCCCTCCCTCAACCGCTTTTGTCAGGCCTACAAAGTCTTTTTTGAAAAGCATCTGCCTCAATTGAAGGCCATCGCCCAAGAGATTTATATGCAGAATCAGAAATCAAAAGGAGGTCACCCATGAGACCTAACATCCTGTTCATTTGCTGCGACCAGCAGCGATGGGATTGCCTCGGCTTCAATCACCGCTATCCCGTAAAGACCCCGAACATTGACAGGCTGGCAGAGGAAGGTATAGCCTTTGACCAGAGCTATACCCCCCTGCCCTCCTGTGCCCCCGCGAGACAGGGGCTTTTGTGCGGTCAGCGCCCTGAGCGGTTCGGAGCCCTGTGGAACTACGACCAGGGCATTCCCGTAGCCTCCATTCCCGCGGATGCCTATTCCTGGTCAAAGGAGCTAGCCGGAGTGGGCTACCGAAACGGATACGTGGGCTCGTGGCACGTCAGTCCCACCCTCACGCCTCTGGATTTCGGATACGAGGACTATATACCCTCTACAGAGCTCACCGCCTATCAACGACAACAGCACCCGGAGCTCTCTTTCAAAAAAGGATTTTTCGGGGAGGTCAGTCCCTACCCCTATGAGGATAGCCCCACCCATCGCAACGCGGATTGCGTCATTGAGCTGATGGACAAATACGGTGGCGATCCCTGGCACATCAAGATGGACTTTTCCGAGCCCCATCTCCCCTGCCGTCCCTGTGAGCCCTTTGCCTCCATGTATACCTCCGAGGATATCCCCGTGTGGCAATCCTTTGAGGATTCCCTGGACGGTAAACCTTATATCCACCGTCAGATGCGGCTGAACTGGGACACCGACGACATGACCTGGGAGGATTTCAGGGAGACCGCCCGACTCTATTACGGTTACATCTCTCAAATCGACCACGCCATCGGCAAGGTGCTTGCCCATCTTGAATCCACCGGTCAAATGGAGCGCACGGTGATCATCTACACTGCCGACCACGGGGATATGTGCGGAGACAGAAAAATGATGGACAAGCACTACATCATGTACGATGAGGTGGTACACGTTCCCCTGGTGATCCGTTACCCTGAAAAGATCAAGGGCGGCGTCCGCCATCCCGCTATGGTGACCAACATGTTGGATCTGGTGCCCACTCTGCTGGAGCTGGCAGGACTTCCCGTTCCCGAAGATCTTGACGGTATCAGCCTCATGCCATATCTTTCGGGAGAAAGGCAGGACAGCATCCGAAAATATGCGCTGACCACCTACAACGGTCAGCAATTTGGCCTGTTTACCCAGCGCATGATTCGGAATGACACCTACAAGTACGTCTGGAATCCCTGTGACGTGGACGAGCTGTACGACATGAAAAACGATCCCGGAGAGCTTCACAATCTGGTGGGAGATCCCGCTTACGCCGATCTGTTAGCTGGCCTCCGTCGAGATCTGGTGGCCGAGCTGGACGCCGTGGAGGATTATACCATGAAAAGTCCTTGGCTGAGACATCAGCTGCTGGACGGATGCAAGCTTCATCAAAAGACGGAGCGTTGAACCGTCAAATTCCGCAGATATATTGACTTTCTCATAAAAATATGGTATACTCCATATCAAACGGACATTGCTCAGAAAGGATGATTCAATCATGAACACTACACTTCAAAAATTCCTTTGTGCCGCACTTTCGTTGTTATTCTGTCTCTCTCTTTTGACTGCCTGCCAAGGCGTTCGCAGAGAAAATACCGACGATGATGTAGAAAAGGAAAAGCTTCCGTCAGTTATCATCCAAAGCAAGCATCATGATATTTCTGCTGACGAGTTTGCCGTTTATCAATATCAGGTCGGACTGTCACAGCTTACCAACGAGTACTGGTATTATCAATACGGTCTGCTGGAGGATACCTACGGATATTCCAAGACTTTCTCCGACGCGTATGAATACGCATATTACATGCTGCCCGCTTATGTCGGCACAAACAAGTTTTCTCTGTCTGCCTACACGCTTGCCGAGCAATATATCGTATACTGTGAGGGCGCCCTTGAAACCGGCATGACCTCCACACTGAAGACGGAGGTTGAAGCTGAGGTTGATGCTTACATAGCCGATTTGAAGGCCACCGCAGAGGCGAGGGATATGTCCTTGAAGAAGTTTATCAAAACCTACATCGGCAGCAACGTTTCCGAGGATGAGCTTCGCTCGGCAATGGAAAAACGTACCCTCGGCTCCAAATATGAAAGTCTCAAGCGCGAAGAGCTCGCCATCGACACTACTCATAGTGAGCTGGTGGAGTACCGTGATCAGCATAAAAGCGCCTTCTACAAAACCTACTACAACTCTTACGTATTGGCAAACGAAAGGCTCCGTGAAAAAGCTGAAAGATGTTCCACTCCCGATGAGCTGAAGGTTATGCTTGCTGAGTATATGGTTCATGAAAAATTTTATGAGAACTACAAGCCGAAAATCACAGATGCCCAAATTGCCGATCCCAACGGAAGCGAGATAACCAAGGTTATGGTACTCGAAACTCTGTTGGCCACCCTGGATATCAAGCCATCCGTTGCGGAAAGAATTTTGGATGACCCAATCTTGGGAAACCATCAAGATGAGAATGGAACACAGGAGGATGAGCAACAGAGTTATCGTACGCACTTCTCTTCTTCTGACACCGATGCTTATCAAAAAGCAGGCTATCAGATATTCACGACTATTCTGTCCGCTCTGCGCTCTGAAATCAACAAAATCTCCCTGGATGTTTCGGATTTTTACGTTGATCTGAACGATGAAGACGCCTTCGATGCAGCTACCGATCTTCAAAAATGGCTGTTTGACCCCGGCAGAAAAGTCGGTGATTTTACGGTAAGAGAGGAAGTTCAATATCACACGTCTTCCGGCGGATCTTATATGATAACCAACAAATACAGATGGTGCGCTGTCACCAAGGTTATGGTCATCGACGATGAAAAAACCAAGGACGCTTATTTTGTAAAGCTGGACAGCGAGCAAAAAGCCAACAACTTTTATGCCGAGCTTTCCACAAATATGTCTGCCAAAAAATTTGATGAGTTGTCTGTGGAGTTCGGTTGCATCGCTGAGGGAGGTTCCGCACTCAAGGAGAACATCACCGAGAAATCCGCCTCTTCCATTGGTTCCGCCTTCTCCAAGTGGCTGTACGATGAAAATCACCGTCCCGGAGATGCTACTATGCTTAAGGACAACGGTGTTTATTACATCATCTATTATGAGAGAGAGAATGAAGAAACCTGGATGATGAATGCCCGTTCCGCGCTTGCCGCAGAGCGTTTGGAGGACTGGGTTGAGGAAGTCAAAACAAAGTACAACGTGGAGGACAAGGTCAATTCCTCTAAATGGGAAGACGAGACCACGTCATCTTTAGGATCAGGTATTGTTTTGATTCCTTCTGAAGGCAACACCTCCAAATATCAAATTATCATTCCCGCTCCGTAAAATTCCACATATCACCAATCAAGAAAGGAAAAAACACCATGAAATTCACCCAAGTAAAGCTTCTTCTGACGGTCATGGCACTGGTGCTGTCTCTGACCCTGCTGGTCGCCTGCCAGCAAAACGGCACTGAAACCGACACCACCGACACATCCGCCAACATGGCCGCCCCTGTGGGCACTCAGGCACCCGCAACCGAAGCGTCTACCGACGCTCCTGCGACTGAGGCTCCCGAGACTCAGGCACCCGCCACAGAAGCACCTACGGAAGCTCCCGCAACCGAGGCTCCCGAGACCCAGGCACCCGTAACCGAAGCACCTACCGAGGCCGTCACAGAGCCTACCGCGCTGGACGAGGCTGCCGCCAAGGAGCTGCTGGCATCTGCCCTCGCCGCGTCCGAAGGCAAAACCGCTTTCTCCAACACGCAGCACAGCGTGGTCAAGTGGGATGACATCCTTTTCTCCGATATTGAAATCACCGTGGTCACCGACGGCACCGGCTATATGCAGATCAACCGCAGTGAAGGCCTCTATAATGCCTGCATCATTCTGGGAGACAAGGCTTACGTAAGCATGGGCATGGATGAAACCACCGCCGAAAAGTATGTGATCACCGTCACCAAGGAGCAGATCGCTGAGCTGATGGACATCATTTCCGTGGGAAGCTTCACCGAAAGCACCGACGGTTCCTTCCAAATGACCGCAGACGACTTTGTGGGTCTCAGCGGTGAGCGGCAGGCTGACGGTTCTGTGGTACTGACCGTCACCGACCTGAGTGAGCAGGCCAAGGAGGTCAACGACATCACCACCGTCACCGCTTGCAAAATCACCATCAGCCCCGCAGGTCTTGTTTCAAATTATGATCTGTCATTCGTTCACGAGATCCCCGGCGACGAATATTCCTCGGCTATGACCCTGACGTGTGAATATACCCAAGCCACGGTATACGACGATATCGCCGTAACTGTTCCCGAGGACGCGGATCAGTACATCGAGGAGAGCTACGAGGCAATTTTTGAGGGCAATGTTCCCATGGACAGTGTGATCGAAGCCGCTCAGATGCCGCTGGACGGTGACAACTATGTCATTGGTGATCCCGAGGTTGCAGACGTTGATGCCCAGGCGTCCCTGCTCTTGAGCTTCCCCTACCTGTATGCCGATAAGACCTTCACGGTTTACGGCACGGTTGTAAGCGATGACGATTCCCTCTATATCGAGGTGGGTGATATCGGAATCTTCCTGGATTATACCACCATCATTCCTCCTTTGGCCGGCGATGTGATCGCCATCACGGCTACCTTTGAAAAGATTTTTGACGGTGAGGACGATGACCTTTACGTCTACGGTCTCTGCTTCGACACCTTTGAGGTGCTGGAAAGACCCTTGGGACCCAACGGCGGTACTATCATGATCGTGGACGTCAACTCCTCTTTGAACGTCCGTGTCGCCCCCACCACCGCAGGTAATTCTCCCATCGGCGCTTTGGTCAGAGGTGACACCGTGGAGGTCATGGAGATCGTTGACGGCTGGGCCAAGATCGTCTATGAGGAAAATACCGAGGACGGCTTTGCTTACGTCAGCGCTGACTACCTTGTATCCTGACAATGCATGATAAATACCAAGCACCCTTGCGCCAAAGCGCAAGGGTGCTTTTTGCAGCCGTATCTCCGCTTCGCTGATAGCGGACAAGCCATGACGAAACAATCCTTTATGCGACAGCCTTACAATGACAAATTTCGTATAGGATGGCGAGTATAATAGAAGTACCCATCAAAAAAGAAGGATATGGCAAGGAGGCTATCAATATATGGAACATATGACGAACACGAACAGGCAAAGACAGTCGATTCGAAAGGATTCAGGCAGTATGCGCTCTCATAGGGCCAGAACCGTAACTGCCGCAAGGGTTTCGGCCTTCCTCAGAGGGGTGATCCTGACGGGCGCGTCCTATCTGCTGGGCACCTGCGCCTTCCCCTTTGGTGCATTGCCGTTGGGTTTTTCGGTAATCTGCGCTTCCGGCACCATGGCGCCCTATGCGTGGATCGGCCTGTGCCTGTCGGCCTTCCATCCCACCTTTCCTCTGCCCTTCTGGTCAGGATGGATCGTCTATACCCTGACTCTCTTGTTTCGCATGATGTTCGGCTATCTGACATTATCTGATCAGCCACCCAAAGCCGCATCCTCCCCCTCCGCAGGCGACCGGCTGAAGGAGCTGACAGATCGGTTATGGAAGGGTTCGCCTGATGCTGAGAGCGATACTGCCACAGACTATTACTACGGCAAGCGCAATACGCCCGTCAAAATCAAGGAGGAAGAACCCACGGAAATCCCAACGAAAGAGATCACCGCCCCCTCATCCTCCTTGTTCCGTGAATCCTTGGTCATGAAAATGCTGACCTCCGCGCTGGGGGGCTTCGCCTTTGGTCTTTGGGGGATGTTTGCCGGCGGCTTTGCCTTTTATGATCTCCTCACCTTTCTTCTGACCGTAGTTGCCGCCCCCATCTTTACTTATCTTTTGTCCTTCTCCTTCACATCCGAGGGACAAGCACTTCTGTTTGCCTCAGGCGCTCCCGACGTCTTACCTCGCCGTGGCCATACTCATCTTCTGGAGCGCTTCTCTGCCCTGACCCTCTGCTCGGGGCTCTTACTGCTCCTGTTGTGTACTCTGGCTGCCCGAGTCCACGTGATATCTCTTTGGAGTCCCTACGTCACCGTACGCATCGCCCCCATCCTTGCCCTGGTGCTTTCGTTGAGAACCACCGCCGGCAAGGGCATGATCCCCGGCATGATCGTAGCCATTTTGTGTGGATTAGGCGCTGATCCCATGCTCTCTCCCGCCTTTATTTTAGGTGTGCTTGCCTATAGTGCCCTTCGGTTTCTGTCTCACCGTGTCGCTACGGTCAGCGGTTGCATGGCCGCCTTGCTTTGGACGATGTTTGGCGGCGGGATCACCAATCTGGTCACCTACCTGCCCTCCATGCTTTTGACCATTCCCATTTGTCTCGTCCTACAAAAGCTCAGCTGTCGCTTTCCTTCTGCCGACCGTGAGGCTGATCGCACCGAGGCCATGAATGACTTCACCTCGGCCATGGAGCAAAGAACCCGCGCTGAGGCACACAGATCCCGCCTGGAGGCCTTGTCGGGCGCCTTTACCTCTCTCTCCCGCATGTTTTACGATCTGTCAGGACAACTGCGCAGGCCGCAAATGAACGAATTGAAGCGCCTGTGCGACGAGGTGATGGATCGTCATTGCGCCCGTTGCCGTCATCGGGACCAATGTGACAAAGCGGTGTGTCATCCCGCCGATCTTATCACCGCGCGGCTGGCCACTCAGCTCTATCACAAGGGAAAAGCGGATATCTCCTGTCTCCCTCCGGAAACCGTGTCGGACTGTCTTCATCTGTCTGCTATTTTGGAGGATGTGAACACACGCTGCGCCAAGCTGACCGAGCATCTGCTCAAGAGCGAAAAGACCGAGGTCTTTGCCACCGACTATGAATCCGTAGCGGATCTGATCCGTGACACCCTTGACGAGGACGAGGAGGAGTACCGCTGCAATCGGGAAGCCGCCGACAGGATCTTTGATTTTCTCTCCACTCGCGGGGTAACCGTCCTTGGCGTGGTGGTATGCGGGAAACGAAATTGCCGCATCATTGTGCGGGGAAATCACTTTGACCGAAGCGAAAGAAGCTTGAAGGAGCTGCACACCGCCTTTGAGGATATATGCGCCACCCGCCTGACATTTCCCACCTTTGAGGTCACAGATGACACCTCCCTTTCCACCGTCATGCAGCTATCCTCCGCCGCCATTTACGACACGGTATACGCAGGCAGTACGGTGCCCGCTGATATCCGTGAGGGTGCCCCCCTTCCCGCGCCCTTGACCAATGAAAAGGGGCATGGAGACTACATCCCCCCCGCCACCTGTGGGGATCATATCGCCCTCTTCAAAAGCGAAAACGCCTGCTTCTACGCCTTGATCAGCGACGGCATGGGCTCCGGCGAGGATGCCTCTCTCACCTCGGATATTTGCGCTCTGTTTTTGGAAAAAATGCTATCAGCCGGCAACCGCGTGGAGTTGTCCGTGCGGATGCTCAACAGCTTCATCCGGCAGAAAAACAACGGCACCGGCGGCGAATGCTCCGCCACGGTGGATCTCATGGAGCTGGATCTCATGAGCGGACAAGCGGTCTTTGCCAAAAACGGCGCCGCGCCAACCTACGTAGTTCGCGGAGGACGCGTCTACAAGCTGAGGTCAAGAACCCTGCCCATCGGGATCCTTAAGGACAGCGATCCGCAATTACTTCGCTTCAGGATGCACCCCGGTGACGTGGTGGTCATGGTCAGTGACGGCGTGACCCATGGAAATGATGAATGCCCCTGGCTCATTGATCTTCTGTCCGATCCCCTGCCCGAGAGCATGGATTCTCTGCGGCTCAAGATCCTGCGTCGCGCCATTGCGTCCGGATCCCCCGACGATCTGTCCGCCATCGCGGTGCGAGTCGAGAATAAGTAAAAAAGGACTACACTCCCTCGGGGGTGTAGTCCTCTCATATTTATTTTCCCTCCCACTGCGCTCTGAGCTTGTCAAACAGCTCGTCGGGCAGGTCTCGCTCGCCGTAGGAGGAGCAAGGGATCAGTTGATTTCCCGCCACAGCGGGATTGGTGCAGGCATGATCGTTGCGATAGGCGTCACGCTCCTCGGGGTTGCGAAGATTGGGAACCTTCACGGGTTGGTTTCCGTTCAGGATGGAACGGTAAGCCAGAATACCGCAAATACCCATGTCCACCGCTTGATATACGTCAATAGACCACTGACCGTCGGGACGGCCCAGGATCTTTTCAATAAAGCAATGGGTAGGATAGAAGTCGCTGCCGCCGTGGGTGTCCACACCACTGCCCAAAGCCTTGTCCAGAGCAACGAACTTTTCGGGTGCGTACTGCTGACTCTCCCCTTGACCGTAATGCTCACCCTCTCGGTAGAAATACACCTGACCGCCCTGACCTCTCATGGCACCCTTGGCACCGTACACGTTGTACTTAACCTCAGGAGGCTCGCATTTGAGGGGCCCGTGGACGCTGTGGATCACGGCGCCGTTGTCCATGGTCACCATCTCAATACCCGAGGCGTGACCGCCGGGGTGACCCAACTCAAAAAAGCAATCCAAAGGGGGATTCTCAAAGCCCACCACCTGCACAGGTCGTGCGCCGGTCATCATCATGACGGGGCCGAGGGAATGGGTGCAGTAGAAGGTGGGGATAAGATGGTTGCGCCAATGCTCCCGCTCACCGTAGGTGATGCCCACCCAACCGCCGGAGCAGTCGTGCTTATAGGCCGCCTCGCAATATTGCACCTCTCCGATGTCGCCCGCCTTACAACGGCGCCACATCTCAAAGGTATCGTTCATATAGCAATAATTCTCAGCGTAGGCATAGACCTTTCCCGTTCGCTCCACGCATTCAATGAGCTCCACGGCCTGAGCCATAGTCTCGCTGGGAAGCACCTCGGAAAGGACGTGCATCCCCGCCTCCATGCAACGAATGGCAAAGGGGGCGTGTTCAATGGCGTAGTTGGCCAGCACCACCGCGTCCATGTCATGCTGAATAAAATCCTCAAAGTCGGGATAGCATGCCACGGTCTGTCCCAACTCCTTGGCCTTGGCGGCCACGGAATCCAGGATGGGCTGATACTTATCGCAAACCGCCACCAGCTCCGCATCGGGATGATACATGAGCACCTCGATCATGACCCGTCCGCGGGCGCCGCCAAAGACGCCGATCTTTAATTTTCGTGTCATTGTCATTTCCTCCTTTATGCTCTCTCAACCGAAGCATCAGGCTCCAATTGCTTGCGGAAGATAAAGATATATCCAATGATGATAAACTGAACCACGCCGCAAAGCATGATCAACAGGGGGGTTCCTGTGGTGTAGGTATAACCAAAGGCGGTAAAAGACAAATTCTTGGTCAGCATCGTAAAGATGATACCAAAGCCCATGCCCGTCAAACCGCCCAGATTAAAGACGATCTGGTAGAAGGATGTATAACAATCGCGGTTGGTCAAGGGCATGTTGATGTACTGGAAATTAGCGAAAGCTACGTTGTGCCCCACACCGCCGAAATGCTGAGGCAGGCGGACAAGCAACACCAAGGGAACGTACAGAGGAAGGGTCAAGCCCAAGGAAGCTATGGTAAAGGTCCCGGGCTGCACGAATCCATAGACGATCTGCAGGGGCGCAACAATGAGCAGCGCAGCGGCAAAGACCTTAAACCAGGAGGTACGCTCGATCCTCCTTCGCCAGAACTTCATGCAAATGATGAAAAACGGGCCGTACAGGAAGATGATGATGTTGTAAAAGGTCTGGGTCATGCCGATATCATTCAGAATATAAAAATTCAGCTGGGAGGAATAGCAATACATAGAAAACTGCCACAGGAATACGATCACCATGGTCATCATGAATTTTTTATTCTTCAGGGGCACTGAAAAAATATCCGAAAATTTCGGGCTGCGAATGACGGGATATTCCACCTCACGAGGAAGCATCAAAAAGATCACGTCCAGGACACCGAGGCCGAAGGCGAAATAACGCAATGCCACAATGAACCCGGAGGGCAAATTGTCACAAAGCCATCCCGCGCTGAGCATGAGAACACCAGCAATCATAGCGGTGGCAAATTGGCTTACCGACAGGTGATAAGCACGCACCTCCTCCGGTTGGAAGCGAATGTGCCACGCGGCGTAGCCTGCCGTCGCGATCACGTTGAAAAGGCTGGCCAGGAAGGACAGGATGCCCATACCGATGAGTCTCTCGGTATTCCCCTCCACCATCAAAGGCAGCAGGGTGAGACCCACGAGATTGATAAAGTAGAACAAGAATTTACAAATACCCAGCATCCAGCGCCGCTTTGGGAAACGGTTGAGCAGCTCGGGCGTAAACAGCACGAACATACTGGCGATATAGGGGATAAAGGACAAGATACCCGCGCCGTCAATATCAATCCCGTATTCTAAGAGAAATTCGGTATAGAAAATGCCCGTGGTGATGTAGGTCAAAAAGCCCTCCACCACAGTAAAGATCAGCACGCACAGGCGTCCCTTGGCATCCGGATCTTTGAAATTATAAACTTGTCGAAATTGCCCCATGGATCACACCGTCCTTATAGAAATCAACCTATTATACTTGATTTCCACCTTTTTTTCAATGGTGATAAGTGCTATATTTGTGGCATCAATTTTGTCTATTTTGCCATTGGTGTTATGCTCTTTGGAAGCAGCCCGTCACATATGTGCACCTTTTTCCGAAAAACGCACGAAATTTCGCATACATTTCCGTCAAGAGACTTGATTTGTTCACGGAAATATGGTATGATATAAAATAATTATGGATCAAGACGCGGCATGGTTCCGCAAGGAGGCACTATGGCAGAAAGAATCTCCAAGGAAAACTATTATCTTGATATTGCGCAGACGGTTGCCGAGCGTTGCACCTGTCTTCGCAAGAAATATGGCGCCATCATTGTCAAAAACGACGTGATCGTGTCCACAGGCTACAACGGTGCCCCCAGAGGCCGCAAAAACTGCAACGACCTTGCCTATTGCATGCGGGACAAGCTGAACATTCCCCGCGGCGAGCGCTATGAGATGTGCCGTTCTCTGCACTCCGAGGCCAACGCCATCATCAACGCCTCCCGCGAGCAAATGCTGGGAGCCACCCTGTACATGGTATGCGTAGACCCCAAGGATGGCGCTTTGGTTCCCGGCACCTCCAGTTGCATGATGTGCAAGCGCATGATCATCAACGCCGGCATTGAGCGTGTCATCATCCGAGACACCGCCACAGAGTACCGCATCGTTGACGTGAACGAATGGATCGTGGACGACGATTCCCTCTCGGGTATTTTCGGCTATTGATCAAAGAAAGGAAGCAACCCATGAAAACCATGACAAAAATCATATCTCTCCTCTGCTTGATTGCCACTCTGCTGGCCTTCTCCGGTTGTGGTGTCACCATCCACGAGGGCGTTGGTGAGGGAGATGCGCTGGATAAATCCTCCGGCACCACCTGGTATCACGCGTCCACCTGCTATGAGGCCGTTGAGCTTGAGAAAAAGCTGGGCAAGCTGGTGGTCACCGATAAGCAATCCTACGAGATCTACAAGCTCCCCAACATGGATCCCGATCTCTGGATCGGTACCGAGGACAAAAACGTACTGTACGCCGAGGGTGTCACCCTCCCCACTCTGGCTGATATGAAGCCCACCCTCCTGAACTTCCACGCGGACAGCTCGGCAGACAAAAAGCTCTACAGCATTGACGAGACCGACCTCCTGGCCGCCATCGTAGCGGACTATAGCGAGAACGAATCCGTTCCTTATCCTTCTATTACCCCTCACCATACCTATCGCGTCCGCTTCGTTTCTGATCTCTATCCCGGAATTTACTATGCGCTGACTTACATAGAGTATAACACCGATTACGTTGTAAACGATCAGAATTACGGTAAGTATTTCCTCTACGACCGCTTCGACCAAAAGTTTATCCCCGTGGGAGACGAGATCCACACCGCCCTGGGTATTGAATGATCTGCCCGTCATCAAGGCGTTTGGCGTGAAATTTCAGCAATTCCAAATCGAAGTTCACGGTTTCACGCACAATTTGCCCTAAAATGGTGTCCCCCACATTTTGTCGCAAAGGTGACACGTTCGAATTACAGGTCACCTCTAAATGTATATTTGTGCCGCCGCATAGCGGCGGAATGGAGATTGTTATGTCTGAAGAAATCAAAAATTCCCGTCCGAAGCACCATCCCCGTTTGATGACCGCCACAGCTGCTGATCTGGAAGGCGCGGCGGCTCTGGAAAAGCTCTGTTTTCATCAACCCTGGAGCGCTACCAGCCTGGAGCTTCTGACCCGTGAGGGGATCGGCGTCGGATACCTTTGCACCGAGGCCTCCTCCGTGGTGGCGTACGGCGGCATGTTGATCGCGGTGGACGAGGGACAGATCACCAACATCGCTGTCCATCCCGACCATCGGGGCCAAGGTCTTGGCCTCTCGGTTGTACAGGCCTTAATCAAGCACGCCAAGGCAGAGCGCCTGGCCTCCATTACCCTGGAGGTGCGGGTATCCAATACCCCTGCCATCGCCCTCTACCGCAAGGTTGGATTTGTGGAGGTCGGCCGCCGCAAGGGCTTCTACACCAAGCCCACCGAGGACGCTCTCATCATGGAGCTGAAGCTCAAATAAACGCAAAAAATCCTGTGATCAAAAATCACAGGATTTTTCTTATCCCTTTTTCTTCGGCGTTGTCTTTTTCGCCGAAGCTTTTTCCCGCCCGCCGACGGGCTTTTTCTTATGCTTTTTGGCGGCGGAGAATCCGAAAACACCCAACCTTTTTCCCAAGGCATAATATTCTCCATGGGCAAAAGCTGCCAGGTGCGCACGGTCAAGGCACAGCTTTCCTTTGTCGTCCAGCAAGGATTCCGCTACGTTCACCGCCACCACCTCGGCCAAAAACAGATCGTGAGTACCTTGAGGAATGATATCTGTGACCTTGCATTCCAGGGAGAGGGGGCACTCCTCAATGAGAGGGCAGGCTACCACCTGAGCGTCTTCTTTATGCAAGCCCGTGGCGGCGAATTTATCCACCTTAGCGCCCGTATACATACCGCAATAATCGGCGGCACGGATGAGGTGCTCCGGAGTAAGATTGATCACAAATTCTCGCGTCTCCTTGATGATTCCGTAGGAATGGCGGTTGGGACGCACCGATATAGAAACCTTGGGGGGATGGGTATTGATGATGCCCGCCCAAGCCACCGTAATGATATTGGCTTGGTCTCCCACGCCGCAGGAGACCATGACGGGAGGCAGAGGCGCCAGCAGCGCGCTTCCCTTCCACTGTATCTTTGCCATAATAAAAGCTCCTTTTTCGTTCTGCACAAATTATACCACAACCCAAGCGGGATGTCAACCGTCCTCCCACCATTTCTCGCACCATCCTGTCGGAGACTGCATAGGATGGAAGGAAACAAGGAAGCCTCTGAAAATCGCTTCGGACGGAAAAGATGCCACGGATTCTCCGTAAAGAGCGCTTTCAGAGGTGACCATAGGTTTAAGGAGGTACATATGAATCAAAATCTGCCGCTGCCCGATCCCTCCGCCACAGGGGTAGGACGGCTCATTTTTCGCGTATCTACCGCCAGCGGGGCCATTCCTTTGGAGGGGGCGCGGGTCATTGTTCGATCCAAGGGAGCAGACGGAGATCCCGAGCGGGGCAATGCGCTGAAGGTACTATACTCCGACCGCAACGGTAAGACCGAGCTCATGGAGTTGCCCACCACCCCCCGCAGTCTTTCTTTGGCACCCGCTAACGGTACCGACGCCCCGCCTTTTTTGTGCTACGACGCCGAGGTTACCCTGGCGGGCTACCGCACCGTCAATTACGTCTGCATTCCCATTTTTGACGGTATCACCTCCGTTCAGCCGGCGGATATGGTTCCTCTGCCGGAGAACGGCCGGGAGGACGGTCTCGGTTATGAGGATATCACCGTCGTCGAAGGGGAAAATCCGAATTTGTAAAAGCAAGTAAATTGTTGTTTGCCGGCCGTGCCGGCTGCCATCGCTCGGGGTAGTGCATTTTGTGCGTACCACATACCGCGATGGGACGTTAGGCAGATAAATTGTTGTTTACCACCTGCGGTGGGGCTCTGGCTCGGGGTTATTCAACCCATGCAGGCCGCATACCGCGATGGGCGATACAACGGTAAATTGTTGTTTACGGGCTTCTGACCAACGTGGTCGTAGGGGCGAACTGTGTTCGCCCGTAATAAAAAGTATATTGATAAACAAAGGCTTTGGGGGAACGGCGGGCGAACGCAGTTCGCCCCTACGGGTTTTCATTAAACCTCCGCCAAACAACAATTTACCTGCCTAACTACCCATCGCGGGATGTAGTTCGCATGGGTTGAATAACCCCGAGCCAGAGCCCCACCGCAGGTGGTAAACAACAATTTATCTGCCCCTACACCATCCCTCCCCGCCCATAACCATCATCAAACCAAGAAAGGAGCAAACGCCCATGACAGGCAGCGGACTGCCCATCATCCCCGAGACGGTCACCGTCCACCTGGGGGCACCCAACGCATCCGCCCCCAACGTAACCCTTCCCTTTGCGGATTACATCGCTAATGTGGCCTCCAGCGAGATCTATCCCACCTGGCCTGAAAATGCCCTCCGCGCCAACATTTACGCCCAAATTTCTTATACCCTCAATCGCATCTACACAGAATTCTACCGCTCCCGCGGCTATGATTTTGACATCACCAATTCCATTGCCAATGATCAATCCTTTGTGAACGGGCGAGAGATTTTTGGCAACATCCAGGAGATCGTCAACGAGATCTTCAACGACTATATCCGCAGACAGGGCACGGTAGAGCCTTTGTTTGCCCAATATTGCGACGGCATAGAGGTCACTTGCCCCGGACTCTCTCAATGGGGGAGCGTCACTTTAGCCGATCAGGGTCTTACTCCCTACGAGATCCTGCAAAACTACTACGGCAACAACATTGATATCGTTCAAAATGCGCCCGTAGGCACTGTGGAGTCCTCCGCACCTGCGAATCCTCTCCGGCTGGGCAGCTTCGGAGAGGACGTCCGACTTTTACAGATTCGCCTCAACCGCATCTCCGACAACTATTCGGGAATTCCCAAGATCGCCTTTCCTGATGGCATCTTTACCTATGACACCGAAGCTGCGGTCAAGGCCTTTCAGGAGATCTTTGACCTCACCCCCGACGGCATCGTAGGCAGCGCCACCTGGTATGCCATCCGCAGGATCTACAACGCCGTCAAAAGGCTCAACAGCCTCAATTCCGAAGGCCTGCAATTTGAGGAATTACCCCGCGAATTTTCCACCGTCCTCTCCCAGGGAGACACAGGCCAGCAGGTGGCCATCGTTCAGTACTATATCGACTACATATCCGCCTACTACGACACCATCCCCTCCCTGGAGATCGATGGCATTTACGGTGATGCCACCCGAAACGCGGTGCTGGCCGTTCAAAACACCTTTGGTCTGCCTGCTGACGGCATTCTCGGCGAACAGACCTGGAACGCCATCTCCAACGCATACTACGGTATCATCAACCGTATTCCGGTGTCTTTTTCGGAGGGGAACATCATCCCCTACCAAGGCATCGTTCTCCGTCAGGGCGCGGAAGCGGAGACAGTGCGAATCCTCCAGGAATACCTCAATTACATTTCGAATTTCATTCCTGAGATCCCGTCGGTTTCTCCTACGGGATATTTCGGCCCTCAAACCCAACGTGCGGTGGAGGCCTTCCAGCGCTTGTACGGCCTTGCCGTCACCGGCTATGTGGAGGCCGTCACATGGAGCGAGATCGCCGATCTGTACAGCGACCTGTATATCGGCAACCGCCTCGCAGACGGGCAATTCCCCGGTGTCGAGGTCAGCGAATAGAAAGGAGCCGTCATGCCTGCCAGTCCATTTGAGCGAGAAGCCATCACCAATCTGCAACGGTATCTGTATCAGCTATCCTTTACCGACCCAAGCATCCCCTCCGTTCCCGTGGACGGGGTCTTTGGTGCCCAGACAGGGCGTGCGCTCCGCGCCTTTCAGCAAGCCCGCGGTCTGACGCCCACGGGTCGCGCCGACCAAGAGACCTGGGATCTTTTATACCTTGCCTATTTGGAAAGTCTCAAAAGCACGGAGCGAACCGAGCCGCTGTATTTGTTTCCCCGCCGCCCCGAGACCTACTCCGTTGGTCTGGGAGACGAGGGCTTGATCATCTCTGCCATTCGCTATCTGCTGCGGGAATTGATGATCAATTATGGCGGTGTGTTTGAGGATATCCCCTTGGCAGGGACCTTTGATACTGCCACCGAGGGTGCTGTCAAACAGTTTCAAGCCCTTCACGGTCTCCCTGTCACCGGTCGTGTTGACCGAGAGACCTGGAACCGCCTGGTAGTAGCCCAACGTCCCGAGGAAATGGATCCTGGGCGATCATAGCCCCGATGAATCCATACAAAAAGGGATCGGCCCAAGATGGAACCGATCCCAAAATTATTTTTATTGGATGATGGCAGTCCTCACAGCTTACCGATCCTCGCGGTAATAGTTGACGCCAAGACCTGCGGGGGGCTGATTTTCCCGCTTGTTGCGCACGCTGGTAATGGCCAGCACGATGATGGTCACCACGTAGGGGAGCATCTTGAGAAGGGGGGTTGCCGTCATGCTCAGGTGCAGGCCGGGGATAGAAGGGATATAGCTGCCCGCCACAAAGAGGGCACCGAACACCATAGAGCCGAAGATGCTGAGGTGGGGTCTCCACAGCGTAAAGATGACCAGAGCAATGGCCAGCCAACCGTAGGTCTCGATGCTGAGGTAAGCCTCCTGAGAGCCTGCATAGTCCATGACGTAGAAGAGACCGCCCAAACCGGCAATGCCGCTGCCGATGATGGTTGCTCCGTATTTATATGCCGTCACGTTGATGCCTACAGCGTCGGCAGTGGCAGGGTTCTCGCCTACGGAACGCAGGTGGAGACCCACCTTGGTATGGGTGAGCACGTAGGACGCCACCAGCGCAATGATGATAGCCAGGAACACCATGGGACCGCAATAGCGCAGGTCACTGCCGGGCATATGCACCGAGAAGGGATAGCGGAAGTAGGTCAGCGCCTTGAGGTACATATGACCCTCCAGGTTAGAGAAAATAAACTTCATGAGACCCACGCCGAAGATGGTCATGGTCAAGCCGGTCACGTTCTGATTGGCCTTGAGAGACACGGTCAGGAAGGAATACAGAAGTCCCATGAGACCCGCCACCAAAAAGGAGCCGAGGATACCCAGGATCACGATTAGCACCGCGGGAAGATTTCCTGTGGTCATGCAGACCTGCAGCACGGCGCAGCCACCGGCGGCGCCCATGCACATGATGCCGGGAATACCCAGATTGAGATGGCCGACTTTTTCGGTGATGATCTCACCGGTACAGCCATATAGGAAGGTCATGCCCAGGGGGATAGCACTCATGAGATAGCCGAAAATACTGGATAATACGTTCATGCCTGCTCCTCCTTCTGCTTTTTGTTACGGAATACGATTTTGTAGTTGATGAAAAATTCACAACCGATGATAAAGAACAGGATCACACCCGTGACGATATCGGGGAAGGCACCGCGGATGTTGAAATCCTGAGATACCTGTGCCGCGCCCTGATCCAGGAAGATGATCAAAAACGAGGTCAGCACCATGAAGATGGGGTTGAATTTACCCAGCCAGGAGACCATAATAGCCGTAAAGCCCTGGCCGCCTGCGGATTCGGTGGTCACGGTATGATCCAGACCGCCTACGATAAGGAAGCCGGCCAGGCCGCAGATAGCGCCCGACACCAGCATGGTACGGATGATGACCTTAGGCACGCTGATACCGATATATCGGGCGGTATTGTTGCTTTCGCCCACCACGGAGATCTCATAGCCGTGCTTGCTGTACTTAAGGTAGATGTACATACCCACAGTCAGTACCGCCACCACCAAAAGGATCAGCAAATAGCTGTTCCCCACCACATCCTCCAACAGGACGGGCAGGTGGCCGTGCTCCAGACGTCCCAGAGAGCTGGAGCCGTCAGGGGTCCACACCAAGAGGAAGTAAGCGATAAGATAGGTGGCCACATAGTTCATCATGAGGGTAAACAGGGTCTCGTTGGTGTTAAACTTGGCCTTGAAGATGGCAGGGATCAAGCCCCAGATGGCGCCGGCCGCAACAGCCGCTACCAGCATGCAGATGATGATCAGCCAATCGGGGGCGTTGCCGCCCATATAGTACATACAAGCGGTGGTTGCCAGACAACCCACCAACACCTGGCCCTCAGCGCCCGTATTCCAAAATTTCATACGAAACGCGGGGGTAACGGCCAAAGCGATGCACAGGAGGATGGCGGTATCCTTCAGGAGCTTCCAGATGCGGCGAGAGGTGCCGAAGGAGCCCTTGATCATGGATGCGTACATTTCGATGGGATTGCGTCCCATCAGAACCAGGGTGATCAATCCGCAGATCAAAAGGGCCGCCAGAATAGCGATCACGCGGATCATCCAGGACTTCCACAGGGGGATGGTATCACGCTTGATGACGTGGAACAGGGGTTCACGGACACGGGAGGCTTTTTCCTGTGTCTTTTTGGCTTCTTGCTTATTCACGGGAAACATCCTCCTTCTCTTCGGTATTATCAGCAGGAACCGCCGTCTTGGTCATGAGCAGACCCACCTCTTCCTTGGTGGTATTCCGACCGTCCACAATACCTGTGATGCGGCCGGAGTTGATGACCATGATGCGGTCGCACAGCTCCAAAAGCACGTCCAGATCCTCGCCAACAAAGATAATGGCGGTGCCGGCTTCCTTCTGCGCGTTGAGCAGGTTGTAGATAGCATAGGATGAGTTGATATCCAGTCCGCGCACGGGATAGGCTACCATGAGCACGGTGGGTGCCGACGCGATCTCACGTCCCACCAGCACCTTTTGCACATTACCGCCCGACAGACGGCGCACAGGCGTCGTGACACCGGGCGTCACAACCTCCAGGCTCTTGATGATGTGCTCGGCCAGGTCCTTGGGGCGCTTGCGGTCCAGAAACATAGAATGTCCTCTGCGATAGCTGCGAAGCATCATGTTATCCGTGATATCCATATTTCCTACCAGACCCATGCCCAGACGATCCTCGGGCACAAAGGACAGGCGGACACCCAGATCTCTGATCTGCAAGGGCGTCTTATCCCGGAGATTGATCACCTCACCCGTTTTGGGGTTGGCATAGGTGATCTGACCGCCATCCAGGTGTTGGAGCCCCGCGATGGACTCCAGAAGCTCTCTCTGTCCCGAGCCCGCGATACCCGCGATACCCAGGATTTCGCCGCTTTTGGCGGTAAAAGAAATGTTGTCCAGGAGGGGCAGTCCCTCAGCGGAGGTACAATGTATATTTGATACGACCAAGCGATCCACAGGATCCTTGGGCTCGGAGCGTTCAATGTTCAGGGTGATCTTCTTACCCACCATCATCTCGGTCAGGCTGTTTTCGTCAGCCTCTTTGGTGTTGACCGTGGCAATATGCTCGCCGCGGCGCAGAACCGCCACACGGTCGGTGAGAGACAGCACCTCATGGAGCTTGTGGGTAATGATGATCACAGATTTGCCGTCGTCGCGCATACGGCGCAGAACGGCAAACAGCTTTTCGGTCTCCTGGGGAGTGAGCACCGCGGTAGGCTCGTCCAGGATGAGGATATCCGCGTTACGGTAGAGCACCTTGATGATCTCCACCGTCTGCTTTTCGGAAACGGACATTTCGTAGATCTTCTTATGAGGATCCATGTGGAAGCCATAGCGCTCAGTGATCGCCTTGACGCGGGCTTCGGCCTCGACACGGGAATAATGCTTTTCATCCTTGACACCGAGGATAATGTTCTCGGTTGCGGTAAACACATCCACCAGCTTGAAATGCTGATGGATCATACCGATCTTGTGAGCAAAGGCATCCTTGGGAGATTTGATGACAACCTCTTCCCCGTCCACGAAAATATGACCCTCGTCGGGGAAATAAATACCCGAGATCATATTCATGAGGGTTGTCTTGCCGCATCCGTTCTCGCCGAGAATGGCCAGGATCTCACCTCGATATACCGTCAGGTCCACGTTTTTGTTAGCCAGAACGCTACCAAACCGCTTGGACACGTTCTTCATTTCAAGTGCAACAGACTTGTTCACCGAGTACCTCCGTTCAAATGATGTATTTAACTGAAAAAACCTTTTATAAAAGGCAGATGACCCAAAAGCAGAACAAGCCGAGGTTATAAAACCTCGGCTATTCTGTTTCAAATTGTAAATTAACCGAAATTGGTATTCAGCAGAGTGATACCGTCGATCTTCAGATCGAAGTAGGGGGCAGACATAATATCAGACTCGTTGAAATAACCGTCCTTGATGACCTCTTTCTCCTCAACCTTGTGAGAAGTGATAGCCTTACCCTCAACGGTGAAGTTAGCAGTATCGAACACGTGAGTGGTGCCTGCAACCAGAGCAGCCTTGACCTCCTCAAGCTTGGCAACGGTGCCCTCAGCAGCAGCGGTGGTGTTGACATCGGTCAGAACAACAGAACCGGTGGAGATGGTACCGCACCAGTCAGTAGCGATAGCCTCACCCTTAATGGTCTGCTCGCAGATGTACTTGATGTAAGGAGCCCAGTCGATTCTGGAGGACACGATGAAGGTGTTGGGGCAGTGATCCTTAGTAGAGCCATTGTAAGAAACGTTGGGAACATTCTTCTCCTCGCAAGCGGAGGGAGCGCCCATGGAGTCGGCGTGCTGGCTGATCAGCACACAACCGCCCTCGATGAGGGACATGGCGGTGTTCTTCTCAGCGGTCTCGTCATACCAGGAGCCGGTGAACTGAACGTCCATGGTAACGGAGGGGCAGACGGACTTAGCGCCCAGGTAGAAGGAGGTGTAACCGGAGATAACCTCAGCGTAGGTAAATGCGCCAACGTAACCCATCTTAGCCTTCTCGGCGGTGATGGTGCCGGCCTCGATCATCTCATTGAGCTTCATGCCTGCGGCAACGCCGGCCAGGAAGCGACCCTCGTAGATGGAAGCGAAGGCATTGTGATAGTTAGCCAGATTCTTGACGTGAGCCTGGTTACCGGTTGCGTGGCAGAACTGAACCTCGGGATGCTCCTCTGCTGCCTTCAGCATATGAGTCTCATGGCCAAAGCTATCTGCAAAGATGATGTCGCAGCCTTCATCGATCAGGTCGAGAGCTGCATCGTAGCATGCGTTGGATTCGGGAATGTTTCTCTTCATGATAACCTGAGAATCCTCCAGACCCAGAGCCTTCTTAGCGGCGTTGATACCGTTGATGAAGTTGAGGTCGTAGGTAGAGTCCTCATCGTGGAGCAGGATAACGCCCAGCTTGAGCTCTTCCTTAGCCACAGGGGTCAGCGTAACTTCGCCGTCTTTCTTTTCCGTATCGCAAGAAGCGAACACGGAGACGCAGGTCAGAACCATGAGCAGAGCCAGCGCGAGAGACAAAAACTTCTTCATTCTTCTTTCTCCTGTTTAATGTCTTAAAGACAAAAATATTTATGAACAGCTCAATGAGCCGAACACCAAAAAAACAAGGAGCCTCTAAAAACTCTATATACGAGCAAGCTGCGAGGGAGTTTTTAGAGGTTACTTCATAATTCCTGTTTATTTTATCACAAAAGCATAAAGATTGCAAGAGACAGAACGCACAATATGTCGTAAGTTGCGGAAGATTGTTTTATAGAATTTCATCAAACCGTCACAAAGGCAACAAATTTATCACGAAATAAAAGTAATGCCGCCCTCCACACTCATGGAAGAAATCCGAGCCAAAGATTCCACGCGAACGCCGCGGGCACGGATCTCGTCGCCACCTCGCTGGTAGGTCTTTTCAACGAATACGCCGGCGCCCACGATGGTAGCTCCGGCCTGCTCACAAAGATCGATGAGACCGTGGAGCGCCTGACCCCGGGCCAGGAAATCGTCAATCAGAAGCACGCGATCCTCCTTTTTCAGCATGGCGCAGGGGATGACGGCCATGTGATCGGTGCCATGGGTAAAGGAATGGACGTGGGAAGCGTACAGGTCGCCGGCCATGTTGTTGCTCTTGGACTTTTTGGCAAAGACCACCGGCACGCCAAAGGGCACGGCGCAGAGACAAGCAAGGCCAATACCCGAAGCCTCAATAGTCAGGATCTTGGTCACACCCGCATCCTTATACAAACGGTAAAATTCATCTGCCAGCTGACGGATAAAGCATACGTCAATCTGTTGATTCAAAAACATACCGACCTTGAGCACGTCGCCGTCCTCCACGATACCGTCCTTGCGAATACGATCCTCCATGAGCTTCATGATTTGTCCCCCCTTTTACAAGAAAAAAGTACGATTTTATTATACATCACATCTCGGTGAATTTCAAGAGAAAATTTGAAATTTTCTCTTCCGATTTTTGTTGGGCTCCCGCCGTGTATTTTTCGTTTTCTTCATCTATTTATATATCTTTTTCATCGACCTTCAAAAAACCTTCATTTTCTGCCCAAATGCTCCCCTAAACGGCCAAATACGGTTCAAATTCAGCATTTTGCATGACCGAATCCGAAAAGATAACAATGCATTTAGTCAACAGTAACAAAAATCAACAAATTTTCAAAAGTCTCTTGCATTTTTTTGAAATTATGTTAAAATGCAGGCGAATCAAGCTTTTCAATGTTGGGAGACATGACCATTTGAATAACCAAAGGATGTGATCTTATGTTACCGCTTGACAAATTGTCTGAGAAACTTCAAAGCACGTTGACAGCCGCCGGTATTGATACCGACCGCATTGATATGATCCTCAAAACCGATCAGGATATTAACGGACAGCTGGGCGAAACCTACCTGGTATTCTCCTCTGCTGACGGCATACTGTATCGGGTTTTTGAGACCGAGACAGAGAAATTCCCTCTGTCGGAAATGACCGAGCCCCACATTGATAACTATGCCACCTGCAACCGCTTGCAGGTGTATCGTCATGCCCCCGACGATCTCCCTCCTGAACAGGGAGATATGAGCGACGAGGACTACCGCACTTGTCTGCGCACCTACAACTGCAGCGGCACCACCATTGTTTTGGGCTACTGCACCAACGCCTGCAAGCTGAAGCTTCTGGCCTTCGTCAACCTGTGGGAGCGTCTCCGCAAGGGAGACATCATAACCGACGACGATCCCATCTTTGAGCAATTCAACCGCACCTGCCCCACTTGTGGCCGCATGTACCGGGATCCTAAGCGGCGAGTATGTGAGCACTGCACCAAAAAGAAGGGCACCATGCGGCGCCTTATGTCCTATTTTAAGGTTTTCAAGCTTCAGCTGGTTACGGTGATCCTCTGCCTTTTGGCTACCACCGCCATTTCCCTGATCACCCCCATCGTCAGCGGACAGATCCTGTTCGACCAGGTCATCAGCGAGCCCTCCTTCAATGAGGCGGGACAGCAGATCACGGGAAGCATGCACGAGCTGCACTACGTGTACATTTGGGTCAGCGTGCTCATTGGATTGGCTCTCCTTTCCTTGGGCATCGGTATCATTCAGAACCGCGCCAACGCCTACCTTTCCACCCGAGTGACCCGCAACATGAAGAACGATATCTTCACTGCTATGCAGAAGCTTTCCCTGTCCTACTTCAACGCCAACCCCACGGGCAGGCTGATGAACCGTGTCAACTACGACGCTGAGCGCGTCCGCAGCTTTTTCATCGACGGCGTACCCTATTTCATTTCTCACGTACTCAGCTATATCATCCTGACCGTGATCCTCTTCTGCATCAACTGGAAGCTGACTTTGATCCTGTACGCCCCCATCATTCCCGTGGTGCTCATCTTCAAATTCGCCCTCCCCAAGCTGTGGAAGTGCTACTCTCACCAATGGCGTCATTCCTCTGCCATGAACGCTATGATGAACGACTCTCTGTCGGGCATCCGTGTGGTCAAGGCCTTCGCCAAGGAGGACGCCGAAACCAATCGCTTCTTTACCTACTCCTCCCGCATGTACAAAGCCAATCTCCGCACCAACCTGGTTTCCCTGACCATTTTCCCTGTCATCTCTGTTATGATCGCCGCGATCTGCCACGCCATGTGGGGCTTTGCGGGCTTTTATGTGATGAATGACTGGATGACCTACGGTCAGTTGGCCACGTACATGGGCTATACGGGCCTCATCTTTGGCCCCCTGAACTTCTTCACCAACTTCACCAACATGGTCACCGATACCATGAACTCCGCCGAGCGTATGTTTGAGGTACTGGACACCACTCCTGAGGTAGTGGAAGCCGAGAACCCCGTAAAGCTGGATACCATCGAAGGTGATATCGTCTTCTCGCATGTCAATTTCCACTACGCGCCCAACCGCCCCATCCTGAAGGACGTCTCCTTCACCATCCACAAGGGTGACCACGTAGGCTTGGTCGGACACACGGGATCGGGCAAATCCACCATCGCTAATCTCATCACCCGTATGTACGACGTGGTCAGCGGCACTATCACCATTGACGGTGTGAACATCAAGGCGCTGGACATGAACACCCTCCGCCGCAACGTGGCCATTGTATCTCAGGAGGTCTATATTTTCCGCGGCACCATCACCGACAACATTCGATACGGTCGCCCTGAGGCCACCATGGAGGAGGTCATTGCCGCCGCCAAGGCTGCCAACGCCCACGACTTCATCATGCGCCTCCCCGAGGGCTATGAGACCAACGTGGGTATCGGCTCCCGCTCCCTGTCGGGCGGCGAGCGTCAACGCGTGTCTATCGCCCGGGCGCTCCTTATGGATCCTTCCCTGCTCATTCTGGACGAGGCTACCGCCGCCATGGATACCGAGACCGAGCGACTGATCTCCGAGGCCATTGAGCGCGTCAGCGAGGGCAAGACCACCATCTCCATCGCTCACCGCCTCTCCACCCTGAAAAATTGCAACTACCTCATGGCCATTGACAATGGCGAGTTGGCCGAGATCGGCACCGCCGAAGAGCTCATGGAGCGCAAGGGTATCTACTACAAGCTCTGGACGCTGCAGAACGAGCAGCTCCGCAAGGTCATGGAGGGAGAGTAAGGGAGAACGAGAGTACGCCAAGGGAAACTTTTGAGAAAATTTTTCCTTGGAACCCTTCAAAACTCTTTTAAAAAGATAATTTGCGCCGAGCGAAGCTACACCGCAAGCATATCCCGCGCCCCGTGGGGCCCTTCCCCATTCGGGTATACGTTTTTGTATCTATGAAAGGACGGTAATATCATGGCTACTGCAACGCAGGAAAAGAAACAAAACATCAAAGAAGAGGACGATCTCTTCGCCCATCGCATATCCATTGATCTGACCCCCGAAAACGCCCGTTTTACCCCTTCGGGCGGCAATCTCATTTCCCTGGAGGTAACCCAGCCCTCGGGAGACGTGGAGTTTTTTGAGCGCATCGTCCCCGTGCGTGCCTTCCCCGTATCCTCTCCCAACGAATTTATTTCCATCCGCGAGCCTGACACCCAGCTCAAGGGTCGTGGCTCCGAGATCGGCATGATCCGCCGCCTCTCCGATTTTCCCGACACCGTATCTGCCCTCATTTCAGACGAGCTTTCCCGCCGTTACTTCACGCCGGCCATCAAAAAGATCCACTCCTTCTCGGAGAAATTCGGCTATTGCTATTGGGACGTGACCACCGAGGCGGGACGGGTAGAGTTCATCATGAACAACCCTACCGCCAATATCCGCACTTTGGAGGACGGCCGCGTGTTCATGTACGACATTGACGGCAACTGCTTCACCATCGAGGATCCTAAGGCCTTGGACAAGCACAGCTACCGCAAAGTAGAGGTCTACCTCTGATCTGCCCGGCCAAAGGATATTGGTAAAGGAGATTTACGTATGAAGCTACGCTTTGATATGTCCCCCGCCGACCGCGCCGCTTACGACGCCTTGACCGGGAAGGACGAAAAGATCATGTACTGTCTGCCCTTCGACTGCGCGCTGGACAAGCGTGTGGACGGGCGGATGGTGTTCACGGATCAATACATTTACAAGATCCTCGGCGGCGTGGTGGAAGCGCGCTGGGAAATACGGAAAATGTCAGATTTTTCGGTGGAGGTACTGTACGGCTGTTGCGCCTTTTACGCCAAGGTGGACGGCGTCAGCACCCGCCTATGCCGCTTCATCAGCGGACGAAATCAGTCCCGTTACACCACCATTGTGGGTGCCTGCGAGGCTCTGGCCAAGGGTGACACCAAGGAATACACCAACGATGAGCCGGAGCGTTACTGCCAGAAGTGCGGCCGTCCCTTCGTGATGCACACCCACATCTGTCCCTTCTGCCAAAACAAAAAAGATGTTTACAAGATGTTGTGGGGCATGACCAAGGGTCTCCGTCTCATGATGCTCTTCCCCCTGCTCACCGCCACCCTGGCCATGGGTATCCAATACGTGGTGCCCGTGCTGCAGAAGATCCTTATCAACGATTACATTCTCTTTGAGGACGAGCGTGCCAACAACTGGTTTATCAGCTTTGTGGTGGTTGTCGCAGGCATCGTCTTATTTGACGTGCTGAACAAGCTCCTCAGCGTTCTGCAAAGTCGAATCGCTGCGGTAGCAGGTAACCGTTTTACAAGATTTTTGCGCACCCTGCTTTTCGAAAAGATCCAGATGCTTTCCATGTCCTCGGTGCAGAAGAAATCCACGGGTGACCTGATGGGACGCATCAACAACGATGTCAACGTGGTGCAGAATTTCATTACCAATCTGCTCCCCTCCTATTTTGCCCAGGTTCTCTCCTTCGTGCTGGGTCTCGTGCTCATTCTCACCATGGACGCCTCCATGGGCACGTACATGAGCGCCTTCATCTTCATCCCCATTCCCTTCGTTATTTTGTGTATCTACCTTTTCCGTCATATGATGTCCCGCATGAACATCAAGGCATGGAACAAGGGACAGCGCACCAACCGTATGCTCCAGGACGTGCTCAGCGGCATTCGCGTGGTGAAATCCTACGGCAAGGAAGAGACCGCCGTGGCGGAATTCCGTGAGTGCACCAACGCGCAGGCACATCAGAACGAAAAGAACGCCAAGACCTTTGATACGGTGTTCCCTCTCCTGGGCTTTGCGCTACGTTCCGGCTCTTACCTCATCATGTGGTTCGGTAACGTCATGCTGTTCCAGGGCCGGTTGGATGTAGGTACCCTCAATCAGTTCAACACCTACACCTCCATCATCTACAGCCCTCTCATGCAGATCACCCAAATCCCCCGTAACATTTCGGCATTCATGACCTCCTTCGGCAAGATCATGGAGATCCTGGAGGAGGAGCCTGACGTGGCCGACACCGCCAAGCCCGAGCACTTCAGATTCAAGGGCAATGTCAGCGTCAAGCACGTGACCTTTGGCTATGAAAGCGCCAACCCCGTTCTGAAGGACGTGAGCGTAGAAATCAAAGCCGGAGAGATGATCGGCATCGTGGGACACTCGGGATGCGGTAAATCCACCCTGATCAACCTCATCATGCGTATGTACGACCCCACCGAGGGCTCCATTGAGATCGACGGTGTCAACGTCAAGGATATCGCTCAGCAGTCTCTCCGCTCCCAGATGGGTGTCGTGCTCCAGGAGACCCACCTGTTCTCGGGCTCTATCAGAGACAACATCAAATACGCCCTGCCCTATGCCACCGACGAGCAGGTGATCACCGCGGCACGGGCTGCCAACGCCCATGACTTTATCATGCGTCTGCCCGAGGGCTACAACACCATTGTCGGTGAGAAGGGCTATTCCCTGTCGGGCGGCGAGCGTCAGCGTATCGCCATTGCCCGCGCCCTCATCCACAATCCCCCCATTCTGATTTTGGATGAAGCTACGGCGGCCTTGGATACCGAGACGGAAAAGCTCATCCAGGACGCCATCGACAAGCTCACCGACAATCGCACCACCTTTGCCATTGCCCACCGTCTGTCCACTCTGCGTAACGCCAACAAGATCCTGGTCATCGACCACGGTCGCATCGCTGAATTCGGCACCCACAAGGAGCTTCTCGATCAGCGCGGCATTTACTACAAGCTGGTCATGGCGCAAACCAGAGCGGCTTTGGAAAAGGGCTGATACATAAAAAAGACCGAATCACACCCGTGATCCGGTCTTTTTTTCGCAAATCCCCCAAACCCTCTTGTAAAAGCCGCAAAATCATGGTATAATGAAAAAAAGCGCTACTTGCGCCTGAGAGGAATAATAATATGCGTACAAAGAATATGAAAAAACATCTCCCGATGCTTCTGGCAGGCATCCTGCTGATCAGCGCCGCAGTCGCCTGCACCTCAGAGGAAAAACCTCCCGTTGAAACGGTTGAATCTACCGTTGTCACCGAAGGAATCAGCACCGAGGCGGCTACCGAGCCCCAGACCGACATAGCCACCGAGGAGATGACGACCCATGGTGCTGAGGACAAAACCTCCACCGCCGAGACCGAACCTGTCACCGACCCGGATGCGGTTACGGAGCCAGAAGCAACCGAGGAGCTCGACACATCAGCCGAAACAACTCCCGAAGAAAAGCAGCTTGTGCTGGCAGAAAACGGCCAGACAGCCTATACCCTGATCATCCCCGACTACGCCGCCGCTTGGGAATCGCAAGCGGCTGAGGCCATCGCGGATTTGTTCGGCTCTGCCGGCGCAACCCTCCCCGTAGCCACCGACACCTTGACAGACGCCGGGGCTTATGAAATCGTCGTAGGCTACACCAATCGAAACCAAGAGCTTCCTGATGATTTCTTCAACGTGGGCGCATACGGTTATCATATCCTCGTGTCCGGCACGAAGCTTTATGTGGGCGCCAACACCGAAGCCGGCATGACCGCGGCGGTAGAGCATCTGTCCGCCGAGCTCTCCGTAGCCGAGGGCATGATCTCCATTGCCCCTGACTACGCCTGCTCCGTCACGAAAGACGCCGAAGAAAGCGACGCTGTTCAGCTTGAAGGAACTTTCGGTGACTCTATCCTATACGCTCAGTCTGTAAAGGACGGCGTGCAGGCAGGCTTTACCGACGGCAACCGCATGGGCTTTGCCATGACCAATATGAATATGATCATTCATGCTGATCTCACCGGAAGCGGCAACAAGCTGATCTCATCTTTGGTCAACGCCAACGGCATTCCTTACATCCGTAACACCATGGATATCTATACCGTCATGAACGACGGCAGTATCTTCTACGCCTCTGATTCTTCCGCTAACGGGCGTACAAACATTTACCGTTACGGCACTTATTATTATGAGACACACATCCTGGATACCAATTTCGGCCTGAACTATGAGTTGGATGAGTCTGTAGAGGCATACGATATCCTGCCCAGGCTTGGACGTTTAACGGGCAATCAGATTGAGAATATCCAAAAAGATGGCAACGGAATTTCCTATACCGTCTCTTCCGGCAGCGACCCCTACCTGAATCTTTCCGGCGCGCTGAATATTCCCACAGAAAAATACAACGCCCTGCTTCTGACCATGCGCACCCAGGATGCCACCAATGCGCAGATCTATTTTGCCGCCGGCAGCAAAAACGGCATTGACGGCTCTCAGATGGTAGACTTTGTGGTCTATCCCGGCGAAGAATTCTCCACCTACGTCGTGCGCCTTGACGGGGAGGAAGACTATACGGGTATGCTTCGTCAGCTCCGCATTGACTGCGGCGCTACCGTTGGGGAGCGTGTAGAGATCGCCGAGCTGAAGGCTGTACACGTTGCTGATCTGCCCGTGCCTCCTCTGGCAGTTGACCGCACCCTGCATACCTATTCCGACAAGCTGAACCAGGTGGTCAACCTGGTGGCCACAGAGCCAATCACCAATTTGTCCGCCTACGGCATGACGACCGAAATTGATGCCTCGAGAGTCAAGAGTATGCTCATCGTAGACAAGAGAGGCGAGCACCGCGATACCCTCCAGGATATCGACTGGGCAAGCGTCACCTGCGTGGGCTTTGATATTGATCGTGCAGGCGTGTTTGGCTACATTATGACTACCCACGACAAGAGCGGCAGTCTCACAGTCTCCTTGGAGGATGGCGTTTACGTCATTGACCAACGAATTGAGGCCGCCACCTCCTATAAGGCGGAGCAGAAGCTAACCTTCGGCCACCGTGTCTATACCGACAACACCCATGATTTCTCGGGTCTTCTGGATGCTCACGACGAGGAGCAGTATCCTTTAGAAAACATTACGGTCACAACGACGGATGACAAAGCTAAGTATTTGGGGTATGATCCTCTCCGCGGCGCCTACGGCTTTGATATCAACGGCATGGATTTCAACCAGGCGTACTACAAGTATCCCGACAAGCATTTCACCATCAACGCTCAGATTGAGGGCAACGACAACGACAGAATTATTTACGTTTACGGCCATACCGTCTACGGTAACCTGGAGTCCGCCGTGGTGCTGGACGATAGCAAGCAGCTCCTTCCCTTGGCTGTGCAGGTCTGTAAAAACTTCAAGGGTGAAAACGAAGAGCCCCTCTATGATAAGGGCGACATGAGCTACGGTGAGGCCTACTTCCCTCTCTCTGTCAAGGCAGACGAAACCTTGAATTTCTCCATTCTGCACCTTTATCAGAACTGGGGCAAGTATCCCTTGAAGCAGGTGTCCTCCATCCAGTTCATCGCGCCTTATTACCACCTGTCCACGGGCGCCACCGAGACCAACTGTATCGCCCCCTATTACGTCTACGGCAAGGATCGTTGGACACTCCCCGACTTCCGCTCCATGTCCGCCCCCCTGTGGGAGGGTCAGCCCCAGCACACCAGCGCAGGACGGCTCTACTTCCTTGAGTACATCACCGCTGACGGCAAGGAGGTCTACTCCGAAAGCACCACCGATCTGGTAGAAGCTTACGGCCCCGTGTACGCTGACGTATTCATGTCCTACGTCTCGGATGATGGCAGGATCAAGGTGGATTATCGCCACATGGAAATGCCTCAGACCGACGAAAACCGCACCTACTATGAAATCCGCATGACCGTCCTCGAAGATATCGAAATCGAAAACTTCATGGATGACTTTTCCATTTTCTCCATGGACGGACGTGCCGTCACCTACGAGACCCTGTCTTATCTGGACGCGAACAACAAGGTGGTCATCACCGAGCCCGAGCTTCGGGGCAAGCGTGCCGACTATCACAAGCTGGGCATGGAAGCGCCCTTCTTCGCCTACTCCTATTCCTCCAAGTCCTCGGATTACGTCAACATGGCCGTGATCGTCAAGGATTGGGACATTGTCATCGGCGGTGAGCAGTACACCGATCACCTCATTTTCCGTGATATCGGCGAAGGGAGTCTCAACAACGGCACTCTGACCCTGAATCTGGAAAAGGTCACCTTGAAGGCAGGTGACACCATCAGCATCGACATGATCCTCATGCCCTGGGGCTCTCAGCTCACGGAAGACGGAGATATCTCCAGTGTTCTGCAGGTTCGTGAGGACTCCTGCCTGAATCCCTTCAAGGCAGAAGTAGCCGTAGGTGAGATCATCCCCGACACCTATATGCCCAAGATCAAGGCAGAGGACAATACCGCCGAATTCACGGTTTCGGGGGGCCACAACAACATGGCAGTCCGTGTCTATGGCTTTGATCATTGGACGACTCCCGTCATTGAGGAGAAGATCAACGGCACATGGGTGACCTACGACGTGGCATCCGTCAACGGCTACGACGGCTATATGGTCTTCTATGACGGTGACGGTACCTATTCCTACGCCTTTGTCATTCCCATGGAGGACGGTACCCCCAGAACCTTCCGTGTGAAGTGATGAGGAGAACCGCAAAGACTTGACATTACGTCTTGTCTGTGGTATAATAACTATGGGGCATCTCTAAAAACTCATCGCACGCCGATATGACGGTGCTTTTTCCGTCATACGTCACAAAATTCTTTCGCATAGGGTCAACTATGCGCGCAGATTTTTGTTTAGTCTGACGAAAAAATCCCTCGCATCTCGCCGCACGCTGAGTATTTAGAGATGCCCTATGATAATCAAATAAAAAAACTGCCACCGGGTAGTGAATGCAAAGCATTCGTTCGGCGTATCGTTAGGTCTTTGAAGATACGCCGCACGGATGCTTTTCTTTTGGAGGTATACATGAAGCAAGGTAAAAAAGTATGGGGATATTTCACCGTCATGGAATACGGCCTTTGGTTAGGCTCCGTGGCGCTCATTATGATATCCTTTCTTCTGTTTGACAAAAGCAACTATCTGACCCTGGCCGCCTCCCTCATCGGTGTCACCTCCCTCATTTTCAACGCCAAGGGACATTTTGTAGGACAGATCCTCATGATCATCTTCAGCATCCTGTACGGGATCATTTCCTTCACCTGCGCCTACTACGGAGAGATGATCACCTATTTGGGCATGACGGGTCCCATGGCCCTGGTCGCATTGATCTCCTGGCTCCGTCACCCATTCCGCGGCCATCGGAACGAGGTCGCCGTGAATCGCTTGGGCGGCGGTGAAATCTGCCTCATGGCGGTGTTGACCACCGGGGTCACGGTGATGTTCTATTTCATTTTGAAGGTCTGCCATACCGCCAACCTACTGCCCAGCACCCTGTCCGTCACCACCAGCTTTGCCGCCGTATATCTGACCGCCAGAAGAAGTCCTTACTTCGCCCTTGCCTATGCCGCCAATGATCTCGTGCTGATCCTCCTTTGGATCCTGGCCACCCTGCAAAGCCTGTCCTACCTGTCGGTGGTGGTGTGCTTTGTGGTGTTCTTCATCAACGATATCTACGGTTTTATCAGCTGGAGAAGGATGCAGAAAAGGCAATCCGACAGTATCGAGTGAAGGGCATCTCTAAAAACTCATCGCACGCCGATATGACGGTGCTTTTTCCGTCATACGTCACAAAATTCTTTCGCATAGGGACGACTATGCGCGCAGATTTTTGTTTAGAGGTGACCTTTAGTCTGACGAAAAAATCCCTCGCATCTCGCCGCACACTGAGTATTTAGAGATTCCCTGAAGTATCTTATACCTTCAATAACTCTTCTCCATCAACAGTCTGTCCCCCGTGCAGCTTTCCTTCGTCAGCGTCACTGACAACGGCACAAGCTTCCCCTCCGCGAATACATGGTAGGTCAGCGCCTCCGTATCCATGCAACAGGCATATCGGGTGGCATGGATATCGCCTTCGGATGTTTTAACACAACCCACAGGCGGTGCCACGGCGCGCAAAGCAGCAAAAAAGCGGGACACCGCCGCCTCGCCCGATACAGACCAATCCATGAGGCGTCGGAGTGTGGCGCAACGGACGAACCTCGCGGGGGAAGTGTAATCTCCCGGTAAACCCACCATGCCGAGACCAAGGTCATAGGTATCCCCCTCAGGTGTAGGCTCCTCGCCGCGCCTCAGGGGGATTTTTGAGTTAAGACCCTCATAGCGGTGGAGGTTGGCCACGTGAAAGGGATAGGGGGGATTGTTGGTCAGCACACCGCAAAGATCGTCGTACATCCTCAGCCCTTCTGCGGTGGATTCCAGGATCAGTCCTCCGTCAGAAGCGGCAACATGCCAATGCAAGGGGGTATTGAGCAGCTCGTGGGAAAAGTGAATATCCGACAGGATGATCTCCCTAAGAGCCGTCCGCACCTCCGCGACGGTAGCACAGGTGCCCAGCAGATAGGGGATCAGCTCAAAGGGGGCCAGACGGTGGGATTCCTCAGCAAATCCGCAAGGCGGCGCATATACGGCGTTTCCCGGAAAATGGAGCCCCGCTATACACAGGCCTTTTTGGTTCATGGCGTCGGCATACAGGGGATATCCGTCTTTTACAAAGGCTGTACCGATCATAGCAAAATGGGTCTCCATCACGGGAAGGCACCGAAAACGGAAGGGATATGCGCGGGGTGTGATCACCACCTGTTCCCCGAAATGGGCTTCGATATCCATATTGCGCCCGAAAAGCAGGTAGTCCTTTTCCTCTCGGTGGATTTTCACAGACAAGCTGGTACACATAAGCATCTCCTTTTTTTGTTTAGGATGCCTCCGTATTTCACGGCTATACTTGCCCAAGCGTCAAAAATCCCCTCGCTCACAAATGAGCAAGGGGATTTTCCATATCAGGAACGAATGGTGATATCGTACATTCTCTCAAGTCTCTTGAGGATCTTGGCAGTGTAGGCATCCAGCTGCTCCTGATCCAGCGCCTTATCACCGGGGGTGAAGGTGACCTTGTAGGCCACGCTCTTGTGACCCTCGGGCAGGTTCTTGCCGCGGTAAACGTCAAATATCTTGACCTTGGTGACAGCAGGACAAGCGGCCTTGACGGCACGGACGATCTCGCCGTTGGTGATCTCCTCACGGGCAACGAAGGCATAGTCACGGTCGACCTCAGGGAACTTGGGGATGGCCTTGTACTTGACGTGGCTCTCCACGGCGGCGGCCAGGGGTGCGAACTCCAGCTCACAAACGAAGGCAGACTTACCGATCTCAAAGTCGTCGGTCACTTCGTAGGAAAGCTTGCCCATATAACCGATGACCTGACCGTTCAGAAGGATCTCGGCGGTCATACCGGGATGCAGGAAGGGTTTTTGAGCCTTGCGATACTCAAAATGAAGCTTGAAGGCATCGGCCAGCTTTTCGGTGATGCCCTTGACGGTGAAGAAGGTTTCGTTATCACCAAAGGCACCCACGCAAACCATCATTTCCTCCACGGGACGGTCACCTTGACCCTTGGTGAATCTGCGGGCGATCTCGAAGAAACGGCCGCATTCGTTGCCTCGCTTGGCGTTGCGAGCCATGACTTGGCAGAGGGTGGGCACCAGGGTGGTGCGCATAATGGCGTAGTTATCGCTGAGGGGGTTCATAATGGAAACGATATCGTTCTCCAAAGCATCGGCAGGCATACGGAGCAGATCTAGCTCTGCGCGGGAATAGAAGGCGTAGCTGATGGTCTCAAAGCAACCTGCCTCGGCCAGGGTGTCCTGCACCTTGTTGAAGATCTTTTGCTCAAAGGTGTAGCCGCCGCTGGTGACGTGGGCGTTCTCCATGAGCTTGGGGGTGATGTGGTCATAGCCGTACATACGGATGACCTCCTCGGAGAGGTCGGGGTAGGATTCCACGTCCTCGCGGTAAGCGGGGGCGGTGGCGGAGATCTGATCGCCGTCCACGGTCAGCTCGAAGTTGAGACGGGACAGAATGCCGTTGATTTCCTCTGTGGGCACCTCAATGCCCAGCACACGGTTGATAGCGGTGTAGGTGGTGGTCACGGGGGTGTTGGCTGCGGGGGCGCCGCCGATGTCAAAGCGGGTGCAACCCACCTTACCGTAGCCGTACTGACAGATAAGATGCAGGGCTCTGTTCATGGCCAGCTCGGTGGTGTAGGCGTCCACACCCTTGGAGAACTTGGCAGAGGAAGCGCTGCTCTGACCCAGAGCGCGGGAGGTCTTTCTCACGCTGTCACGGGCGAACTTGGCAGCCTCGAAGATGATGTCGGTGGTGGTCTCGCGGATACCGCTGTTGAGACCGCCCATGACACCGGCGATGCACACGGGCTCCTTGGCGTCGCAGATGAGCAGGTTGTCGGTGGTCAGCTCAAATACCTTCTCGTCCAGGGTCTGGATGGTCTCGCCTGCCTTTGCACGGCGGACGATGATGGTATTATCGGTCACGTGATCGCAGTCAAAGGCATGCATGGGCTGACCCAGCTCCACCAGGATATAGTTGGTGATGTCCACGATGCTGTTGATGGCGTTGTGACCGCACATCTTCAGGCGGCGGCGGATCAGCTCGGGGGATTTGCACACCACCACGTCCTTCACGTCGTGGGCGATATAGCGGGGGCAAAGGTCAGCGTCCTCAACGGAGACGTGGATGCTCTCGTCGCGCTGGACGGAGACGGTGTAATCAAGATCGAGGGGCTTCAAGTCACGCTTGAAGTAGGCGGCCACCTCGCGAGCCAGGCCGTACACGGACTGACAGTCGGGGCGGTTGGCGGTGATGGTCACGTCGTAGATCTCCTGGTTCATATCCAGCACGTCCTTGATGTCGGTGCCGGGAGCCACGGGCTCGTGAAGAATCAGGATGCCGTGGACGGATGCGCCCTCGTACCAATCGTCGTCGATGCCCAGCTCCTCGCCGGAGCAAAGCATACCGTAGGAGGGGACGCCGCGGAGCATACCGTTTTTGATCTTCACGCCGCCGTGGAGGGTGGAGCCGTCCAGAGCCACGGGGACGTAGTCACCCACGGCAATGTTGTGGGCACCCGTGACGATTTGCAGCTCGGAGCCGTACTCACCCACGTCCAGGGTGACGATCTGAAGGTGATCGGAGTTTTCATGGGGAACCAGGGTGAGGATCTTACCCACCACACAGCGAGAAATCTCGCCGCCGAAATTCACGACCTCCTCAACCTCAAAGCCGCAGGAGAACAGACTCTTCTGCAAAACCTCGGTGGGGATGTCAGAGACGTTTACGTATTCATTTAACCAACTGATAGGTAACAGCATAATCTACACCTCACTTCTTGAACTGGGACAGGATACGGGTGTCACCGTCGAACAAAATATGGATATTGTTGACACCGTACTTGAGCATGGAGATACGGTCAAGACCGAAGCCGAAGGCGAGACCCGACCACTCGTCAGGGTTCAGACCGCAGTTCTCAATGACCTTGCGGTTGACGACGCCGCCGCCGAGGATCTCGATCCAGCCCGTACCCTTACACAGGCTACAGCCCTTGCCGCCGCACTCGCAGCAGCTCACGTCCACCTCCACGCTGGGCTCGGTGAAGGGGAAGTAGGAGGGACGGAAGCGGGTCTTGGTGTCAGGGGTGAACATGGCCTTGGCCATGGTGTCCAGGAGCCCGTGAAGGTCGCAGAGGGAGAGGTTCTTGTCGATGACCAGACCCTCCATCTGGTGGAACATGGGGGTGTGGGTGGCGTCGTCGTCACAACGGAACACGCGGCCGGGCACCAGTACCTTGAAGGGAGGCTCCCAGGCCTCCATCACGCGGATCTGACCGGGGGAGGTGTGGGTACGGAGCAGGAGATCGTCATTGATATAGAAGGTGTCCTGCTTGTCTCTGGCGGGATGCTCCATGGGGGTGTTGAGGGCGGTGAAGTTGTGGTAATCGTCCTCGATCTCGGGGCCTTCGAAGACCTTGAAGCCCATACCGCCGAACACGTCGATGAGCTGGCGGCGGACGATGGTGACGGGGTTCAAACCTCCTACGGGCAGCTCCTCCCCGGGCATGGTCACGTCCACGGCCTCACGGAGGTATCTCTCCTCCATTTCTCTCTGCTTGACGGTGGCTTCTGCGGCTTTGAACTGTTCCTCTGCCCAGCCGCGCAGTGCGTTGATGGCCTTGCCCAGCGCGGGTCTGTCGGCGGGGGCTGCCTTGCCCAGCTCGCGGGAGAGCATGGTCACACATCCGCTCTTGCCGAGATATTCGCCCCATAGGCGGGTCAGGCCCTCGGAGCTTGACACGCCGTTCAGATCAGCGGTCATTTTTTCTTTGATCTCTAAAATTTTTTCTTCTACCGATAGCATTTTTCTATCCTCCAATAAAATTTACAAGGAATCCGGAGCCATACCGCAAAACAAAAATCCCGCCCCACAGTTAGGGACGAGATGCTCGCGGTACCACCCTATTTCAGAAGTTTTCCTTCTGCGCTTTTCTTTGTGCGTCATGACACACGGCATCCGACTTAACGCAGACACGGACCATCATCCTCTGCTTTTCGACGGAAGGCTCCCATACTGAAACTTCGGCACATTTCCGCACAGGATGCTTCCAGCCCAAGGCATCCCTTCTCTGTCCTGCTTTCAGGTGCTTACTCACGCATGTTCATAGCCTAAACATTGCTATTATACACAATTTATCTGTTTTTGTCAAGAGGAATCAAGGATTTTTTCAGAACAATTTGCATTCTTCGTATATGTCATATGGTTCCGTTGGGGGGAGAAAAATTTCGTTCAAAAAGTGATAAAAAATCGCCAAAAACTCTTTACCAAACAATCATCTTATGGTATAATGAAAAAAACAAATATAGAGGAGGATATTCCCCCATGAATGCAGCACTTTTGAATGAAATTTCCGAAAAGCTTCAGCGCGGTAAGGCCAAGGATGTCTCCGCTCTGGTCACCCAAGCCCTGGAGGAGGGCATCTCCGCCGAGGCCATTCTGAACGAGGGCCTGGTGGTAGGTATGAACCTTGTTGGTGACAAGTTCCGAAACAACGAGGTGTTTGTCCCGGAGGTGTTGGTAGCAGCACGGGCTATGAACGCGGGTCTGAAAATTCTGAAGCCCGTGCTCTCCAACGAAGGCGTAGAGCCCCTGGGCACCGCCGTCATCTGCACCGTCAAGGGCGACATGCACGACATTGGTAAGAATCTGGTAAAGATGATGATCGAGGGTCAGGGCATCGCCTGTGTGGATCTCGGCGTAGACGTCGAGCCCGCCGCCATCGTGGCCGCCGTCAAGGAAAACAACGCACAGCTGGTCTGCCTCTCTGCCTTGCTCACCACCACCATGATGGGTCAGAAGGACGTCATCGATGCCCTGGTGGAAGCAGGCATCCGTGATACCGTCAAGGTCATGGTGGGTGGCGCGCCCATTACCCAGGCCTTTGCTGATGAAATTGGCGCTGATTGCTATACCCTGGACGCCGCCTCTGCCGCCAGAGAAGCCAAGCGTCTGATCCTTGAAATGAAAGGCGCGTAAGTGACTGACGGTCCAGCCGCCGCATCACCTACTCCCACACTTAATCACAGAGGTATTTTATTTATGAAATACAATATGAACGAGTGGCTTTCCTCTCTTTCCGAGAGCCGAAAGCCGCTCCCGCTCCTGTCCTTTCCCTCTGCTCAGCTATTGGGCGCCAGCGTATATGATTTCACTCACAACGCCGCCCTGCAAACAGAGGGTATCCTTCGTGTGGCTCAGCGCACCGACGCTGCCGCCGCGGTCTGCATGATGGACCTGTCGGTGGAGGCCGAAGCCTTCGGCTGCGAGATCAAGGCCACCGAGGACGAGGTTCCTACCGTGATAGGCGTCCTGATCTCCGACGAGGACGAGGCAGAAGCCCTGACCGTCCCCGCTGTGGGCGACGGCCGCACAGGTCTTTATATTGAAGCCGCCAGAAACGCCAAGAGCGCTATCGCCGACCGCCCCGTGTTGGCGGGCATCATCGGCCCCTTTTCCCTGGCAGGACGGCTCATGGACGTATCCGAGGCTTTGGTCAACTGCATTGCGGACGAGGATTTCGTTCACGCAGCCCTTCGAAAGACCACTGCGTTCCTGAAGGCTTATGCTCAGGCTTACAAGGATGCCGGAGTGGACGGTATCGTCATGGCCGAGCCCTTATCCGGTCTTTTATCCCCTGCTCTGGAGGCCGAATTTTCCGCGCCTTATGTCAAAGAAATCATAGATGCGGTACAGGACGACAGTTTCATTGTCGTCTACCACAACTGCGGCCCCAACACGCCCCTGATGACTGAGTCCTTCTATCAGAACGGCGCGGCGGCCTACCATTTTGGCGATGCCGTAGACCTCAAGACCATGCTTGAAAAAATGCCCGCTGACCGCCCTGTGTGCGGTAACATCTCCCCCGTGGATCATTTTGCCGGCGGCACTCCCGAAGAGATGTACGCAGCCGTCACCGCGCTGATCGCAGCCTGTGACGGTCACCCCAACTTTGTGCTGTCCTCGGGCTGTGATATCCCCCCCACCGCTAAATGGGACAACATCGACGCGTTTTTCAAGGCCGCCCGTGATGCGGCAGAAGGAGGCAAGGTATGACCGCTTCCGAAAGATTCCGCCGCTATCTTTCAGGCCAGCCCGTCGATCGCGCCCCTGCCATTGAGTGGGCGCCCTGGTGGCATCTGACCGTCAATCGCTGGCATACTGAGGGCCTGCCCACCGAGTGCGCTTCCGTAGAGGCGATCCAGGAATTTTTCGGGCTGGACAAGTGCCTGCAGACCGGCGTCTCCTACCACACCCCTGCCACCCCACCCGTCCCCGGACAGGGTTTGGGTATTGTGGAGGATGAAGCAGACTGGGAGCGTGTGAAACGGACCCTGTTCCCCCCTGTGGAGACCGTGATCCCTGAGGCACATTTCGATTATCTCCAAAGAACTCATAACCGAGGCGACACCCTGCATTTCTTTACGGTGGAGGGCTTTTTCTGGTATCCGCGCACGCTTTTCGGCATTGAAAACCATTTGTACAGCTTCTACGACTATCCCGAGTTGTATCACGATATGTGCGAGACCTACTCCGATTGGCTTATCGATCTGTTCCGCTACGTCTTCTCCCGCTTCCATTTTGATTTCATGAGCTTTGCCGAGGACATGAGCTACAATTCAGGCCCTATGATCTCGGAGGCTTGCTTTGACGAATTCCTCGCCCCCTTTTACCGCAAGGTCATCCCCGTCATCCATGAGTACGGCATCCCCGTGTTCATCGACTCCGACGGTGACATCACCATGGCGGTGGATTGGTATGCTAAGGTAGGAGCCGACGGGATGTTTCCGCTGGAACGCCAGGCGGGGGTGGACGTATCGGTCTATCTTGATAAGCAGCCGCAGATGGCTTTCCTCGGTCACTTTGACAAGATGTGCATGAAGCACGGCAAGGAAGCCATGAAGGCTGAATTCGAACGCATTCTGCCCTCCATGGCGCGTGGGAAGGTCATTGTCTCGGTGGATCACCAGACACCGCCTGACGTATCCATGGACTGCTACAAGGACTATGTGGCCCTGCTTCATGAGTATTGCGGCAAGGTGACCCACAAGGATGGGCACATCAACACCTGTCCCGTTTTCAAAAAATGATAAATCTGTAAATTGTTGTTTACCACCTGCGGTGGGGCTTTGGCTCGGGGGGTGCATCCCGTGCATGCCGCATACCGCGATGGGACATGAAGCGATAAATTGTTGGGCATCTCTAAATATTCAGCGTGAGGCGAGATGCGAGGAATTTTTTCGTCAGACTAAAAAAATTCTTTCGCATAGGTGACCCTATGCGAAAGAATTTTGTGACGTATGACGGAAAAAGCACCGTCATATCGACGTGCGATGAGTTTTTAGAGATGCCCTGTTGTTTACCACCTGCGGTGGGGCTCTGGCTCGGGGTAGTGCATCCTGTGCCTACTGCATCACGCAATGGGTGGTTAGGCCTGTAAATTGTTGTTTACAGGTGTATGAGGGCGTTCCCTGCAACTGTCATTCAAAGGGAGGCCAGCGTAAGCGCCTGCCGACCGAAGAATCTTTTCCCGAAGGGAAACCCTACTCAGCCATGGTTTTGGTTGCCCTACGGGCAAAGATCCTTCGTCGGGCATCGGCCCTCCTCTGGATGACAGCGTTCGGTGTCCGCTCGTCAAGCAACAATTTACCACACCAAATGATGAAAGAGGTATCTTATGACAAACCGCGAACGCGCATTGAATATTCTCCACTACAAGCCCGCCGACCGCTTACCTGCCGTCCATTTCAGCTACTGGCCCGAGCTTTTGACTGAGTGGGCAGATCAAGGAAAGATATCCCGAGAATTGGCAGTAGGCAACCACGACGGCAGTGCCAAAGAAAAGGAATTAGATCAAATCATCGGCTGGGATTTCAATTGGAACCACGTAGTGGGCACCAACAATGGACTTTATCCCGGCTTTGAAGCCAAGGTGTTGGAGGAATTGCCGGACGGCTCCCGTCGGGTTCAAAATCACAACGGCCTGATCGAAAGGATCAAGCCCGGCATCACCTCTATACCTTCGGAGGATGATTATCTCCTCAAGGACAGAGACGCCTTTGAGACGCTGTACCGTCCCAAGATGCAATTCTGCCCTGAACGGGTAAATACAGAATACTTCAAGCATTTCAACGAGCTCCGTCCCGCCGATACTCCCGTGGGACTCCACGTGGGCTCGGTTCTCGGCTCCATTCGCGATATCACCTCGGTGGTGGGCATGAGCTACCTCATTTACGATGAGGACGAAGATCTCTTCGCGGATATCGTGGACACCTTTGCCGATATGCAATACAAGTGCGTCGAAGCCGTTTTGGAGACAGGGGCGCAATTTGATTTTGCCCATTACTGGGAGGACATTTGCTTTAAGACCGGCCCCCTTCTCTCCCCTGCCACCTTTGACGAGCTTTGCGCCAAGCATTACAAAAAGCGTAACGATCTGCTTCATCAGCATGGCATCGACATCATCTCGCTGGACTGCGACGGTGTGATCGATAAGCTCATCCCCACCTGGCTGGATAACGGTGTTAATGTTCTGTTCCCCATTGAGGTCGGTGTCTGGGGTGATCAGTTTGAGGCCGCCCGTAAAAAGTACGGCGAACGGATATTGGGCATTGGCGGTATGGATAAGACCGCGCTCCGCAAGGACAAAGCGGCCGTAGACGCCGAGATCGAACGCATGAAGCGACTGGTATCCCTGGGCGGCTTCCTGCCCTGCCCCGATCACCGTCTCATGCCCGGCACCAAGTTTGAGCTGGTACAGTATTACGCCGAAAAGATCAAGGAAATTCGCATATGAGTCAAATGATACAGATTACTGTCCCGGGCTCGGCCACGGGGAAACGTCTCTCAGCCTACCTGGCCGAGGCGGGCTATCCCCTACACGCCGATTGCGGCGGGCGGGGCAAGTGCGGTAAGTGTCGTGTCACTTTGGTTTCGGGTAGCTTTGCCGTCGATCCGGACGGGGTGACCATGGCCGTCCCTGACTCGAACGGGCAGCTTCTCGCCTGTCGCGTTTGGTGCTCTGATCGAGAAGCGATCATCCTGCTCCCCGTGTCCGAGGGGGAGGGGCTGACGGTGCAAGCCGAGGAAGCGCCCAGCACAGACCTGTCCACCTGCGGCATCGCTCTGGACATTGGAACCACCACCCTGGCGGCCGCGCTGGTGAATCTTGAAAACGGCACCGTCCTCCGCACCATCTCCCGCCTCAATCCTCAAAAAAGCTTTGGAGCTGACGTCATGAGCCGTATCGGCGCCGTAATGGAGAATCCGGAGAACCTCCGTATCATGCAAAATCTGCTTCTGGAGGCCGTCCGTCTCATGCTCCGTGAGTTGACAGGCGGTGCTCCCGTCCCCTCCATGACCGTAGCAGGCAACCCTACCATGCTGCATTTGTTTTGCGGCGTCTCCCCCGCCGGCATGGGCGCGTATCCCTTCACCCCCGCCTTTACAGATACCCAAAGATTGGCCGGATCCGAGCTGAACCTTCCCGTGGATCACGTCACCCTCCTCCCTTCGATCTCCGCCTTCATCGGCGGTGATATCACGGCTGGCATGCTGTCCCTTGGGATCACAGATCACGATGAGCCCGTCCTTCTCGTGGACATGGGCACCAACGGCGAGATGATCCTCTTTACGGGTAAAAAGCACGGCGCCAAGCTATACGGCACCTCTACGGCAGCAGGTCCCGCGCTGGAGGGCGCAGGCATTTCCACAGGCGTGGGCGGTATCAAAGGAGCGGTTTGCGGCGTTAAATTCAACGGTTTTTCCCTGGAGGTTGAGACCATAGACCATGCGCCCCCCGTAGGGATCTGCGGCAGCGGTCTCATTGATCTGATCGCCCTATTGCTCGGGCAAGGGATTTTGGACGAAACAGGATATCTTGAGGAGGATCCCTTTCCCTACGCCAAGGATCTGACCCTGACGGGCGGGGATATCCGCGCCTTCCAATTGGCTAAAAGCGCCCTGCGCGCGGGAATGGAGGTTCTTTGCGAAACCGCAGGGGTATCTCCGCGTGAGCTTTCCCACATCTGCATTGCGGGAGGCCTCGGCTATTACATGAACGTCCATTCCGCGGTCACCGTGGGACTGCTTCCCGATTGTCCTCGCCAAAACATGACCGCCATCGGCAATAGCGCCCTGCAAGGCGCGGCCAAGGCCCTCTGTGATCCTTCCTTGATCTCCCAAATTGCCCGCGACGCGGCCACCTGTGAAACGGTGGAGCTGAATCTGTCCCCCTCGTTCAGCGATAAATTTATGGAATACATGATGTTTCCCTGGGAGGAAGCATGAAAGGAGTCGTCATGACCCACATTCAAGCTCGCTTTTCCACTCTTCTCGACAGTCTCACCCATAAGACTTGCCCGATCCATCAATCCGTCTGGGTCTCGCCCCAAGACCTTCCCTTCTCTGCGGAGGTGAGGGGTATGTGTGAAGCCAATCGTTGCGGCAAGTACGGGACCTCCTGGAGTTGTCCCCCCGGTTGCGGCGATTGGGAGGCCTTGCGCGACGAATTTTACACCTGCAAGGCCGCTTTCGTATTTACAACCTGCCATGCGTTGGAGGACTCCTTTGATATCGAGGGCATCCAGGCCGCGGCCGAAAATCATCAAAAGCTGGATGACGAGATTGCCACCGCCCTTGCGCAAACGGATCTCAGCCATATCCATTTGGGTATGGGCACCTGCCATCTGTGCGAGACCTGTACCTACCCTGACGCCCCCTGCCGTCACCCCGATAAGATGCGTCGCCCGCCTGAGGCCTGCGGCATTGACGTGTGCAGTATGTCCAAGGCTATCGGCATCAAATACATGAACGGTCCCGATACCGTTACCTATTTTTCCGTTTTGTTATTCCGATAAGAAAAGCCGACCAACAAATCTGCGAAAAGCAGATCAGCCGTTGGTCGGCTTTTTTTAGTAATTCCTTCCCGTTACCGAGAGCGCTTGCCCACCTCGCGGAGAATCTCCAATGCAGGCACGGGAATCCGTCCCAGATGATCGGGCCCTACGTTCAGAAGATAATTGACGCCTCTGCTGTTGAGATGCTCCTTCAGGCGCAGCACCTCGTCGGCATTCTTCCAGTTATCGTCGTAATACTTGAATCCCCAGGTATCGTTGAGGGTGGTGGGCGCTTCTACCAAGGCGGTACCCATCTCCTCCTCGGGGATCTCGTTGTCACCCATGGAGCAATAATCCCCCAGTCCGTTACCCAAGCGGCTGTTGAGCAGGCAATTCGGCTGGATAGATTTCACCAGATCCCGAATTTCCTTGGATTGGGCGGGGGTGATCTGATGGGGCGTGTCGCACCACAAGAGGCACAAATCTCCGTATTTTGTCAGGATCTCGGTGAGTTGAGGGATGATCTTTTGGCGGAAGCAGATTTCGTAATTTTTGGCGGCATCGTCCGGGAAATCCCAGTTGTTCGTCCAATGGGTATCGCAAACGTTCAGATGGGTGGGGAAATAGCCACCACCGTGGGGCTCGTGCCAATCAAGCTCTTGGGAGTAATACAGGCCGAATTTCAGATCATGCTTTTTGCAAGCAGCCGCCAATTCAGCGATCACGTCACGGCCGAAGGGCGTGGCATCCACCACGTTATAGTTATCGTAATCAGATTTGAACATGCAGAAGCCGTCGTGATGCTTGGAGGTCACCACCATGTAGTTCATGCCCGCATCCTTGGCAAGCTTGACCCACTCTTCCGCGTCAAAGTACACGGGATTAAAAGCCGCCGCCAGCTTTTCGTATTCGGCGTTGGGAATTCTGAAATAGGACTGAGCCCATTCCGCGATCATGTCCATTCGTTGTCCCTTATATTCGCCTGCCAGGAGAGAATACAATCCCCAATGAATCATAAGACCAAATTTCGCTTCTTCCTTAAACCATTTTTTCATATCCATCATGACACCTCCCGTATGCGATCAAAAACAGTATATTCACCATTAAGTAGTCCCTATCTTCACTTTATAGAAACACACATATTATAACATAGGTATGAAAATTTTTCAAGCAGATGGACAAAATTCTTGTTTTCAGTATTCCCTTGCATCCAATGTGTAACGACCTGTTGATCGCTTGTTTTCCGTCCGAAGTATATAGGAACACTGAACAAACGCATAAAATAAAGTAACACCGCCGAGAGCGACCAATTACGGTTACTCTCGGCGGTTTGCTTTATGAATCGAGCCAAAAATGTGCGCCAATGGCGGGACTTACTTGATCATAAGCGAGCAAATACCCGCTTTTCAATGCTTCCGCCATAACATAACCACGACAGAAATAACAATTCGAAACAGCCATTCTGCATTGATAACTATCTTTCAAAAAGACAGGAGGAAGATCAGCACATACGATGCCGTAAACCTCGTTATATAGGCTTTTCAGCAACGCTTTTGCACATTCAGCCAACACAGAAAGTTCAGACATGACGGGCTCGCCCATGCTCCGAATCGCATTTCTGACTTCATCCATTTTGATCGTGACTACATCGGGGATATACTCATTTCCGCTTTCTTTCAAATATCCGTATCCGATCAGCTTTTCAACGGTTTCACCATTCTCCTCCACCGTATTTTCCATGACATAATCATACAGAACCTTCGATTCCTCTTCGTTAAGATAAGGAGGTGTTCGATCAGAAATACCGTCGAATTCATATTTGAACTGTTGGAAGCCATAATAGCCTCCATGATTGCCGACAAAATTCGGCTCAGATACAGGTCGCTTCTGATATCCGATCATGTCCCAATATCCGTTGTCAGGACGCTGGGTAAAATCACGGATTTTCGGTGCCTTGTACATGAAATAATCAAACGCCAGCATCAAAATCGACCACTTGGCGCTTTCATAATCCTGATACCGGCCGTAGAATGGTTCTCCACTCCCCACAAAGGCATCATTCAGACGCTCCACAAAAGAGATCAAGGCTTTTGTAATCGAGGGCGCAGCGGTTAACCAAGCGAAATGTACTTGCTCTTGGGCAGAACGGCTTACGATAGGAAACGCGGTTTGATATTTATTTCCGTCTTTGATCAAAAAGGTTTCTTTCGTCAGCCATTCCAGTTCATCCTCCATATAAGGGAGTGCCACGCCAAGCTCCAGGGAAAGCTCTTCTGCGGTGGAAGGATTTCCGTAGGCCTCCAACAGAATATTCTGGTACATTTTGTGTTCCATCACACTATAGGGTTGGTTCTTGTCGCCGGGGCGTGAACAGTTGTTGCTGTAGTTCACTTCCTCCGGCTTATAGCTTCTTACACCAAATTCTCTTGCCATATCCATACCTTCTTTCAAAATTTGTCTTGCACGGAAAAGCCGTTGCTTCACCGTATTTTCCGAAAGGGACAGCGACAATGCGATTTCACGAAGACTTCTACCGTCTATGTAATGGGCGACGACGATGCTGCGATAATCGCTTTTGATGAACGCCAGCTCACGTCTGAGCAGAGCCATTTGCTCTTCGTGTATCATTTCATCAAGGATATTTTCGCTTTCATCTTCAATCTCATAATCGCCGATGTCGGAACCGGTTACCGACTCATTTCGATCATGCTTGTCCTTAGCCCATGCGCAGTAGCGGTTGCGCGCGATCTGCCAAACCCAGGCCGAAAAGCTCGTAGGAATGGTGCCTTTGTTCAGAGCAGTCAGAATATTCAGCGCGATATCCTGTGTCAAGTCCTCCGCTTCTGTTCGACTGCCTGTCTTTTTGAGGCAGAAATAAAACAGCTTTTCCATATAGTTATCGGTAAAATCGTGGATCAGTCGATCACGCATAGTCTTCGATTCTTGCATTTCCTCGCCTCCTTTCATCCCTATAGTGTGGCAGTTCCGAATTTGGTTACGCGATTTTGCAAAATAATCATATCATAAAATGCTGCTTTTGTCCATAAGAAAACCATCGAGAGTGATAAAAAACGGTACTCTCGATGGTTTTTCCTGTATAAGTCTGTGGTTCTGTTAAATGAGCATAATTTCACGCAACCGGTCGTTGTTTTTTTCCCGAAAAAGTGTTGCTTGATTTTGTTTGTTAATTATGATAAACTAATAATGCAAAGGCCATTGCAAATAAAACATGAAGGAGAAATCATGATATTTTGTGATAATTTTAAAAAGTACCGAAAATTGTCGGGAATGACGCAGGAGGAGATTGCAAAATTCCTGATGGTCACTCCACAGGCTGTTTCAAAATGGGAAACCGGCAACGGAACGCCCGATATTTCCATGCTTGTTCCCATAGCTGAGCTTTTTGGTATATCCACAGACGAACTCTTGGGCCGTGCGGACACTTTGACAGACACCTCCCTATATGAAATTTATACCGCAGAAGTGTCCCTTAAAGATAAATACGACAAATACACCGAGCTATTAAAATCCCATCCAAACAACGAAAAAATTCTTCTTAATCTTCTCAGTCTTGCGGCCGAACGCTTGGCCTATGAAAAAAAGACTTTGAGTGAGGCGGAAAAAGACAGCCTTGTACGTACCGCTCAAGATCACGCCGGGCTTTTGACAAAGGACTCGACGTGCGGCACTATAGCAGAAGCCCGAGGCAAGCTTGCCGACGTATATATCGCCGCTACTGACTTCCGTCGAGCAAAAGAAGAAATTGACGGCTTGCCTGGAAGTCGTTATACAAAATACAGAATGCTTGGAAATCTCGCGGTAAACGAAGGCAAGGCGGAGGAAAGTCGTGAATATTACCGAGAATCGATCTACGATACCGTCTCGTTCTTACTTTGGGACATCGAAAGACTCGCCCAAAGCTATGGAATAACACTCCACAATGAGTACAAAGATGCGCGTCGAAAAATGGATGAGATTTATGAGATCGAATATCAAATTATACACGCCATCGGTGTATCAAATGCGCCTTTATTAAAATATCATTTATGTAATGCGTCTGTTCGCTTGGCTCAACGGGCCGCTTTCGACGGTGATTATGAAAAAGCCTTTCAATATTTGGGCGAGTTTATTTCCTCTGCCCGCGAGCAATACTTTGACGAATCGAATGTGGAGGGTAATCCCTCTCCTGTTTTCCCGCAATACTCCAGAAATATCCGTGGTATTAGCAAAGAATCGGTTCTTTTCCGTTTATCCTGGAATTCATTTAATCCAATCCGACAGGATATACGCTTTCAAAAATATGTGAAAGAAGTGGAGGCGTGGAGCCGAGACGCTACAAAATCCGCAGAAAATTTCACCTGAAAACACAATATTATTTTGGTGCACCTTCAGGGATTCTGAACCCCGAACTCGCCAATGGCGAGTTCATCAAGCTGCACCAAGATCGCGCAAAAGGGGAATTTCGCGTGCAGCTTGAACCCGTTTTCTCTTGCCCTAAAGATACGCTATAAAGCAAAACAGACCACCGAAGGGGCACCTACCATAAAGCAGGTTTGCCTGCCGAAAAACAAAAGGAGTACGGACGATTGTTCGTACTCCTTTTCACACGCCTTGCTCCGCAAGGTATAGTGTGTTACACCTTATAGGTGTACTGTCGGCGGTAATGAGCCTCCCTTGTGTAAAGGGAGGTGGCTCGCGCAAGCGAGACGGAGGGATTGTAAAAGAAAAAATTCCATCGTAAAACAATCCCTCAGTCACCTTCGGTGACAGCTCCCTTTACACAAGGGAGCCGTTTTTATGTTCATCTATGCTTTATCAATTTTCCTGACAAGCACTGCTTTTGTGGACACAAAAGCGAAGCCACGAACGATGCGGGGCGAGATAGCTATCTCCATTTCCCAAGTTGTTCTTTCTTTTCTTGTTCTTGACGCTCTTTTTCTTCAGCGTTAATTCGGTTAACAATTTTACCTTTGTTCTTGATTCTGTACAGTATCAAACCGCCAACTAATCCGATAATGTAAACCAAGATGGAAAGAACCTTTACAATTGCCGGAAAGAACAGAATGAATGGTATCATCCACGGAATTGTGGCAAATAGAAAAGATGAACCGCTACTAAGCAGTTTGTTTTCTTCATCTGCGGTCAGATTAGAACCGTATGCAGTTCGGAACCCATTTTCCACTTTTTCATTCTTGAAGAGTAGTGCTTGGAAGATCATCAATGCAATCAAGAATAGCGGAACAATTGATAATGCGCTGATATTTATGTATTCGTAAAAAATTGGAATTGCCGCAATATTTGCAAGGATAGTTATGCAGTAATAGATAACCATTGTTATTCCTCCGATTCTCTTGAAAGAGGGCAAAAGCCTTTTCTCCCGCAGTGAGGACATTTGAAAACTCGATCATCATTCATATGAATGGAAATCGCTGCCTGCCACCATTTGGGATAAAATGATTTGTTGCATTTAGGACAGACATACTTTTTGGAGGCAATATGCTTGCCAGCCACAAATAAAACAATAGCAGAAAATACAAGTACCGGAATAGCAATCGCCCACCACGGAACATCATATTGCTGATCGAACCAATTTACTTTGCAGGAGGTCAAAGAAAAGGCAAGAACTATTGTCAGAATAACAAAAGCAATCTTCTTCATTTTCATCAATCTCCTTTTATAAAATCAGTGAAAGCGGAAATAACCTCACTCGGAAAATCTACTTGGGTATATATTGACGAAGGATCTGTAGTATCAATCTTATATCCGAAATGGCTTATGTCGTCATATACGCATATGGATACGTTTGCAGAATCTGAAAAGAGCGTTGACCATAGATTGAGATCCTCGTCAAAGGATTGCTTATCAAATTTGCTATTAATGATAAGCGTGTTGATATTAGCCTCAACAATATTTTGAGCGGTGTCAATGCTATTATATGACGCCCAATAATAGTCTGTCGCGCCGTAATAATAGTATCCCTTTGCAGAAGAAGCGGTTGCGTTTTTTGCAGCCTCTGCATAAGTGATGTAGGACTCTATATTGACAGGATCGGCAGCAGAATATTGATCGCATGCAATATCCGCAAGATGCCGTGCCGAGCTATTGAAAAGTATCATACCGTCAATACCTTCGATACTTGCGCCAAGCTCGGTGGTAATCTGACCTCCAAGGCTATGACCGAGTAAATACAAGCCCGAAATATTTTGTGATTTCAAATATTCAATGGCGGTATTACAATCATCGAGGTATTCTTCTTCGATACCGCATTTTATATCAAAGTTTGCGGCATAGCTGAATGTCCTTTTATCCACTCGCAGAGAATTGATCCCTTCTTTAGCAAGTCCATTTGCAATATCTTTAAACGGCTTTAATGTGCCGAGAGTTTCGTCGTAATTACTTGGACCGGAGCCTGCAATCAACAAAACGGCAGGATGAGCATTTCCGTCGTCAATATAAGTATAAACTGCATTTAATTTATAGCCGTTACTTTCTAAAACAAAATGCTTTTCCTCAATGCTACCTTGAGGAATGTCTTTGTTAGGAATATTCGTTGTTTCATTCGTGATCGTCTCATTATTATCACTTGCTTCATTTGTATCAGGTTTTTCGGTATTACATCCGGATAGAGCCAAGATACACATAAGTAAAATGATAGCTATAATTCTTTTCATCGTCTCACCTCACATTCATATCATAATATCCAAGCCAGAGCCCATCAATTTTTCCACCGTGGAATATGTATGTGATTTTAAGACCAAGTTTTGAATATCTGATAAAACAATATAATTTGTTTGAAAATCTATCGTCTGCAACTGTTTTATCAATCGAAACAAAATTACCAAGTGGAGCTAACGTGTCTTTTCGAACAACAAGGTACACGTCTCTTGGCATATATTCTGCCAAACGAGAACTTAGATACTCATAGAGCGTATCAGTATCTCCGCTTAAAATGGCATCTGTACAAATTCGTGCGACTTCTTTTTCTTCTGCATTCATGGCAGAAGAAAGCTGCCAACCCTCGGTAAATATATCTTTACCGGATTCAAGCGCAGATAAAGCTTCATTCAAAAGATTGATTTCACGAATGCGAGAATCAATAGACGCATATATTTCTGCGCGCTTGGAAAGGACAGCATCCTTCAGATCTGCTCCTTTGGTTTGCAACTCTGCAACCGCTTTCACGGACAATCCCAATGTGCGAAGAACAAGGACATTTTTTATAAGAGATAATTGTTCTTCCGAATATTGTCGGCGAGCTGAAGTTCCGACCGTGGTGCTTTGAATAATGCCTTTCTCTTCATAAAAGCGAAGCGTCCTTGATGTAGTACCAAGCATCTTGCAAACCTCTGTAATATCATACATTTGCTTTTGATACATATCCTCACCCCCTCTATATTATATTATATCACTTGACGTTGCGTCAATGTCAAGTGGGAAAATAAATATAATTGAAATTAGCGTACCTGCTTTATCGCAGGTACGCGAGGGCAAGTGCTTTTTTTATGAAATTTGCTTATCCTTCGTAGCAGAACAGTATTCTGACAAGATCGTAGATTGAGCGTTTGATTTTCAAGGGGCTGACAAATCCGACATCATATATAAACGATGAAATTTCTCTGTTTTCCTTAATGTTCCATACATGTTTTTCCGAAATGTCCTCAAATTCGCATTTTTCGGCAGTTGCAATTTTGCTGAGAAGCTTGTTGATCTCTGCAACAGCGGTGATATTATCGTAATTTTTCAAGGCTACGATGACAATGCGGCACCCCTTGTTTTTTTCTCTGATTGTACCGATAAGCATGCGGTAGTTTTCTTCAAATTCGGTTTCTTTACCGCTAAAGTCGGACACATCTGCATCTCCTATATGTATGATTACGGTGTCGGGGCAAAGCTCGGCAACGTATTCACTGTACATTTTTGCTGAATCAGTTATCGATAGCCCTGAAAAACTGCGATTGTAGATACTGCCTTGTAGTGCAAATGCTTGTTTTAATTCTCCAATGGGGATATTAATATCACTGCTTGTGCCGAAAATAACCGTACCGTCAGACTCGGCAAGTTGATTGAGAGATTTATATTTTGCAATTTCTTTTTCAAACATATCTGTAATCTCCTTTAGTTCTTATTCGTTTTTTGTCAAGTGCTGCGTTTCTGAAATACACAACGAGGTTAAGAGAAACGATGGCAAGGTTGAGCAGATAAGCAACCAATACATAATTGATATTTCCCATTATGATCTTTGCTGAAATACCGGCTATGTAACCCACGATGATAAGAAGAACAAAAGGCAAGCTCGTGCTTTTTGCTGTTTTTGCCTTGTATGCTTTAATCAAATTCATAGGCCAAGAAAATCCAAAGCATACAAGCATGACTGTTTCGAGAATAGGTGCAATTTCCATAAGTTAAACTCCTTTATGATATTTGGCGGGATTATCCTATCACGCGAGAGTGTATAAATCAATTTTATAAAAATAAGGAACATCTTTTTTTATCTTTTTCCGTTTATTTTACTTTCAAAAGCTGTTTTTGAAAGTAAAATATGCTATAATAAAGAAAACGGCGTACAATGGGGCAACATATGAAGAATAAAAAATTGACGGTGAACAATTCAATTCATCAAATACAAAAAAAGATATTTTCAACGCAGTTTATACTGATTATATTACTTGCTGTTGTGCTTGGCAGTACCGGTATTTTAATCAACGTTCATTTTGAAACACAAAAACGGGACCGTAATCTTCAAAATATCTCTCAAACGATAGCCACTTCACCGCTTTTGGACAACATGGAAAACGATGCAAATACCGAATACTTAAAAGAATATTTTGATTCACTTCAAAAATCCCTTGGAGATATTGACGCCATTTCCATAGTCAGTGCGGATAACGTGCGCTTATATCATTCCAACCACACCTTAATTGGAACAATCTACGATGGTACGTTGCCTATGTTTGGGGATAACGAATTCTATGCCGAGGATAATGATGGTCCATCGGGAAAGCAACGACGTGCCTATGCTGCCATTTACGATGAGAACGGAAATTACGTTGGCTTCGTCATCACAGTAATGCTTCAAGCAAACATCCAAAAAGAAACGCTTCAAATAATGTTGGTCTTTTCACTGATTACCGTTGTTGCGGTTCTTTTGGAGATTATCATTTCTGCGGAGCTTTCGAGGAACATCAAAAAGAAGCTTTACGGCTATGAGCCGGATGTCTTTTCCGCAATGTACCGGGTGCGAGACAACATCTTAGAATCACTTGCGGAGGGTGTACTTGCTATTGATAAAAACGGAACGGTGCAATTTATCAATACTTCAGCGATGAAAATGCTTTGTTGCAGTGAGCTTTCGGCGGAAAATGATATTGTCGGTCAGCCCCTTCAAAAGATTTGTGATCCCGCCGTGTTTGAAAAGACACTTTTAGACGGTGAAAAGGAATTCGGCGTACACGAGTCGTGTGTTGAAAACACCAATCTTCTTATCGACCGTATCCCAATCAAAAAGGATAACGAGATCATCGGTGCGGTCGGTATTCTACATAACCGTGAGGAATATATCAAGCTGATGGAGGATCTTGCCGGAACACAGTACCTTGTGGACTCTATGAGAGCCAACAACCATGATTTTACTAACAAGCTCCATGTTATTCTTGGACTTTTGCAAATGGAGATGTACGATAAGGCGGCGGCTTATATTGAAAACATCACCATTGTGCAGAGAGAAACCATCAGCAAAATTATGTCGGCGATATCTGAGCCTGCCGTTGCAGCTTTGCTCATCGGCAAATCGGCAAGAGCATCCGAGCTGAATGTGAGGTTCGTTTTGGAGAAAGGCTCGGCGTATTCAAAAAGCGATTATCCCATTCCTACCGAAACGCTGATCACCGTGATTGGTAATCTCATTGATAACGCCTTTGACGCAATGAATGAAGTAAGCGGAGATTATGACAAACCGAAGGAACTGTTGTTTGGTATCTATTCAAAGCAGGGGGCGCTTTTGATTACGGCAAACGATACGGGTGTTGGTATCAAGCCGGAGAATATGGAAAAAGTATTTCAGAACGGTTATTCAACCAAGGGAGAAGGCAGAGGAACGGGGCTGTATCAAGTCAAACGAATTGTGGATAACCTCGGCGGTGAGATCGCCATTGAATCGCAATTCGGCACAGGAACTACGGTTACCGTAAGCCTCGGCAAATAAAGGAGTAAGAAAATGGATTATAAGGTTTTGATCGTTGAGGACGATCCGATGGTATCAATGATCAACGAGCAGTATGTCAATCGCAATAAAGCCTTTCGCGTTGTGAAAAAATGTAAGGACGGAAAAAGTGCGCTTGAATATCTTGAAAATAACGATGTAGATCTGATTGTTTTGGATTTATATATGCCACTGATGGACGGCTTTGAAACACTCCGTCAGATTCGTAAGAACAAAAAGTCAGTGGATATAATTATGGTAACAGCGGCAAATGACCGTTCATCCTTGGAAGAAGCCTTACATCTTGGAGCGGTGGATTACCTCGTCAAGCCTTTTACCTACGATCGTTTTCGTATCGCGCTTGATAAGTATGTTTCACACCTTGCCGCGCTCAAAGACCTTGATACGCTCAATCAGAAAAATATCGATTTCATCATTGAAAATGCCCATAAAAAAAGCGAGGAACTCTATCCCAAAGGAATACAGGAAAAGACCTTGCAGACCATTCTCGACGAAATGAAAAAGAACCCGTCTAAATGGAAGACGGGGGATGAAATTGCCGAGAGCATCGGTCTTACGGGGGTTACAGTCAGAAGATACTTGAATTACCTTACCGAAAAAGGAATTCTGCTTTCTGAAATTGATTATGAAACCGGTGGCAGACCGTGTATGAGATATCAGATCTCTAAATAATGTCCATTTAGTGTTTGGCTTACGTATCAGGACGGTTTATTTCACAAATAAAAGTACAGGTCGGGACTATATAGTTCTTTAAAAAAGACTATGAGAGCAAATTGTTCCATAGTCTTTTTGCTTTATAGGATAATACTCGTTTAGGCAAATACAGAGTGGTAAATATTTCAAAAAACGAAAACGGAGCTTTACTGCGAACGATTTCCCGAACAAAGCCCACAGAGGAGTCCGTTCCCATTACGCCAACCCTTGAGGACTACTACCTGTATATTTTCAACGGTGAAACGCAATAATTCACAAGTCCCGTATTGTCGTTTTTTAAAAAGATATTGACGTGTTGCACTTGTAAAAGAAGAGAAGGTATGGTAAAATAAAGAAAAAAGGAGGAATGCTATGAAGAACGATCAATTGTTGCTTCTTGGTGCGGAGGCGGAGGAGTATATTAAGGCGCATTTATCTGAAAAGCTTGACCGTGACAGGATCTGCAAGGCGCTTTCCACCAATAGAACTACCCTCTCCAAAGCGCTGATCTTGCGTACGGGCAGGACTCTCAAGCGGTTTGTACTTGATGAACGGATCAAGAAAAGCAAGGAGCTGCTTCTTTTGGGTGAGGATAATATGGGAAGTATTGCTGAAAAATGCGGCTTCGGTGACGCCTCTTATTTTTCAGGAATTTTTTGTAAATATATGGGAATGCCGCCGTCATCGTATCTTAAAAGCGATTTCGTCCATAAGGATGCTGTATGGAGCTATAGATTTGACGGTGATACTCTACCGATCCTTCCCTGTGTACACGATTGCGGGATTGGCAGTATAGACTCCGACGGTGAATATTTGTCAATACATTTTGATGATGGGAGTTCACACTATGAAAAGGTTTCCCATGTTTGTCAGGGAGCAATCGGCTTGACAGTACGATATCACTTATGCGATCCCTGTTGTATGATTTACAGACAATTCAGAAAGGAAAAAAACGACGGTCAGGGGTATGAGATCGGATACCTGCAATATGATGATGAGGAAGAATTTTATAAAGCCTCGTCCAAGCTTAAATTATATTATCTTAACCACTGTATCGGATATAATACCGTAATGCTGAAGCTTTGGTGCTATGGCGACCCATACGAGATATTACTTGAATTTAATGCTGACGCCGTTGAATATCATTGGAATTTTGAAGCGGACTTTAGCGGTATCATTGGACGCATGGCGGAAAATGGAATTCAATTTGAAAATGGTATGAGCGAACAAGAGTTGAATGACGCGCAAAGCTTTTTCGGGTTTACGTTTCCAAGAGAGATCAAGGCTTTTTTGAGGTGCGGTGTTCCTGTTGCGGAGCATTTTTTTGACTATAGGGATCTTTCAGATGAAAATCTTGAAAAATTCAAAGGCATTCGCAGCAGAATAGAACAGGGCTTTTCATTTGACATCATGAACGTACCGTACTTTTTGAGGAAAATGGAGCGGCGCTACGGTACAATGGGTGCTGAAGAAACCCTTGGTGCGATTATGGCAGAATATGAAAATAGTCCTAAGCTTATTCCGTTTTATTCCATCCGTTGTTTCTTTGATGGGCTTGACGGTATGCCGATCATATCTTATTCACAACCCTGCGATATGATTATATACGGTGAGAATTTTGAGGGGTATCTGAAAAAAGAATTTTGCGCAGAAAAAGTGGAATCCCATTTAATGTATTCTCCTCAACGTATCATGGAAACGGGAATCTGGTGGGCGTGTATTCGGACTGAGTTCCACGTTGCCGCCCACGATCACTGCGGAAGTAACCTTAAAGAGTTAAAAAACAGCCAAAAATGCGGTTGCTTTTACTGCTTGAATATTTTTTCACCCCAAGAGATCCGCCGTTGGATCGATAACGGTCAAACGGCTCTTTGTCCCCATTGTCAAATCGATTCGGTTATCGGAGATGCTTCCGGATATTCCATTACAAAGGAGTTTCTGAAAGTAATGAGGGACTATTGGTTTTCTCCCGTTGAAGACGTTGAATATATAATGTGAGATGATAAAACGGCATGAATTTTAAAATATCGTGGTAATCTTTTTGCAAAGGGATTGAATACTAACTTGTCTTGTGATATAATGCGGATGACAAGAAGCAAACGTCAAATCAAACACCAAAAAGGTATGGCGGATTACGAGTTATTTAGCTTTAAAAAGGAGCAATTTATCATGTTAGGTGCAATTATTGGAGATGTTGTAGGTTCTCTATATGAATTTGAATCGGATAAAACCAAGGATTTTGAATTATTTGTACCGTCGTGCAGACCTACAGACGACAGTGTGCTGACAATTGCTGTCGGTTGCGCTTGCTGTGAAGCTAATTGCCATGATGAGTATGAGTTCAAGTATATTCTTGCAAAAAAATTAAAAGAGATCGGGTTGCAGTATCCCGATGCAGGATATGGAAAAAGATTTTATCAATGGATGATTCTTGATGAGGAAGATGCCTACGGGGGAAATACCAACGGATCTGCCATGAGGGTCTCTCCTGTGGCATGGGCTGTTGATACCCTTGAGGACGTGGAAATACTGGCAAAATGGAGCGCAGAAATAACTCACAGCCACCCCGAAGGGATCAGAGGAGCGCAAGCAGTTGCGGCGGCAATATTTCTTGCAAGAACGGGAAGTACAAAATCCGAGATCAAAGCCTATATTGAGAAAAAGTATTATGATCTTGATTTCACCGTAGAAGGGATCCGTCCGGGATACAGACACGATATGACTTGTGAGGGAAGCGTTCCCCAAGCCATCGTATGCTTTTTGGATTCCGAAGGCTTTGAGGACGCAATCAGAAACGCAGTTTCCCTTGGCGGTGACGGCGATACCTTGGCTTGTATTGCGGGTGCAATTGCGGAAGCATTTTATGGAATTCCCGATGATCTTGCAGAGGCGGTTTTCCAATATATTGATGAAGGTCTGCAGGAATATTATTGGCAATACGCAAATCAGCTATATGACAGGGCTGACAATTGATTCAAACTATAATAATTTTACTATGAAAGGATGATAAAAATGGAACCAAAGGACTATACAGTTGTAAAAATTGAAGGTGAGTACGCATATTTGCGTGATGATGAAAATAAAGACGAGGAGGATCTTTTCATAGCCATGGCGCTTCTGCCTCCCGGTGTTGATGTTGGCACAAGACTGCACTATGAAATGCTCAGCTTTGAGATCATCAAATAATTATGAAATATAATGCTTTTTGTAGAGCTGTCGCCTTATTAATGTTGGTTCTCATTTGCCTTTTGACAGTATCATGTGAAAAAGATGACGGAATTGATGAGTCCCTTGACGAGCCTGTTTTACTTGATATGAACACTGAATATTCCCTTGCAAAAAAATTGCAAAGGGGCAACGGCGAGAGGGTGAAGGTAATTTTGCTGTTGGGGCAGAGCAACGCAAGCGGCAGCTCAATTGTAAGTTATCTTGAAAAAAATTCTTCTCCCGATGATTTTGCAAGGTATAAAGAGGGATATCCCTCCGTTCTCATAAACTACTGCATTGATGATCACAATGCCTGTTCCAAGGGGGAATATGTGAAGGTTGATCTGACCTGCGGAGCGGCAAGCGGATTTTTCGGTCCTGAGGTTGGCATGGCGGAAGAGCTATCTGTGGCATATCCTGACGAAACTGTTTTTATACTGAAATACACCATGTCCGGCTATTCCCTCCATCAGCATTGGCTGAGCCGTGGGCAGAGGGGCTCGATTTACAATGCCTTTTTAGCCTTTGCCATGGCAAATATGAAGCATCTTGAAACCCTTGGATATGAGGGGCGAATTGGCGCTGTTTGTTGGATGCAGGGGGAATCCGACACTACGGATCATAAGGGAGAAAGGTATTTTGAAAATCAAAAGGCTTTGGTGTCATACATCAGAGAGGATCTTGCTCCATATGCAGAGGAAGGCGGCATTTATTTTATAGATGCGGGAATCTCAAACGGTCCCTACTGTGAGCCTGCATATCCTGCTGTAAATGAAGCCAAGCGTCAGTTTTCAGAGCTTTCACCGTTAAATATTTATTTTTCCACCATAGATGAAGGGTTGACGACTCTTTATGAGCCCGAGGGCGAACCTGATTACGGTCATTATGATGCTCTTTGTGAGCTTGAGCTTGGAAGAATTTTTGCAGATCACATTATTGAAAGCTACAAAAAAAGATAATGCTTTTAAGGTATATAATAAAAGGACTAAAAATGCTCATTTGAGTTTTTCAGTCCTTTTTATACTTTACATATTTTTTTCAAACATAAGCTTTGCTCTCAAAATTGCCGCTTGGGTTTTTCCGTCGGTAATTTCACCGTCAAGCACCATTTCCACAGCCTTGTCAAGGGGCAGTGTAAACACCTCAAGAAATTCGTCCTTGTCAAGATCTGTCTCTCCAAAGCTCAAGCCGCGAGCCATGTACATATAAATTCTTTCGCCCATAATGGCAGGTGAACCATAATAGTCACCAAGGTAAATAATTTCTTGGGGAATTGCCCCTGTTTCCTCCCGCAGCTCTCGAAGAGCGGCTTTGAGAGGATCTTCGTCCGCACTGTCAAGCTTTCCTGCAGGAATCTCAATGAGGGTCTGTCCCACTGCGTATCTATACTGCCTTTCAAGAACGACCTCGCCTTTATCGGTTATGGGAACAATGCATACTGCTCCCAAATGCTTTACATATTCCCGAAAGCTTTCTCCGCCGCCCGGAAGGGTAACGGTGTCACGGTAAAGATGTACCACCGCTCCGTCAAAAATAAGCTCGGATTTTTTTGTCTTTTCTATAAGATCCATTTGAATTTCCTGCCTTTCCTTATATGATAAATTATAATTTGCATCTTTCCAACATTATAAATTATTTTTAGAAAAAAATCAATATATACAATACAAAACTCTTGAAATAAAACTCATTATATGCTACAATAAAAACAGATAGAGGCGCTATTTATGCGTGCTGACAAATTAGATTTATTTTTTTGATATAAATATCAAATTCGGGAAAAATTCGTGGCATGCGGATTTTTCCTTTTTGTTTTTGCATCTCCAAAAAACATACTGAACCACCGTGACAAAATTTAAAAAACGCGGTATAATTGCTTAGTATATTGTGGAGATCTCTTTAGCTGTGAAAGGAGGAAATTATGGATCCCAGAGATTATGTTGTGTTGCAAATAGAGCGTACAAGGAGCCAGCTCAGAGCGGCATCCTTTGTTAATGTCGGAAAGAATGCTCTGAGGCTTGGGGGTAAAACTGTTTCCGCCTTTATTTCGGGAATTTTGGAAACTCCCAAAAATCCTATAGAGCTTATCGATGCATCTTTGGAATACGAGGAAAGCGAGCTTCCTCTTGGAGCAAGTGTCACTGTTGACAATGCTTTTACCACCAAGGACGGTATTGTATTTGACGGATGCAATATCAGAGTCAAAACAGCACAAGGGGCAATCGTGTCTCCAAATCAGTTTGAATATCTTAAAAACAACAGTCTTGGTTCTTTACAGATCTTTGCTGAGGCGGAAAACTATAATTCGTCAGTAAGGTCGGTGTGGCGAACAATTACAAGAATTGCAAGAGTTACGGTGAACATGATGGTTGAAAGTGCGTTTATCTCAGGCTTTATGCCGCGCTTTGCCATCGTGTAGATGGTAATGGACA
>SVTR01000015.1 GCA_015063685.1 Oscillospiraceae bacterium | reverse complement strand
CGGCAACCACGGTTGCGGCACGCATAACTGCGGTGGTCATAGTGGCCATTAAATAAACAAGTCGTCAAGACAATGCACAATTGCTACTTTCGGTAGTTCATTGTATTAACGAGTGTGTTATTACACACTCATTAACACGTAAGTGTTAAAATCAGAAAAACACCGGCATAGCCAAGCAATACTCGGCTATGTCGGTGTTCTTTTTTCGGGCAGGACTGGCTTGAATGGCCGCACGGACGTTCCGGGCAGGATATGGAGGCTCGGACGGGTGTGTATCGGTTTGAGGCAGGAGGGACTGGCCAGGAGGGCTGTGGGTGCTCTTCCCTGTCCTTTCGGCGGGCATGATGGCAAGTATAGTAAAAGCGGTGAGCCATATGCCCACCGCTTTGTTTGGTTATTCAAAGGGTTTGTGTTGTTTCACAAACGCTTATTTCTTTTTCAAGAAACGTGTGATTCCATTGTAGAACTTTCGTCCTTGTTGAACAGCCACGTGTCATCGCCCAGGCTATCGTACCACGCCTCGAAGGTATCGTAGCCCCAATAATAGTTAACGTTCAGACCTCCACTCGTGGGATCATGGTTGATGAAATGTGGCTCCGAATCATTTAATTTTATGTAGAACGCACCTATGATCGTTCCATAGAACTCAACCTTGCTATGATTTGTCAAGGTGATCACGGCTTTCTGCTCGTAAACGGAAATATCAAAGCCTGACTCGGCGCCGAAGGTAAGCGTACTTCCGTTAAGAGATGTTAGCGTGGCGATCAAACCACTCTGAACGAATACGGTCGCGTTTACAAAGCTTACCGATCCGCTTCCAAAGATTACAAATGTTCTTTGGGATTGAGGGGGAGTAAGGATCTGCAAATCGATATTCTCAAACACGGTCATGCCCGAAACACTTATTTTTTGGGATATCGTTACAGTAGGCTTTGCGCCATCTGTACCGTATATGCGCACCTGTGACGAGTTATTAACAACGAGATCTCCATGTATCTGCACGTTACTCTTGATATCGATATCCACGTCATGAATTGTTACATTGTTGTTAAAGGTCGTGCCGTCCAGCGTGGCATTGGCTCGAATATCAATGGTATAGCCTTCCGGGAGAGTGCCGCTAAGGGTAAGCCCCGCAGCGTTGATGATCACGGTCATCACAGCACCATCGGTTTTCACTGAGTAGCCGTCGATCTGACTCCGACCGATCATCGCCACTGAAATATCCTCGGTCACGGTACCGTTGGATACTGCAAATCCTACGAGAGTGACGGTATAACCGCAAGGGCAACTGTTGCCGTCAAACGTATGTTTTTCGTCTACTTTTTTACCGCAAACGCAAATCTTGGTGTGCTTATCGTTGTCGTTGTCGATATAGGTAAAACTGTGATTTTCGGTAACTTTCTCCCCGCAAACACAAGTCTTCGTATGCGTTCCGTCTTCATATACGGTATAAACAAACATATGATCTTCGTCACCGTTCAAAATATGCACATAATCCTTCGCACTCACGCCGTAATTATAAAGTGCCTTTGCGAGAGCCTTCATATTTTTCATATGCTCGCTTGTGTCTGTGCTTTGGCTGATCACATAGGCATAATCATTCACGCAGAAAGTCAGCTCACTGATGGCGGTGGTTCCGTCGCTCGCCCTTACTTCAAACTTGTACTTTGTCGCAAAGTCGGTAGGAGCAATGCCTGCCGTCGTATAGGTTCCGTCCTCTGCCAGCTTGTCTGTGATCTCCTCGCCGTTCAGATAGAGTCTGTTGCCGTCCGTGAGTGTGACGCCGATCTTGACATAGTTCTTCACACCAAAACGAACGGTGTAGCCGACAAAGGGAGCGTCAAGCGTCACGCTTGCTTCGGGAAGCTTTCTCTGCGAGCCGTTCTCCGCGTAAGAGGTGCCTGTCATGGTCTGATGGCCCGTAAATGCACTTGCCGCTTCGCCGTATGCAAGGGTATCCTTGATGAGCGTCACGAGAGCCGCATCGTCCTTGTATTTTTCAAGAAGGTTTAAGAGGTTCTTTTCAACGCTGTATTCCTTACCATCTTCACATCCGTGACTTGTAACCTCGGTCTCGTTGTAGTAGAGCATTGCGCGGATACTGTCGCCCATGCACTGCGGATTGATCCCCTCAAGGATGAATACGTAGAAGCCGTCAGCATTGGGTTCACCTGCGTACACTTTGGTTTTCACGCCATTGTGACTGAACTCCATATAGAGTCCCTTGGAATTGAATTCAGAAGCATAGCCCATCACGTAGTACTTCATGGAGAGGTCTGCGCCGATGCCCAGCTGCTGGCCGTAGATCTCGAATCTCTGGGAATCTTGAACCTTTGTTCCACCGAGGACGGGATAGCTCTGACGGTTCTCACCTTCGAGTATCTGTCCGAAGTGTTCACCGAGCTTATAGGCAACCTCGCCCGAGAGGAGCTGTGCTTTGGTTACACTTGTGATCTCTACGTTGTCACTCCCGGGTTTCAGATTCGAATCGCTGTGTACTGCCTCAAGAACGCCATCACCGAGGTAATAGCAATTCTTGATTGAGTTAACGCTCCGAAGCGTGCCAAATGCGCCAAGACGAGCCTCATCGGTCAGATTTTCACCGCGCTCAAACTTACCTGCAAAGAGGCAGTTTTCAAGGGTAGTCTTCGCTCCCGTGTTGGAAAAGCTGAGGAAACCGCCCATATAAATGGTTGGGGTGTTATTAAAACTGTTCTTTTCGTAATTGGTCTTGATAGTACCGTATGCTGCGCAGTTGCGGATGGTCACTTCACTGGTATTCTCCTGAATCTTACCGATGAAGCCGCCTGCACCCGAGTCCACACGGTAAATACCTGCATCAAAGGTGCCGTACCAAGAGCAGTTTTCAATGAGGCTTTGATGGTTTGCGTATCCCACAAAGCCGCCGATCATGCCAACGCCGTGCGCCTTTGCGGTAAGGTTTACGTAGGAGGTGATATTCTGAATGATCGCGCCGTTGCGCTCTCCAAAGACGGTTTCACCATTTACACCGCAGATAGAGCCGATGACACCGCCAACGTAGTCGTGTTGCGTGTTCACGATCACCTCACCGTAGATGGTGAAGTTCTTGACCGTACCGGTTCTGACCTCACCGAAGAAGCCCAGCCCCGCTCTGCCGCCTTCCACGTACAGACCCTTGATGGTGTGGTTTTGTCCGTCAAAGACACCGCGGAAGTTATGGTTCTGCTCACCCGTGGAGCCAATGGGCGTCCAAGGTCTGTTTTCAAGGTCGATGTCAGCCGCGAGAACCGCGCTTGCCGTTCTGTCCACGGTGTTGACGTGGTTTGCGAACCAGAAGAGCTGACCAGCGTTGGCGATCTCGTAGTAGCCGTCTTCGTTCAGCACAGCAGCCTCTTCTTCGCCGCAGACACAGAAGCCGTTCGTATATTTTTCGTGATTAGTTTTATCGATATCTCCGTACTCATTTTTACAAATGGCGCAATATGCCCTACTGCTACAGGTAGCCGCCTTATCACCCTCGGCACCGCCCGGGTGAGGGCACCCGTAACCACAGAAGATACATAAGCCGTCACCATCGGTGTTGATCTGATGTTTTACGACGGGATCCGCCGCGGTGTTTGAATACTCATAGCTGAAGCTTTCTTCGTTACAGCCGCCGATCTGATTTCTGTAAACTGTTTCGCCGCTGAATATGGGCAAGCCTACGCCGATCGTCTGATAGAACGTCTGTGTACCGTCTGTCACACCGCCGTTCAAGAGGAAGGCCACCTCGCCGCTTTTGAATTGTTCTTCGGTTCTGCCCTCGGCTCCTGCTTCCGCATCGGCACCTTCAATGCCACCGATCGCGGTACCTGTCAGATAATAACAGTTCGTAATGGTGCCGAAGTTGACTCCGGCTACGCCGCCGGCATGATCTATAGCATCGCTGATTGTCCCCGTGCTGTAGCAATTCTGTACGGTGCATCCTGATCCATTGCTAGCAATCACGCCGCCGACATAATATCCGTTAATATTGACCGCCCCCGTGTTGTAGCAGTTCTGCACATTGGATCTTGAATAGGTAGTTCCAATCACACCACCGGCACTTTCAGTGCTACTGACGGTGCCGGAATTGTGGCAGTTCTGCACGATGGCATAGATATCGATGACTCCTGCCACACCGCCGACGTCAAATGTGCCGTTGACGGTGCCTGTATTATAGCAGTTTTGCACGGTACTGTTATCGATTGAGCCAACCACGCCGCCGACGCGGTATTTACCATTGACTGTGCCCGTATTGTAGCAGTTCTGCACGGTTCCGGTGTTATCGCCAATCAAGCCGCCTACATCGCTTTGATTCATTAGAGCACCTGTGCCGGTAACGGTGCCGGTATTGTGGCAGTCCGCCACAGAACCTCGGTTATAACCAATCAAGCCGCCAACATTAATGTTGCTACTGACAGTACCGGTATTGTAGCAGTTCTGCACGGTGCCATGGTTACGGCCAACCACGCCGCCAACGTATTCATTGCCGATAACGTAAGCGTCGATCACACCGACGTTCTTTACCGTACCGCCCTCGTCCACATAGCCAAATAAGCCCACGTAGTCGGCGGCACTATCGTTACAATACAGACCGCTGACGGTAAAGCCTGCGCCGTCAAAGGTGCCGGCATAGTCAGCATTATCAGCGTTGGATACGTGATATCCAATCGGTGTCCATACTCTGAAATTTGAGCCGTCACCGTTGAGCGTGCCGTCCTCTTTGAGTACGTTTTCATTGAGAACAATGTTTGCGGTCAGCTCGCCGTTGATGGCGGGGTTTCCGCTGTTGACCGCCGCCTCAAAAGCATAAAGCTCATCGGCTGTGCCAATGTCATAGAAGCCGTCACCGTCGGCATCCTTCAAGGTGACGGATGCACCCGTGTCAATGGTAACGGTGAGATCAGCCGCCGCCTCAGCCCCTACCGATACCGCGGCAAGGGCGCAAAAAATGCAAAGTGCAAAAAGCAAAATGCAAAACGTTGTTAAAATTCGATGCTTGGTTTTTGTCATAAGCATTTCTCCCTTTTATCGCTTTCTATCTTAATCCTCCCCTTTGGGGAGGGGGGAAGGTTATTGGATCCAAATTCCGTCAAACGGGGTGGTGCTGGGATCCTGCGTGATCTTGAACCACTTTTTGAATGTACCGTCGTAGTTGCCCATGAAGTTGATGACTACCGTTGCATAGTTTCCAACGTAAACGTTGTTCTCGTAAGATACGGTATAATCTATGCCTTCTGTCAAGGTGCGACCGTCAACAACGATGGAGATAACCTTGGGTTCCTTTACGTTGCCGTCGTACCGGTAGCTCGTCTGGTCAAGAGTTACGATTGGCTCGGTGACTTCCTTTGCTTGGATAGTAAAATCTGCTCCCACGAAGGAAATGGTGTAGTTGTCTGCGGACAGAGTGCCCAGAGTGATGGCATACGATCCCACATTTTCGCCTTCTTCACGAGTCAGTACGCCGGTCAGCGCGCTGGTCAGCATATCACCACCAAGCAGACCTTCTGCCGTGTATGTCAGTGTGGGATTCTCATCGCCGTAGGTCTTGATTTTCGCATCAGCCGTTACGGTAACGGTTGCCTTTTCGATTGTGAAATCAACGGTTGCGGTAACTCCACCGACTGTGATGCTTGCGGTAGCTGTACCTGCGTTCGTGTTGTTTGCATAGGAAACGGTCAGCTCGCCACCTTTCCAGCCCTCGCTATAATCGACGGTGGCGGTGTTATGCTCGAGACCGTTATAGGTCGCATCCGTAGCGCTGATGGTAGCGGTTTCGCTGTAACCGCAGCCCACGGAGCAGGACTCTGTGATGATATTGCCGTTTGCAGAGTAGGTCAGGTTATGAGCATCTACAGCTTTTTCTCCGTACCACTCGCCGCAAATATCGCACTGATAACCCCTGCAGGTCTGATCTGTGCCACCCTCGTGGTTGCCCTTTGCGATGTGTGCGGAAAGACCGTAATTGTAGAGTGCCTGCGCGAGGGATTTCATCGTGTCCGTTGCCTTTTCATTGTTGATTACGGCGTAGCAATAGTCGTTTACGCTATATCCGAGCGTGAACAGACCGTCCTTTGTGAACTGCATCTTTTTAGCAAAATCATACGCCGCAACCGCATCCGAGGTGAGCGTTTTGATCTCGCCGTCAAAATAAGTGATCTTGATCAGATTCACAGAGCTGAAATGTACGGTTGCCTGCCCAAGTGTATGTGCAACCATTTCATTCACAACAGGAGAGCTCCCCGGGATTTCGGCCGCTGCCTTGCCCTCGGATATAAAGTCTACGCCATCCGTAACAAGGGCATCGGTCTTGTAATCGCGGTATACCTGAGCCGCCGCGCCGTACTCAAGCGTGTCGATGATGAGCTGCTTGGTTGCGTCACTGCTACCATCGTAGACAGATACGAGATTGTCTTTTACGCTGTAATCCAACTTTTCGTCAACCTTTGTCTCGCCAACGTAAAGCTCAGCGTCAATATCATCACCCATACACTGAGGCGTGATGCCTTCGAGGGTGAAGACATAATAGATAAGGTTCATCACGGGCTGGTCGTCTTGGGTCTTGTCCACCGTCAGATATTTTACGTTGCCGAGAAATTCGGTCTTCAATGCTACATCTTGAATATCCACTCCGCTACCAAGATCAACATAATATTTCATTGAAATATCACCGCCGAGGTTAACGACAATGCCCCCAATCCTTGCCTCACCCGCAACGATAGGCTCTCTCCTGATCAACTGGAGCGTAGACTCTTTTTGAAGATGATAATCCAAAAGTGTTTTACCTTCTTCTAACTGTTTCCCTGCCCAAAACAACCGTTGTTCATCGGGATCCATGCCCGTTTGTTCCTGTATTTGGGCTTTAACGGCATCTACCGAATCGTTTGGTTCAACCTCTAAGACAAGCGTATCACCGTCCGCTCTCGCCACATATATTTGCATTGCAGATGCCGACAAAGCAAACAAGCACGCAAGAAATATCGTTGTGAACAAAATCATAATGAACTTTTTGGTTTTCATTTATGTTCCTCCTTGGAGTGGTGTTAGTTTATGTCAATCGGCAAGTCGATGCCATCGTTTTCATCTTTGGGCGGATTACCAACCGTTACCTGACAGCCTGCATTGTCGCAGGTGTAATCGTGGTCAGCATCGTGGTGACCTGTTGCTCCGGCTTTTGCATCCTGCTCACAGTTCACACACTTGATCGCTGTGTTGCAGTTTCCGTCATCCTCGCCTGCTACGTGATCCTTCGCTGCTGTTACGGTGTAGCCGCAGGTGCATTTATCATCGGTCATGCAGTCGTTGTCAGAAGTTGCCGTGTGAGATACCTTGGTGCTTTCGTCAATCGCTCCGCAGGCACATTTCATATAGTGATGTGTATCGTTGTAGTCTGCAACGGTGTAGGAGTGCTCGTGAGGAGGAAGCACCTCAACAACGAATCCGCAAACGGTACATTTACCGTCGCTACCCTTATTGTGCGCCTCCTTGGTGCCTGCTACCTTGCAATCTATGTTCTGACACACCTGCCAATGTCCGTCTGCATCGGTTTTCCAATCGCCGTTGAAATTATGCTCCTGTGCCGGTTTCATAAGCCAGCCGCACTCGGTGCAGGTGATGGGGGTTGTGCAATCGCCGTCATCGGCGTGTGCGATATGCTCGAGCCTTGCAGGAGTGGTTACCGCGCCGCAGACTGTGCACAATACGTCGGTGCCGCAGTCGCCGTCATCCTCGGCAGGTGTGTGTCCGAGAGGTTCGCCCTCAGTCGTTCCGCAGGTCTTACAGGTCTTGGCGGCAAGACAGGTCGCATCCTCCCAGTTGTGAGGGAGCTTCTCGCCCTCGGTCGCTTTGCAGACCGTACAGGTTTTGGGTGTGGTACAGGTTGCGTCCTCCCAGTTGTGAGGGAGTATTTCGCCCTCGGTCGCTTTGCAGACCGTACAGGTTTTGGGTGTGGTACAGGTTGCGTCCTCCCAGTTGTGAGGGAGCTTCTCGCCCTCGGTTGTTCCGCAGACCGCACAGGTTTTGGGTGTGGTACAGGAGGCATCCTTCCATTGATGCGCGGATACCTCTCTTGTTTCTCCGCAGGTCTTGCAGGTCGCGTCGCAAGCGTTATCGTATGTATGCTCACACTTGTCACCGCAAGACGACAGAGTGAAGATCAAAAGAAAAAACAGTAGAATTGAACTTACTTTTTTCATGTGGGATTCTCCTTATTCCGTGGGGAAAAATCCATCATCACTATCACTTTGTCTGCCGATGGGCACCCATATGCCATCAAACGGATCTGTACTTGAAGTCAGGATATCCTCGGTATAAAGCCGGATGATCTCCATCTTTGGGGCCTCGAATTTCTTTTTGCTCATAATTGTTTTTTCCTTTCTGCTATTAATTATTTATGTGAGTTAATTGAATGGCTTCTTGTTCTTTTGGCAAGTGCAAACACCGAACCACTCCTCGCCGCGTTGAAAGTATTGACAGTCAGCGCAGGAGGTGTCGGGGGTTTTCTCGTTTTTGCCGATATATTTTTCGCAAGCATCCTGCATCATCGTAACCAAAGGCATTCCCTCCTCGGTATAGACAGGCTCTTTCAGAAAGTCGGGGTAGATCACGTCAGGCTCATATCTTCTGTCACATTCACCATAGTAACCGTACCTGAGCTCAAAGGTCTTGCCAAAGGTGGTTACGACCTTGTATAGCTCGCCTTCCTTATGCTGCGGCTCTTTCTGTATTTTTTTCGATGCCCAAAGTGTCGTAAACATATTTCCTCCCTCCACAGATCTTCCAAAAAGAAAAATCTGCTATACTGTTGCTTACAGTATAGCAGACTTTTTTGTTTTTGGGTATTACCTAAAATCCCTTTTTGAGGTCTTATTTTTCCGGCATTTTCGGCTTTATGGGAACATCTATATATCTTTTTGGGACGTTTTGGATATATAAAATTACAAAATTGCCGCAAATTCCGAACGGGGTAAGCCCGATTTTTCGCTGACGATACGAACCGCTTGCTTAACGACAGAAAGGGACAGATGCATATGATCCGCAATCTCTCGGTTGCTCATGCCAAAGGCGGCAAGCTTGGCCACCTCACGCTCCTTATCGGAAAGAGTAGTCAAAATCGTTTTTCCTCGAACCGCTCCCGAGAGAGACGCCCAGCCTTCGTTATAGATCTTATATAGCTTCTTGACCTCGATCCAAACGCTCTCGTCGATGCGAGATAGTCGCTTCTCCATCAAAGTGTCGAGTGCGCGGCAGTATTCGGCAAGCACACCGTAGAACTTATCGGGGAGAGCCAGCTCGATGGCCTTGTCGATGTGGTAGATCGCGTCCTCCTCCTTACCGCAGTTGTGGTATATGGCGGCGCAGGTAAGGCGCAAATAAATCTCGGACATAATGGTGCGATTCGCCCGCGCCCATGAGATCATGGGCTCTACTGAAAACGAGATCACCGACATTATGTAAAGTCCATGCGTTCCGTCCACCTTCACAAGACCCATGGCAACGGCGTAACCGAGCGCATACAGATATTTGGCGTAATACACCTTCACCGCAGGATAGGCATCCTTGTGAATTGGCTCAAAACGTCCCTTTTTGAACCATTCCGGGAAGCTTTCCACGTTGTATATCATAATATCAACAGCGCTGATGGCAAGCTGCATCATATCCCGGTCATCGTCGTTTGTAGCGGGTGCTTCGGCTATATGCACCTTGGCCTTTCGCCACATATTGATGTCGCCCTTCCAGACTGCGCACATTGCCAAAAGCATCCCTGCTGAAAGAACAGCATAAAAGCCTGAGTGCTTCGAGAGCAGGTAGTTTGCGATATCGTAAACCTTATCAATCTCGCCGCGCGAGTATGCGACCTCGGCCTCAAAAAGCACCTGTGCTTCGTGGTTGTATGCAAGACTTTCGCCAACTGTGTCAGCCGTGCCGGGGGTGTGGTACAGATCGGTCATATAAAGGAAGGGCGTTTTGCGGGGCAGCGGCATATCCGCGTCATACTCGGCTCTCGCCTCACGTGTTCTGCCGTCGATAGGCTTTTTCGCATTCTTTGGTATCATCCAAGCACGGCCGAACTTGGTCGCGCCTTCGACAGAACCATGCAGACACAAATGTTGCACCTGGCGTTGCGACAACCCCCACCGCTCCGATGCTTCGGCTATGGTTATGTAATCATTTTTCAGCATTGAAATCACCTCCGGTAAGTAGCGGAATTACGCTATATATTATATAGCGTTTTCGCGCAATTTGCAAGAGATTCAGGAAAATTTCTTCTGTTTTTTTTCATTACTTAAAAAACGCCATAAGCAAGGTGCCTGTGACCATCAGGCAAAGCCCAAGGAAGGATTTTTTCGAAAGTTTTTCCTTAAACACGAAATAAGAAAACGCAACTGTTACGATAATACTCAGCTTGTCGATTGGAACTACTACGCTGACAAGTCCATGACCGATCGCGTAATAGTAACACAACCACGATGCTCCCGTAGCAATGCCCGAAAGCGAAATGAACAGCAGTTCCTTTTTGTCAAGCGACGGCAGTTGCTTCTGCTTTCCGCGCGCAAGAACGATTCCCCAAGCCATAACGAGCACGACGCACGTTCGGATCGCCGTGCCAAGATTGGATTCCACGCCCGAAATACCCACCTTGGCCAGTATCGATGTGAGTGCGGCAAAAATGGCGGAGAGCACCGCGTAGATCATCCATGAATGCCCCTTCGCCTGTCCTTCGGTCTTTTTCTTTTCGACCATGAGAAAGATGCCAAGCGCGAGAATGGCAGTGGCGATCAGCTTGAATACCAAATTCGACGTCTCACCAAAGCAAATGATCGCGAGCAGGACAGTGAGTATTGTGCTTGACTTATCAATGGGAACGACCTTGTTGATGTCCCCCATCGAAAGCGCCTTAAAGTAGCAAATCCACGAAGCGCCCGTGGCAAGCCCCGAGAGAATCAAAAAGATCAGTGGCTTGGGCTGAATTTCCACGATCGTGCCTTGCGATCCGACTACGAACACCATTACCCACGAAAAGATCATCACCATAATGGTGCGAATCGCTGTAGCGAGGTCGGAGTCAGTCTTTTTGATACCGCATTTTGCAAGAATTGAGGTCAGCCCTGCAAACACAGCGGAAAGTATAGCGGCAATCATCCAAAGCATAGTCGTACCCTTTTCTTATTTCTTATGTTAGAAATTATTTTTTGATGGGCAGCAGCATTCTTGTCTGCTTTTTATATTCAGCAAAGCCGTCCTTGCGGGACTGGCGTTTGTCTGCCATCGGAATGCTGACCGCAAAAAACAGGATCGTATTTGCCACAGCGCCCGCCGCGAGATACCACGCGCTCGGTGCCGCGCAAACCACGGCCATGCCGACGCCCCACCACATGAGAATCTCGCCAAGATAATTGGGATGGCGCGAGTATTTCCAAAGGCCTATGCGGATAAAAGACGCGGTGCGATTCTTGCGGAATTTGTGCATCTGAATATCCGCGATTCCCTGCATGATGGCCGCCCAGAGGGACAGACACAGAAACAGCACGCTTGCGATATTGGCGGAAAGTCCTTCACGGATGGCGTATACACCGGGCAAAACACAGCCGTACACCACCAGCGTCGGCACCATGTGGATGCCCACGAAATTGATGATGGGGTAAAATACACCCGTCTTTTCATGAAGCATGGTGTAACGCCAGTCCTGGTGCGTGAGATTTCCAAAGGTGTACGCCCAGTTCGCCGTCAAGCGGATTGCCCAAAAGGACACGACCACAAGCAGAAGAACGCCGAGGAGCGTCAGCTCCTTGCCGATGGCAAGCGCCACGAGAATGACGGGCGGTTGCACGCTCCAATAGGGGTCATAGACCGATGCGTTCTCCCAAATAAGGCTGAAAATAAAGGTCACCACGGTTGCCACCACGTCTGCAACGAGCAGCGACAGCCACCAATCGAATGTGAGCGCGCGATAGGCAAGCACACCCACCGCGATAGCAATTATGTACACCAGCGTGACGACAATAAAGCTCGCCGCGCGGTTTTGCTTGAGTTTGTCCATTTTTATTTTCCTAATTCTTTCACATACATCCATTCTTCGGCCTCCTGTTCGGGAGGAAAGAATCCGCCAACTTTGTGATAACCGAGCTTTTCGTAGAACTTCCAGGCATCCTCGTCGGCTTGTGTGCTCGTCATAGCGTACTTGTATCCGCGAATCTCCATTACCGTTTCCCACTCGTGCATCAGCTGAGTACCGAAGCCACGATTTCTGTATGCTTCGTCAATGTATAGTAAGTCAAGGAACGGGATAGACTGCCAGAATAAGCTATATCGCAGTACGCCAACGACAGGATCCTTCACACGATGATTCTGACCACCGTTTTTGATGGAGTCATCCTTGAGCACGTAGACTTGACCGTTCCAAATGCACTCACCCAAGCGCGGTGACGGAATATGGCTGTCCAGTTTAGCAATTTTTTGCTTCTCCTTGCCTTGAGCAAGCTCGATAATCATTGATATACCTCAATATTCTTTGCCAAAATGTTTATTAATTATAGCATAAGTTAGTAGAATTGTCAATACACGGCTCCGTCGCGCTCACTTCCACCGCTCATTAACACGTAAGTGTTAAAATCAGAAAAACACCCATACTTATATGTGATGAGATTTTTTCTGCATCCTTTACCTCGCGCAAATCCCGTGACTGAAAGCTTCAACAAATATAGAAAACTCCCCCACCCTTGCGGGCGGGGGAGCGGCTCCCATTTTCAGAAAGGAGCAGAAATATGCTTAATTTCAATAGTCGTTTATGGCATCAAAAAATCGCAATTTCAATTTACCTGATCAAGGAATCAGCTTAATACCCGTGACAAAGATGGAATGAAGCCAGACGTTATGACCGGTTACGTATACGGTACCGCTATAGGTCACGTCGGTTAGATCAACCACCGCAACGCGAAGATCCGAGTAGCCTCCGTCGCTGAACACCATTTCGGTATGTGCCAGATCGCCGCTGTAATTGTGAGCCGTATCAAAGCCGTAGCTGGACTGCTCGCTCTTGAGACCAATGACGTGGGGGCCGTTGGCGTCAAAGGCGGTCTTGTCGTTGGTGGTGGAATAGGTGATCTCGCACTTGGAATACTTTGCAAGATCGACGGTGCCCAGATTGATGTATCCGTCCACAAGGTTAAATACGGGGCCGGTGTGGGACTCGCCCAGGGCGGGTTGGCTACTTTGGAAGTCTTTGCCTGTGAGTTGAGTCAGATCAAAGTCGATTTCCTCGGCAGTTTCAGGTTTTTCGGGTTCTTCGGGTTCTACAGGCTCATCCGTAGCCTCTGCGGCAATCAGCTTGATACCCGTAATCATGATAGACTCACCCTCAGGGCTGTGGCCGCTGACATACACGGCACCGTTATATGCAATGTCCGTCAAGTCAATGGTTGCGGTTCTTAACAGATCACCGTGGATACCGCCTGAACGGAACTCCATGTCAACGCAGGCAATCTTACCATCATTGTTATGATGTGTGCCAACACCGTACGCGTCGGCAATGCTCTTCAGACCGATAGGATGAGGGCCGGTTGCGTTGAAGGCACTTTCATTGGGGCCGAAGGTGTAAGTGATGATGCACTTTTCATACCCGGCAAGATCCAATTTGCCAAGATAAATGCTCTGATTATACAAATTGAACATGGGAACATTGATGTTCACCGCAGAGAAATCAGGATTATATCCGGCTTGATCAGAGAATTTTGTCAGATCAAAGTCGATATCCTCAACAATTGGTCCTACGGGATCTTCGGGCTCATCCGTAGCCTCCCCGGGAATCAGCTTGATACCCGTGACAAAGATGGAATGAAGCCATGCGTTATGACCGGATACGTATACGGTACCGCTATAGGTCACGTCTGTCAGATCAACCACCGCAACGCGCAGATCCGAGTAACCTCCTGCGCTGAACACCATTTCGGTATGTGCCAGGTCGCCGCTGTAATTGTGCGCCGTATCAAAGCCGTAGCTGGACTGCTCGCTCTTCAGGCCAATGACGTGAGGGCCGTTGGCATCAAAGGCGGTCTTGTCGTTGGTGGTGGAATAGGTGATCTCGCACTTGGCATAATAAGAAAGATCGATGGAACCCAGATTGATATAGCCGTCCACAAGGTTAAATACGGGGCCTGTGTGGGAATTACCCAGGGCGGGCTGACTGCTTTGGAATTCCTTACCGGTGAGCCAGGTCAGGTCGAAATCAATGAGGTCACCGGGCTCAAAGGTGGGAACATCCGGGTTTTGTGTCGGAGGATCATCGGGTTTATCGTCTGCGGGAGGGGCGGGCATGGGTGTATCGACCGAGTTATCGTTGTAATCCTTGGTCATTTCTCCATGGCGAGCCTCATAGTAGGCGACGGCCTGCTCGGGGCTTTCAAAGAAAGCGACAAATTCAACGTCAAACCACTCGTCCTCAGTCACCTTACCATCGAAAATATCCAGGCGGAGATAGGTGAAGATATCATCCACAATGGAGGTCATGCCTGTGGTGGAGAGATCCACGATCATGAGATCCCATTCATTGTCGGTGGTCCAGTTGGCCTTGAAGAAGTCACCGGAGCCAGACCAACCCGAACCCGAACCCATGTAGAGCTGACCGGGATACAGGCTGTTGTTGCGATAGCTGATAGCCAAATAGTTGGTCAGGTACATATCCGAGCCGAGGGGGATGAGGGCGATATAAGGATCGCCGCCGGTGGCAGCAATACGGGCATAGGTCCGACTGCCCTCGGTTACCGTAGCTGCAAATGCGATATCCATAGCGGTGAAAGGGTCGTCAGGGGTGTTGGCCTTCTCCGCGATGAATTCAGCATCCATGATATAGATGGGGGCGTTGGGATCTTCTGTAGGTGCCTCGGTCTCAGGCTCTTCAGTGGGAACCTCAGGCTCCTCGGTGGGAACCTCAGGCTCATCGGTGGGAACCTCGGGCTCCGCGGTGGGAACCTCGGGCTCATCGGTAGGAGTCTCGGGCTCCACAGTGGGAACCTCAGGCTCATCGGTGGGAGTCTCGGTAGGCGTTTCAGTAGGTGTTTCAGGGAGAGCTTCCGTGGGAGCCTCTGTGGGCGTTTCGGGAAGATCATTCGTAGGAGCCTCGGTAACAACGCTTGCGGAGCTTTCAGGCTCTGTAGCGGTCACCTTGGTGGCTGCTTCGGTGGCTGCCGCAGAGGGCGCTTCCGTGGGTTTCTCAGCGGGGGGATTTGTGACTGCCCCCGTTGCGATTGCGGTATCCGTTTCGGTAGGCGTTGTAGGCTCTTGGGTACAGGAAACAACCACCAAGGCCATGAGTAGCACGAAGGTTACGAGTAATACTAATTTTTTCATGTCCATTCCTCTTTATTTTTTATTTTGTGCTTTAAATGTAAAGCCTCTCAAACCGCTTTTGAGCAGACTGTAATCATCAGTCCATTGATCTCCCGTGGTAACGAAATTACCGGGGGAACAAAGTCCGGCTGGTTTAGCCACCTCATGAAGCGGTCCGAACAGATTGGTACGGGTACCCTCCACGGTGACGAAAATGGGCAACCGGTTTTGGACGGCCTCGGTCACGTCAGCCTCGTAGGGCTCCCAACCGAGGATAACGCGCTTCCCTGCCGCAGTCACCTTGACGCAGGCACCGGTGAACTCCTTGGGCGTCAGCACGATGCGGTCAGCTTTTGTGACTGTATCTCCCAGCAGGGGCAGATACATCTCGGGAGAGATGGTATAGGTCAGATTGCCCGTAAAGAAGGGCATATGGTAATCGGCATAATTGGCGCATCCCATGCGGGCAGGAAGTTCGACCATCGAACGCTTGCGACCCTCCAGCTTGACACCGAAATTTCCCACCAGATAGAGGGCTTCCACATTGGTGGTGCGCTTGAAGGCCACGTCAACGGTAACCTCATTGCGCCCGAGCTTCAGGGCATCGGCGGGGATCGCCATTTTCTTGAAGCAATCATCGATCCAGAAATCGTTGATATCGGTATTGCGAAGAGTCACGCCGTTGATACGATAAGTGTTCAGCTCAGGACGCTCGCCCGCCAGATACACGGGGGTCTCGGGCATTTGATCCACCCAGAACTCATAGGAGAGCTGTAGCTCGCCGTACTCCTTGGTGTCGTGGGTCTTGGAATACCAAGGCTGGAGCATACCGCCACCGCGCCATTCGATACCTACGTCGGTACGGATCTGTCTGTCCGCCCATAGAACCTCAGCCTCATCATGCCACTCCTGTCCCTTCCAGCGCCACTTACACCAATCCAGAACGCAGGCATTAGGCTCGTCGCAGGTGTAGGGGAACTCACCCGTCAGGGTTTCGGCGGCTACCGTCACGTAATCGGGCAACGGAGAAAGCGTTTCGTCTTTGCTACGGGAGAAGACCAAGCAACGGGTACCGCCCGCCTCCAAATCCATATGAATACGATAGAGACCGTCTGCCGTATCAGAAATGGCAGAGGCGTCGTAGCGATCTGCCGTATCCAGATCCCACTCCTCCACGGTATATCCCGCGGGAGCCTTGAGAGAAAGGGTCAGTCCACGACGGGGGTTTTGGCGGTCGGTGTTCAGCACCACCACGGCGTACCCGTCACCGCCAAAGTCACGGCGGACTTGGGCAAACACCGTCTTTTCGGTATTTCCCTCCCCGTTGGTGACAGAGACAAAGGCATCCCCGCCTTCACGGACGGCGGCGACCAGTGAAGCTTCATCGAAGGGGATGGGTACTCCCTTCTTTGAGAGCTCGACAGGCTCATCAGATGCGACGGCATTGACATAAGTAGGAGCGTCGCCGCAGAAGATGACCTTGCCGCCCTTGGCTATGAAGTCCTTCAGAAGTGCCAGTGTTGTGGGACGGATCGTGAGCATATTGGAAACGATCACCGTCTTGTACGCCGCCTGACCCACACGGAGAATCGCCATGCCGTCCACCGTGTCCACGGACGCGTGGCGGGACATCATCTCCTCCTCACCGTAGTCAAAGTCGATCTGATTCCCGGTAAGGAAATGGAAAAGCTGGCGGTAACGCACCTCATATGGTTCCACGTCGGGAGAAGCATTGTTGATGGAATGCGCCCAGCCGGCGTAGGCCTGGCACCAGAGGGATTCAATGGGATTGAGCAACAGGACGTCGCAATCCGCCCGACCCTCGGACATCACCAGCCCAAAGCGGGCGAAGTAATCTTCCACCTTGCCATGATCGTGATACCAAGGGGATTGATGCAGGATGGAGGCGGGATAGTCACGCTTGGCTTCTCCCTCCATGGTGTACCAGGAAAGGTGTTGACAGCGGACGTTAATGCCAAAGAGGGCTTGCCAATCTCCCACGGCCTTATGCCCCTTGAAGTCAAAGGGCCAGCCTACCGCGCCGTACAGCTCGGAGAGCATCCACTTCTGCCCCAGCTGACGGGCGGCGGAGGACAGCTGCTTGACGATCCAGTAGTTACGGTTATGCTCTGTCAGTACGTCCACACCGGGATAGCCCATGTGCTCGTAAAAGCGCATGAGGGATCCATGTGGCGCAGTCTGGTTCATAAGGCTGTCCTCATGGAGGACGTGGCCTGTGAAGATCATATTGTGAGCCTTGCACCAGTCATTGATGGGTATGGCGAAGCGCTCCAGGAAGAGAGCGTCTGCCAGATCAATATAATGAAGCTTGACAGGGGCTACCATCTCCCCGTTTTTGCGGTAGAAAAGCTCGGGGAGGATGGGACGGCAGGCAAAGCCGTAACGCTTTTCAAATTCCTCAAATATGTCATCCGTCCAAGCCATGGCGCAAGACATGATGCCATCGCGGACGGCCCTATTATCCATGCAATGACCGCGGTGAGGCTCATCGGTGAAGATGCCCTTGATACTGCGGCCGATGCGATCACCGCAACGCTTGGCGTATTCCTCATGGGTCATCTCGATGAACTTGTCGGTGGCCTTGCGGCTCATGGTGTCGATATAAGTGGTACCGTTATAGCCCGAGCTGGGAGCATCGGGGATGATGGCAAAGCGGAGAGCTTTCCACTCACCAGGCTCGTCCTTGGCAAGATCAGTCAGTTCTGCGACAGTCTCCCTGACCTTGTCTGCGGCGCACTTGCAACAGGCAATGGAGGCGGTATCAATTTCCCGGTAGGTGTAAAGGTTGATACCGTCCAGCTTTGCCGCGTATAAAGCGAAGGACTGAGCGTTCCAATCTACCTTTTCGGGATCGGATTCGTAGATATACAAGGATTTCATGCGGTACTGCGGATCTACCGTCACCTTACCGCCCGCGGATCCCGAGGGCCAACGATCCTCGTCGTAGAGCCAGGCCTCCATGCCGTCTGCCTCAGCGGCATCGGCTACCTCGTTGACCAGCTCAAACCACTCGTCTCCCAGATATTCGGTGATCAGACCTGAGCGGGAGTGCATAAAGTAGCCGCCCAAGCCCATTTCTTTCATGATATGAGCCTGCCTGACCAGCTCCTCGCCCCGCAGCTCACCGTTCCACGACCAGAAGGGCTTGCCACGATAGGCCACAGGGGGAGAGTGAAACTTTTTGATAATCTCTTTTTGATTCATTCTATCATTCCTTTTTGAAATCAGCGTGTGACATTGTGTTATGGGCCACCTCTAAAAACTCATCGCACGCCGATATGGCGGTGCTTTTTCCGTCATACGTCACAAAATTCTTTCGCATAGGGTCAACTATGCGTGCAGATTTTTGTTTAGGGAACCTCTAAAAACTCTATTGGCGAGCGAGCCGCAAGGGAGTTTTGCGTCAGATGATACAATTTTTCGCGCGCGTAGTAGAGCTACGCGAAGAAAAATCTGTGAAATATGACGGAAAAATCACTACGGCTTCGCCGTCAAGAGAGTTTTTAGAGGTGACCTTTAGTCTGACGAAAAAATCCCTCGCATCTCGCCGCACGCTGAGTATTTAGAGATGCCCTATGATGAAAGCCCGGCCAATTGCTCGTTGTATTTATCGAGAATTCTTTGGACGGATCTTTGCCAGGATTTGGTAGTGGAGCCTACGGTATTTTTACTTCCGCTGAGCAGAGGACGCAAGGCATTTCTGATATTGGAGGTGCCCAAGATATCAGACCAAGAGGAAGAAAAATCAAAATCCAGCGAAGTAAAAATCAGATCAAGAATCTCCTTGGACTGGGGATCCTGCATATATCGAGTGGAGAGAACGGTTTCATAATACGCAGGACGTATCAGAAGATAGCTATGGTACGCCATAGCCTCCAGGACAGCGGCGCACATTTCCTGCTGATCCAACGTGCCGACAACGGTAGATATGCCAAAGCAGCTGACCTGATCCTGCACGTAGGAATGATAGTCCGTTTGGTTCTTGTCATATTTGGGCATCGGCGCAATACCGTAGGACATAGCGCCCAGATTCTCGTAATTTAACTCCATGGCATAGAACATGGTGGTCACCATCAGCGCGTGCTTGTCGGTAAAATGGTTGATCACGTAACCTGTGCCCGTGTTATCGTAGGTTCCGGATTTATATACGTAAACTGCCTCGTCATTGTAGAGAAGCTGAACCTTATCGCACAAATCCGAAAGCCGCGCGCCGGCCTCGGTGTTGTAGATCAGGTTGCCCGTATCGGGGGCACGGGTGATCATATGCAGATTCGACGCTACGGGATAAGGATCCACCGAAACCGTGTCCCCTGTCACAAATCCGTAAAAATCGCCCTCGGAGTATTTTTGATCACCATCGGCGTCATGGTAGTGATCCTTTACGATGGAATACTGGTAATCCAACGTCCAGTCGCCATTTTTTACTGTCTCGTACAAGTCCTTGATGTGATATTCATCAAAAAGAGTTTTGTTGTACAAGGTCAGAAACATATAGCGGAACATTGACAACGCAATGGGGCCGGAGGCTAAGAACTGAACATTGCTATCGGTAAAGGTAGCCATATCGTTATAGCCCTGTGTCCAATAATGCTTGGAGGTATTGATATTGTTCAAGCTGCTTAAATTGATATATTTCCCTTCAATGGCCGGGATAACGGCACCGTTCGTGCCATTGGCGATGATTTTGTAATCCCCCGCTCCGCTTTGAATATCCTGATTCATATCAGTGATGATATCCTCCGCCTCACAGTAGTTCAAGGTGACATCCAACATCCCCTCCACGGCTACGTTACGCTCGTAGACCGCATCAGATACCACGCCGTTTCCCATCTTCTCGCTGACAAGCTCATCCTTTCGACCACTGGAGGGATTGTACAGGATACCGATCTCTTGTCCACCATACTTCAGATTCGGCGGAAGCTCACATTGATAGTTTGGATCTTGTGTTCCGAGTTCTTGAATATCTTCGGACGCGGCTTCATCGGAGGAAGCGGACGCATCATCCGATGAGGCACAAGCGACCGTATTCAAAAGCATAACGGATACAAGTAACGAGCAAATGATCTTTTTCATCTTAGTCTCCATTCCGCCGTTATGCGGCGACACAAACAAATTTTCAAATTCGGCCGTGCCATTAGGAAAAATGGGGTAGCCTTACTGAACTGTCACGTTATTTTCTCATTCCTCTCGCCGTTTTTTCAGAGCAACAGCCGCACAAGCGGTACCCAAGATCACGGATGCCCCCACAGAAACAGAGGAGCCGCACCCTTGCTCAGGGGTACCCGCATCTGTCTGAGTATTGGTGGATGCTTCGGTGGTCGGTGCCTGGGTTACACTTGGGGTCTCCGTCTTTTCCTCCTCGGAGGGAGCGGTCTCTGTTTCTGCCACAGGCTCTGTCAAAATCTCCGTCCGGGCTTCTGTCTCAGGTTCAACCCCGCTTTCGGTGGAGGGTTCTGTTTCGGACTCGGCAGAGGGCCCTGTTTCGGACTCGGTAGAGAGTTCTGTTTCGGGTTCGGTGGAGGGCTCGGTCTTGCTTTCCGCTTCGGATTCGGTTTCCGGCTCGACGGTCTCTCCGTCGGCAGAGCCTACCACAAAGCTATAGGACCCGCCGCCAACCGTATAGATGTATTCTCCGCTTTCATTTGTGCCCACATAGGTGATTCCCTCGGCATTTTTTTCCATGATGTCCACACCGGACTCGGTGATGGACTCGGTGTCAGAAATGGGAATAATGACCGTAGCGGTGGTATTGGCAGGAACCTCGATGTTCCAGGTCAAAACGCCGTTCTCGTACGTCCAGTCGGACAGGGTCTTACCTACAAGCGTGTTGACCGTCGTGTTGACGTAACTCAATTCGCTCTCAATGCCGGGGCGGTAGGTCATGGTCTTGAAGGCGGCACTTGTTTGGGTAATACCGCCCAGACCTTGGAGCATCCAAGTAGCGGGGCCGCCGCCGTGCATGACATGGTTTTGGGAATCGAAGTAGCAGAAGCCCTGCTCTGCCACAGAGCCGAAGGTCTCCCCGGCCTTATCCCAATATTCCCACAAGGTAGTGGCTCCGTTGTCGATCATGTAACCGAAGGAGCACTTTTTGGAAGAAATGGTCATATCCAAAAGGAGTTTATGCTGGTTGCCAGCGCTGAGGGCACCGTAGAGCGCCTTTGTACCCAAAACGCCTGTACGCAAGGTAGAATCATTACGCTCGCAGGCCTTGACCAGCATTTCCAATACCGCCGCTCTGTTTTCGTCGGTAGCCAAACCCAGATCCAACGCCAGGGCGTTAGAGGTCTGATAGCGGTCGCAGTAGCAGGAGGATTTTGCGTACTGCTTCTGCAAGGCGGCCTCCATCTTGGTCATGTAGGCGGTAAAGTCGGCATCTTCCGCGCCGATGACATTCATCATGTCCTGCAGGATAGAACCGCAGTAGTAGAAATAAACAGCCGAGATGAAGCCGGTATCCAGCAGACCGTCGTGCCAGTCATAGCCCAACCAGTCGCCATAGACGTTGTGGGTCATGATACCGTCGCCGTCACCGTCGTAGGTTCTCTTGGTATAATCGAAAATTTTGAGAAGAGACTCATAGGAGCGGTAGATATAGTAAGTATCTCCCGTGTACATGTAAAGCTGATAGGGGAACTCAAAGTAGGCCGATGCCCAGGTGATGTCGAAGGCCGCGCCGCTTTCCGCTGTACTGGCCATGGGCACAACGATCTGGGGTCTTCCCTCCTCGTTGATGTTCATGAGCATGGTCTCCAGATAAGCCTCAGCAGTAGAAATATCACCAAACGCCAGCGCACAGGCTTCCTTGATAACCGATGCGTCACCTGTCCAGCCGTTCTTTTCACGCTGAGGGCAATCATGATAGTTGCTCATCAGGCAAGAGCGCTGTGACATGAGGTACATATGATAGACCATATTGAGACGGTCGTTGGAGGACTCGAAGAAACCGGTCTGATCCAGATCGTCGCTGACAAAGCACGCGGTCAGGTCGTCGGCATTGAGCTCACTGCCATCGGAGATGGTCACCTTCACGTAGCGGAAGCCTGTAGTAAAGAAGTAAGGCTCGATAACGTCTGCCCCACCCGACAGGGTGTAAACGTGCTTGGGGTAATGAGCGGTGGTATTGGCGAAAATATCGCCGTTTTCAGCCAGAAGCTCGGAGTATTCGATGGTGTAGCCGGTTCCCTTCTTACCTTGGGTGGTCAGGCGGACATAGCCCTGCATATTCTGACCGAAGTCAACAATATAAGAGGAACCCAGCTTGGTAACGGAAGCGGGCTTATATTCGTCCACGATCTTCGTGCCCGAAACGGCAGGCTTAAGCTCAGGAACAGGAGGATAGCTCCACTTGGTGCTGTCCAGGGTATCAAAGGTATCCTCCCAGATCACCTGACCTCCCTTGGAGACGGTGACACGGTCGAAGCTTCCCTTTTCGTTGAGGGCGGAGCGAATACCTAAAGCACCGTTGGTCTGGTCTGCGGGAATACCTGCCTCGTGCACCTTCCTATCGTTGATAAAGGTGGTTACGGAGTCCCCCTTAATCTCGATTCTCATGGTGACCATCTCGCCGGTCTTAACCTCAGGCACGCTGACATTTTGCACCTGGCTCCAACCGGGAAAATGAACACGAAGGGTACCGGGCTGGATCTGCCACAGGCAGGATGCGCTACTCGTTGTACCAAACTGCAGGCCTGTTGCCAGCTGTTCTACAGCCCAAACTACCTCGATGGTGTAGTCACCGCTGAAGCTCTCAGAGGACTTGAACACACCGGCGTTACTGGGAATGGTCATAACGCCTTCGGAAAGCTCGACACCTGCAATAGCAGCCTTTCTCCAATCTCTGCTCTGCTTATATCCGGGCTTGTCCCAGCCATCTCGCAGGGATGCGTCGATATCCTCGCCGCTGAAATAGTTTTCACGGGTCACATCGGAGGTGCCGCGGTAGCTCCAGTCACCGCCCGTAGCGACTGTCTGTACACTACCGTCCTTATAGTAAATACGGAGCATACCACAGAGACTATTGCCGTTGGAAGCCATGTAACTGACGTAAGCACCCACCACGTTCTCCCCCTCGGCCAGCATAGAGGTAATATCGAAGGTGTTGTAGTAGGTTACCAGATCCTTGACCGACTTCTTGGGACCCATGACGAGATCCCCTACCTTCTCACCGTTGAGACGGATCTGCATGAAGGCGGTACTGCTCAGATAGCAGCGAGCCCTATCTACGTTCTCCAAGGGCTGATCCAGCTCAAAGGACTTGCGGAGGAGGCGGGAGGAGGTGAGCCAGGCACCCTCCACATGGGCAGGGGCGGTCTCAAAGGTAGCCGCTTCGCTTTCGCCCGACTCTATACCGTTCTGATCCTTGATATTGACCGTATACGTATAGATAGTCTCAGGCTTCAGGCCTTCGGGGGTGATACCGATCTGAATATCACTCTCCACCCAACCACTGTCCCAAGCGGTATCCCCTGTGGCCGCCTCCTTGACGGTCACACGGTAGGCGGACTGATAATATCCGCGACGCGCAGTCTCTATTCGCCAGCCAATGCGCACGTTCTCAGCGTCTATGCCAAGATCATAACGCGACGATGTCTGAAATGCGATAACTTTCACGGTTGCCTCCTCTGCCGCCGATACTGCCAAGCTTGTGGGTATAGCAATGACGAGCATCGTAAAGGCAACCAAAAGGCATAACACCCGTTGCCATAAGCGGCTACGAACATGATTTTTACTCTGATTTTTCATATACTTACTCCCTTCAATCTGTGGTAAAATCGGGTAGCGTTTTATTCGGAATCCTTACGCAAGGCTACGGCTGCGGCCATCGCCGTCAGTAGAACACCGATGCAGGAGCCGACCACGGAAGCGCAACCTGCAGAGTCTACGGGCTGAGAATCAGCCGTGGTCTCATGGGTCAAAGCTTCAACCGGTGCTTGACTCTCGGAATCCTCGGGCGCAGCTTCCTCGGTCTTGACTTCGGCCTGCGTCTGGGCTTCGGGAGCCTTTTGGGTGGCTTCTTCGGGCTGAGTTTCAACAGGCAGTTGGGTCTCTGGCTCTACCATGGTTATTTCCTCGGGCAGAGTCTCATAAACCTGAGTTTCTTCGGGTTGTGTTTCTTCGGGTTGAGTTTCTTCGGGTTGAGTTTCTTCGGGCTGAGTTTCAGGAGCAGGCTCACCGGTTGCATTCTCATGGGTAGAAATATAGCTGTACTTGAAGCGTCCGGAGGGGGCTACGTCACCCGAAATATAGAAGTCCATGATGTCGCCCGAGAATTTGCTGTACTGATAATCGGTATCCCCCATGGCCCCGGCATCGGCCTCGTCGTGGACGTTATCAGTCCAAGTAAAGTTAATGGTAAAATCGTATCCCTTGAGGTTCAGCATGGACTTGGGCACCTTGACCTGCATATACTTGCCGTCTACGGTGTAGTCCACTTCTCCAACGACCTCGGTCTCATAACCGTTGCCGGTGAATTTCTCCAAGGTAGCCTTTGTCGCGGTGGGAGAAGTCTTGTTCAGCACATAGTCAAAGGTCTCCCAGCCCTGGTTCTGCTGGTCAGAGTCAATGTAAAGCACCATCCACAGAGGATCGGTGTAGGGGGTAATATCCTCGTTGCACTCCACGTAAAAGTAGACGTTTTCCGCGTCTCTGGCCACGCGGGCGCCGATGATATCGTTGCGTCCCGAATACTCGTGGTAGGTCAGATCGCCCCAGCCCTCGCCCTCGCGGTCATCGGTATTGCCGATGTAGGCTGCGTAATAAGGTTCAACAGAATCCCATTGAGTATTGTCCTTCGTAATATCGATAGTGGTCTCAAAGCCCGGAGTGGGAATAGGTCTGACACCCTTATACTGACGGACGAAGTTGACCATCTGATAATAGTAATGGTCCTTCAGATCGCCCTTGGTGGGCTCAAGGTCACGGGAAAATTCGTCATTGTACTGATCGAAGAAGACGTTGGTAACCACTTGACTGGGGCTTTCGTTATAGGACTCCATGCGCGCCATAGCCCATTCGTTCCAGCCCGTGATGAAAATCACTTCAGGGTCAACCTCCAGTGCATAATTGAACTGCTCTGCAAAGTTATAGCCCCATTTGGAAGCTTCCTTCCCTTCCTCCTCATAGCGGTTGGGATAATCCTTGGTGTAGGAACGGCCGATGACGTCGTTACCGTTCATACCTGTGAGGATATTGAGCTTATAGTTGTGGTTGACAGCCACGCCTACGGTGATCTGTTCCGCCTTTCTGTCTACTCTGTCATGATGGACAGCTTGAGGATACACCGACAGCCAGCCCCAGTTGCCGTTCTGTCTTTTGGCTACGTTATAAGAGGGCATACCGGGACGCCAGGTAAAGAAATTGGCAATTTCCTTTTCGGTGATATCGTCCGTATTGAAAGAATCTCCGTAGCCCATGAGCATGGGCTTGTCCTCCCAATAGAACCACAATCTATGATAATCACCTGCTCGGTAGACGTCAGTGTAGATATCTTTGACCTGGACGACCGTATTGTTACCGGTGGAGAAAGGCAACAGGAAGGACACCTTGGGTGTCAGCACGCCGTCATCCATGGCATCCGACCAGGTTTGGAACAGATTCTGATAACCGGCACGGTGGGTGATGGTGGCGTTGGTGTTATCGGCAAATACCACGTCAACCCCTGCGTTGGCCAAAAGCTCGGCATGGCGGCGAGCCACCCATGCGTCCGTACTCTCGTAGTGACCGTAGATGGGTTCGTTCCAGGAGCCTTGGAAATTACCGTTACCCCAAACGGAATGATTGTAGTCATGGGCTGCCTCGGGATACTGCTCAACGATATTATTGATGTTTTTCACGGGAGGACGATTGAGATGCCACGTCCAGTAGAACATGGCAAGGGTCTTGTCCTCTCGAGGATCGCCAACCTCAGCGTTGGTCAGGGACACTCGACCCAAACCATCGGTAAACACCCAAGTATCGGGCATAACCTCATGCGTCTTGATGAGGCTATCCTCGGGAATCACGTACTCCTCGGGAGCCTTGTAATTACCGTACATGGTCTCAACCTTACTGAAGGGCTCGGTTACTTCCTCAGCAAAGGTGACTGTGAGCTGAGGCTCAGCGGCCATTTCACCGCCCTTAGTATAGTTGCCGCCCTTCAGGTAAACAAAGCCCAAGCTGTTTCTGCAGTTCTCCACTGCATATACGCCGATGGCACCCTCCACCTCGTGGATAACAAATAGGTACTCCCCAGCAGGCAGGACATCGAATTCCACCTTATGCTCTCCCTTATGTACAGCCTGAGCAAACCGCTTTGTGGCGAGAGGGTCACGCTTCATGGAAGCCTCGGGATCCCCTCTCCACTCGAACAGGGACAGGGTGCACGCGGAGTTTGGCATGCCCCACGTGGAGAGCTTGTAGGAAAAAGCGGTGAAATCGCCGTTCACCTGAATGCGGAAGGCGTAGTAGTCTGTCACCTTTTCGGGAGAGACTTTTCCGCTACCTGTCAATACACAGGCATCAGCCGCCGCGGAAGGCACGATCATGACCGAGAGTGTGGCCATCAGCATGATCAAAGCCAAAAAACAAGCGATCGCGCGTTTCATTCTTGGGTTTTTCATTTTAATCTCCATTCCGCCGCCGTAGGCGGCACAAATATAGTTTGAAATTCGACCGTGTCGCTTTAGCGACAAAATGGGTTGGGCTCCATTTTAGGGAGAATTGTGCGTGAAACAGTGATCTTCGGGTTTGGGATCTTTACACTTTCACGCTAATATCCTCCGTAAATTTATTTTTCTGTATTTTCTGCGTTTGATTTAGGTTTGTTTTGTTTTCGATAAGCCGCAGGCGTCATGCCTGCATGGGTTTGAAAAAAGCGGTAAAAGGATGGCAGATCCCGAAATCCGCATGCGTGACATATTTGTTCGTTGGTCATTTTCGTTTCCGAAAGCAAGCGGTAGGTCTGTTCCAAACGAACGTTGGAAACGTAATCCGAAAAGCGCATGCCGGTTACCTGCTGAAAAATATAGCTCAGGTGGGATTTGCTGATAAACGCCTCATCGGCAATCCTTTCCAGCGTCATTTCAGGCTCATTGTATCTCTCCAGCACCGTGCGCATGACTGTCATGGCGATTTGACGATCCCGTAGCTTTGGAATCGGCTTATCGTAAGCATCTTTCGCCCGATAGGAGATACGCCGACTGCACATAATGAGAAAATCCAGTAGGTGAGCCTTGACGGACACCTCCCATTCCAGCCATTTTCGTGCCTGCTCTTTCTCCATGCGATCCATAATACGCAGAGCCTCCTCCCGAAACCCCGGACTCAGCACAACGTGAGCAATCATGGGATCTTCTCGGAACAAACCACAGCAATAGCGCGGATGATCAGGGCTCCCCAGCTCCCCCTCCAGAAGCATCGGCGGATCAAAGATCAGATTCTGCACCACAAGCCCCGGCCCGTTTTCTTTGATATAATAGGCATGAGGGGCACCGGCATTGATGACGTACACGTCACCCGGGAAGCACTCAGAGCAATCATTCAGTGTGCGATGATAGCCCTCGCCCGATATCACAACACTCAGCTCCACAAAATCGTGGATGTGCATATGTGGCAAAGCTATCTCTGGTCTATATATCGTATCGATGATCGATTGGTTGATGAATACCAGGCGATCCTTCAAAAAATCTTCCTTATGAAGATAACCGTGTCTGGACAGATCGTTCATCTTATCCTCCCTTTGATTCAACTGCCATCTGAAAAGTTACTTATCTCATTGTATGTATTATAACATATTTGAACGGATTTGAAAATTGTTTTTGTTATCTTCAGCTCGCCCATTTTCCGAACAAAACCATATATCTTTTTGTAGAAATTGGACAAAAAGCCTGATTTCAGAATATCATCGATGATAACGCAAGATCTTCACCACAGATATCGTAAAGGGGCAGAAGCGAAATGCTTCTGCCCCAATATATCAGTTCTTTTTTTCAAAAAATCCTGAGAGGTCCTGCTCCTCGCCTAAAAAGGGGGAGGGATCTTCTCTGCTTGAGGTAATAACATCCTTCACCTCCAAAACGAGGATCTCTATCGTGGGTTTTTCGTAAAGGTTCAGCTTCTTTTTCATGGTCGATCTCCTTTCGTTTCAGATGTGATCAAGAAGTGAGGCCGGTCTTGTACGCTTCGGCTGACTTACCGTAAGCGTACAGGGCGTTGGCCAGCGCGGTCATCTTTTCGTTTCGGCTGTCCTTCATGGCAAAAACGTAAGACTTAACGCTGTAGGTGAGGGTTTGGACAAGCGTGCCGTTTTCGTACAGCTCGAAGGTATAAACGGTATCAAAGTCCGTGGCGTAGATGGCATCGGTCATGAAGGTTGTTCCCTCCCGGGTGACATCCACGGCTCGATCGCCGATCTTGACCACCAGTGTGACGTTCTCGGCATCGGTGACCTTGACGTAGATCTTGTTGTTGTAGTCGAACCACACGCCCACGGAGGTAAAGCCAACGGTCGGGCTGATACTCTGAGCGATGGTCATATCGCTCTCGGCAGGTGTAGCCTCGGAAGCTGTCAGAATGTCCTCTGCGTCATTGACAAGAGCATCTGCCTTGTAGTTTCTGTAGGTCTGTGCCGCCGCGCCGTAGTGGAGCATATCGCTGACCAGCTGCTTCAATTCATCCGTGCTCGTTTCGTCTGCCAGCAGAGACTCTGCGTACGCCTTGATGCTGTAGCCCGTCTTCTCTGCCAGCGTCTCGCCGTTCAGCTTGAGGACCGCATCAATGGTGTCGCCCATGGTCTGAGGCGGCAGTTGGTTGAAGGTAAAGACGTAGATCTTCTTTTCGGCATCGAACAGCGTACCCTTGACCTCGGCGGTCTTGCCGTTGGACATGGTGAAGTACATCACGGCATCCTTGTAGTCGTCACTCATGGAGACATAGTAGTTCATGGCAAGGTCAGTGCCGACGGTGACCGTAGCTCCCATGATCTCGGCGTGACTCGAAGCCTTGATGACCACGTCGCCGCCGGTGATTTCGGTTGCGTAATCGGAAGGAGTGATCTTTTGGTCGCCCTGCCAGTAGGCCGCTCCCTCGCCAAGGATCTCATGGAGGGTGATGCTGTAATTGACATTGATACCGCCGGGGAAGGTGGCACCCACGCCATTTTCGTCCGTCGTCAGGGTGATGGTGGAAGAACTGCTGTAGAGATCATTGTAATCGCCGCTGATCGAGCCACCGCTGATGGTCACCAGGCTACTGCTTCCGGCACGCACAGCGTAGCGGTCGCCGCTGAAGGTGCCGCCGCTGATGGTCACGGTGCTGTTAGAAGCATACACACCGTAATAACCGCTGATGTTGCCGCCGCTGATGGTTAAGTTACTGTTAGCCGCATATACGCCGTCATCACCGTTGACGGTGCCACCGCTGATGATCACGGAGCCTCCCAAAGCGTACACGCCGTAATAACCGCTGATATTGCCGTCGGCAATCGTCAGCTTGCCATTAAAGATTATGATGCCTGAATTGTTGCCTGTGATCTTACTGCTCTCGCCGAGGCCTCGGATGGTAACGTCGACGGAAGATCCGCTGATATACACGGTACCCAAACTGGCAATGGTACTGCTGATCTCATGGCCGTTCAAGTCAATGGTAAACACGCCGGAATAGATGGTCAGATAGCTGTTGCCCAGGGCAACGTCCTTTTGGAGGGTCACCACTGCCTCGTCGTCAGCGGTGCAATAACTCGCCACCCGAATGGCATCGTCTATGGAGGTGTACGCGCCGACGATCTCGCCGTTCTTGCTGACTGTTGCCACCGCGTTGGAAATGGTGGCACCGCAGGGGCAGTAGCCGTTATGGTCCAAATGCTCCTCGGCCTCGTTCAGCGTCATGCCGCAGGTAGAGCAGACGACCTTGTGATACGTCTCGTCCACGTAGGTATATTCCCTCTCACCAACGTGGCTGTAACCGGTTGTGTACTGCGCCGTGTAAGTCGTATCACCGTAGACGTAATCGATCTCCTGATCCCAGCCTGTGAAGGTGTAGCTGATACATCCGTCTGCTTCCTTACCGGTATTGCCCGTGAAGTAAGGCCAATCGCCATACTCATAGGTTTCCTCAAATCGGCTGTCGCCCACGATCCAGGTAACCGTGAAGGTCTTGTAATTCCAGTAGGCGTAGAAGTTCAGATCGGAGGTCACAGCCGTGCCGTCCTCCAGAGGATTGCCGTACCGATCGTGCCAGCCGCCCCAGACGTACATATCGCCTGGAGAATCGGGAATGGCAAGATCGGCAATATGCAGGATGCTGCCGTAGGGATATTCCGTCTGCCACAGGAAGTCATAGCCGTAATAGAATGTCACGACGAAGGTTTCCACGTCGCCGCAAACGCAAACGTGATCCACATTGTTGTAGTCGTGTTCTCTGTATGCGTAATCCAGCAGGTCACAGCAGGCATAGTCCACGCTGTGGGTGTCGCCGTGATTGGTGTAGACGGGGTCGGAGTGACCGTACGCGCTGATCCAGACGGCATTGGGATCCGTGATTTCCACGGTGCCCTCTGCGTCCTCAAACAGCTTGCCGCAGCCCGAGCAAGCATAATGGGCAATGTTGCCATAAGTGGCGCAAGTGGCTTCTCTTGCGGGGATCAGAACCAAAGAATGAACGTGGGACTCGGCAAACAGGACCTTCAGTTCCAGAGCCTCGGAGTAGGTCTTGCCATCCTCCAGATGCACGATTCGGTAGGTTTTTTCCTCCGCACGGACGGGCAGTTCAAAAATCGTGTAATCCTCGCACTTCCAGGGATCCTCGTCTGTGTCCACGGTAGAATAACCGATCTGTCCCGAGCCGATGCCGTTCATCATGAGCTGACTGCCTTCAAGGAGTGTCAGAACACCGCTCTCGGAAATCTGGACGGAGCCGTAAGTTCCGTCAGGATCGATCACGGTAACCGTAGGCATACCGGACTGATTCGTTTCGTATTTGTTGAGGGAAGTGATGCGCTTGGTTTCGACGGTGACCTTCACAGAGGCATCGGAATCGTCAGGGCAGATCTCAATTACCGTAAATCCGATGTCCTTGCCCTCCACTTCGAAGGTGAAATAACCGTTACGGTCGGTGAATACGATCTCATTCAAAAGGTCAGCGTGTTTTTCATCGGAGGAAAGAATGACTCTTCTTCCGCCTACAGGGTTGCCGAAGGCATCCAGGAGTCTGCCTTCCAGGGTCACCTTCTCTGTCGGCTTCACCTCAAGATTGGCGTAGGTCAATTCGATTTCGCTGACATACTGCTTGACGGTCAGCTCCTCGGAGGTATAATCCGCGCCAAGGGCGATGCCCGCGTAATTCTTCACGGAGCCGTCAACCGTCACCTGCGCGGTACCGATCAGCGGCTGGCCGTCCTGACGGGACACCATCAGCTTGCGGCCGTAGTACACGCTCGCGTCGGTAGCGCTGACTTCCCTATCGGTGAAGGTCAGCACACAAGGTACGCTTTCGCCGTCAACCGTCAGGGTCACGGCACCGCCGAAGCCTGCAATATCCATGTACTGACTGAACTCTACCAGCACACCTTCCGTATAACCGTTCGCGGTAGCAACGGTAGGCGCGACCGTGGTCACGAGGCCGATGTTCACGTCCAGCTGGGGAGGAGGCACGGGGAGCCAGCCGTCCACCGCGTTGGTATCCCGGGTAGAATCTGCCGTCAGGTAGCCCTCCTTCTCTGCGACGACCTTCCAGTTACCGGGAGGGGTCAGCCAGGAGTAGTAGCCGCCTTCTTCGGTGACGATGGTGCTAACCTGGCCGAAGCTCTCCGCATCCCACAGGACGGCATTGCCGTTTTCATCCTTGTAGTAGATGCTGACGGTGGCACCCTCCACGCGGTTGGAAAGCACGGCCTCGTAGATAAAGCCCGCAGGGTCAATCAAGGGATCGGAGCATTCCATTTCGTGGGATGCAGTTTCTCCCAAATACTCCATCGCCAGATCAAAGGCAGTATCTCCTATGTCAAAAACCAATTCATCCTCGAGTCCCTCGGTTTCGATTCTGGAAGGATCATCTTCCCAATGCTTGCCGTCTTTATTGCCGGAAGGATACCAAGGGAAGTATCGCCAGTTTTTCTCCGCCATTTCATCCCATAGCTTCAAGGCTTTTTCGGCGGTAACATAACGATAATGGCCGCGTTGCCAAACACCGTCACCCTTGTCACCCTTGGTGCTGAGATCCCGCTTCACTTCTTCATACTTTTCGGTTTTCTCCTTCAGCTTGCTGACAGCGGCGTTGTAACGGTTAGTGTTTCCTTTGGAGTAGATACCGGTATAGCTGTCATTGTTGAAACCAAACAAGCCGACTGCGTCAATTGTCGCGTCCGCAAAGAGCCTTATGGGGTCCGCAAATTTTGCAGGCACCAGGCTGAGCAGCTTTGTCAGCATATGGGCGGATTCCAAGCGCAGCTCGTTATCGTATTGATCACACAGGGTGCTCAGCTCGGTCATGGCACCGCGCAGGCTATTGCTCACGTCTGTCAGAGCTTTGAGATACAGCGGACTTTCTCTGTGATAATAGATCTTGTCGTTTGCAAGCATTTCGTCATACAGGGCATCTGCTGCAGGTCCTGAGATCGCTGCAAATTCATCCAAATACGAGCGCAGGGTCGAGCGTTGGTATCCCATGTCCACAACAATAGCCGCCCCGGGATTTTCCGGATCAGGACCGAGCTTGTACCACGGCATCCATATAAACGCCTGCCCTTCAAAAATCTTATTGAAGGCTTCTCTGCTTCCATATATATCGTAGCCCATGCTTCCGAGCTTAAACTGTCCCATGATACTGGATTCATACAGCGGATAGAGCTGGAAATACTCCATATTCTCTTCATCGCCATACTTGGTAGCCTCGTAGATCTTGTCGATCGCCGCATACGCTGCACCCAGCTCCAGCATTTGGTTTACGTACTCGCCGTAAGCCTGTTGCATCTTATCCAGCGCCTTCGCCGTGTCCGATATAGCACTCACCGAATCCAGCAAACCGCTGATATAGGAAAGGATACCGGTCACTTTGCTATACATCTTTCCGCCCTTGGTTTTCTGAAGCTTATCCCATTCATTCAGGAGGTCACTTCTGAACTTCATCGCGCGGTATATCTTGGTTTGAGAAGTACCTGAGGAACCGCTGGTGGACATGGACAGTACCAAGGCATCGTTGTGGTTCATGCCCCTGATGTTGGACTCAATCGATGCACCAACAATCAAGTTTCGATCATTGGGGTCATAGACGTAGGAGACCTTGATCAATCCGTTATCCTTGGCGGATGACAGCACATCATAGTTATTCGAATAGACGTCAAAATCCATATAGACATTGGAGGCATTGCTGAAATCCATGCTGCCGCGCAATGTACCTGCAACGATCCGTTGGGTCTGGTACTTGTTGATATTATAGCCCTTCAGCGCGGCATTTGCCAGGCCTTTGTCGATCCAGGCACCCGCCACTGCAGGCGACTCTTTGGCCAGCACTTTTGTCACATAGTCCAGACCGCTCTGCGTCAGGAAGCCGTCGCCTTCCTCCGTCAATTCCACGCTGGGATTGCCACTCTCATCGTAGTACATATTGATCAGGCGATCCTTATCCCAGTCCCAATCCATCCATTTCTCCGGAACCTGATCCTTCAGGAAGGACAGGCCTTCTCCGATCAGATTGCCAAGGCCGTTGAGCGCAGGATTCTTTTTGCCAAGCATGTAATCAAAGAAAGAGTCCTCATAATATTCACTCAGCTTGTCGGCAACCCACTTAGCCATACCTTCCAGACCATGGTAGATGATATTCTCCATGAATGCCTGATTGTCTTGATAATTCTCATAGGTAGAATCGATCAGATCGGCAACGTACTGATCGTGAATCCCATCCACGTACTTACTCAGAGAATCACCGCTCGCTTTGCTTCCGTTCGCCGCCATGGTCCGCATGGTCAAGGTCTGCATATTCTGTGCAGGGACATAGGAGGTGAACACGTCCATCCACGCATCTGTGTCGTAGGACATATGATAGTCAGCGCTGAAATCGTACACCTCAAATCCAGCGTCCGTGTTGGCGATAAACACACCGTTTTCCTCGCCGTAGACGGGGATCTCCATAAAGCCTCTCTGCCGCAGGGATGCCGCGGTTACGCTTTCGTCTATGGATCCCGTCTTCGTGTTGGACATCAGGGCAAGGTAATCTTCCTCGCTCATGTCCTCCGGGCTGAATCCGAAGACCTCCTCAAAGGCGTTGTTCATCATGAACTCGAAATCCTGAGCATACTGGTAGTCGCTGATGATATCCGCCTGCATCTCTGCAGGATAATACTGGAACAGCGGGTCGGTCTTCACAGGATCCATCAGAGCATAAATGGTGTTTTCCAAGCCGTCTTCAAAGCAGAACATATTCTGGAAGGGCGTCCGATCCTGCTCCTTCATTCTTTCCGCTATCGCTTCCATCTGACCGGGCATCAGGGTGATACCCGCGGCGTCCGCCGCGGTCTCCCACTCCACACCCATATGGGTGGGCAACTGCATCACGGTCAGCAGGGTGGCAGGGTCATACGCCACGTTTCGGATGGTCTTGGTGGTGATGTAACAACTGCTGTCTTCATCGTATTCGGTCCACAGATACTCTTCCTTCTCGCTGCCGTATATATCCGTATAACGAATGACGATGGCTGCGTCACGGGCGAAGCCTGCGTTATTGTTGTCGAAGGTCGCGCGGAAGGTCTCGTAGATGTCGTAGCGCTTCCCTTCCGTGCTGTCCAAGGCGGAGCGCAGGACGATGTTCTTTCGCTCACCGGTCTGGAAGTTGACGGAAATGACGTTATCGGGGTCATAGGAGGTGGGGAATACCACTTCTCCCGTCTCGGCGTCGCGGATCACGATCTCGCCCTCGATCTTCACGGGGATCGCCAGATCCTCGTTACACTCCACGCTGACGGGATCGGTAGTAAACTCAATACCCGTGTTGGCGATGCGCACCACGGCATAAACCTCATATTCCCACCAGAGCCACTTGAAGGGAGCGTCATAGCGCAGAACCGCAAGGCCGGTATAGTTGGTGATGCCTTGCGCCACCAGCACGCCGTCGGCGTACAGATCCACCTCGGATCCCGCGGGAGCGGTCACCATGGCGTTAATGCCGGTTTTGTCCGAAATGGCGGGTGCGTGGCTGACACTCACCATACGCGACAGCATCTCTTTATCCAGCATACTGACAGATCCTGCGGCGGCGTAGTAGCGGGAAGCCACGCCGTCCACGGTCGCGTCGGTAACGATGGTGGCGGTGCAGTACTGATCCGTGATCTGGTCAAAGGAAACGACGTCCTCCTTGTAACGGAGGTAGACCACGAAGTTGAGTCTGCCTTCCCTTTGGGTCAGATCATTGATGGAATATTCATAGTACATGGTCAGTCCGTCATCCGAAAGATAACGGTCGGTGTAGGTCATGCGTGTACCGAAAGCCTGCTCTACCTGCATGATATGGAATATCTCCAGAGTGGAAGGAATGCTCAGAAGCAGGGTGGTATTGCGAAGCTGGAAGTCGGTATCCAGCACCATGTCAAAGGTCAGCTCGGTATAGTACGGCCAGAAGGTATATTCATAGGGGCTGAGCCTAAGCTCCCGTTTCGTCACCTTCGGCTCCTCTTTGATGAGGAAGCTGGCATCGGGTGCCAAGGGGGTTTCCACGTCCAGCACCTGATAGCAAGGCGCCTTCAGGGTCACGTTGGTTCTGTAATAATCCTCATTCGCCGTCCATCCGCAGGCGGTAAACTGTGACAGCTTTTCCGCGGCGTTGAGATAGCGGTTTTGCTCGGACACGGTCACCGTGTAGGTGCCGTCTGCAAAGCGGCGAATGAGCAGCTCTCCGCTTTCCACGATGTCGATGGAAACGCGGTTGCCGGCAGCGTTGTATACCTGAACGATGGCGCGGCCGCTCTCGCTGTCCTCGGGAAGGACGGGGCGGATATACATGGCGCCGTATCTGTTGAGGGTGCCCTCGGTGTCACCGTAATTTTCCGAGTCACCGGGGTTCAGCACGGCGGTAAAGCCGTACATTTCCAGAGACGGATCGGGCGTGACCGTCACGGTCAGCTCATCAGTCAGCTCAAAGAATTCCTCATAGTTATTGATGATCACATAGGGGAACTGGAGGGTGTAGTCCTCACAAGTCGTACCCTTGGTGACGTTCCTGATCTCCACGGAGATGCCGTCGAAGCTCTCCAGCATCTCGGTCTCCTCATCCCCGTCGGGAAGAATATCGTAAATGCTGAATTTTGCGCTAAAGGTGCCCGAAACAGGCAGCTTTTCCATCTCAACAGCGAGCTTATAAGGCGTATTCGCATCTATAGCCGCTTGAATATCCTCGGCAGCCACGGAGCCGGTGTATTTATAGTAACCGTCGCACAGGACGTACACCAGCAGGTTGGCAGAGGGTGCCGCTTGCAGGGTGATCTTGCCGTCCACGATCTCGGTTTCCAGCTCTCGGAGCAGGTCGCTCTGCGTTTGCAGAACAGAAACGCTGACGCCGGGATCATCCTTCACGCCCTCGGGCAGCTCGATCTCCACGGTTCCCTTCTCCCGCTTCACCAGATTGACGACGACGACCTGACCGTCCATGGTGGACTTCAATTCAAATTCGCCGGAATCGTAGCCCTCGTAATCAAAGGCGTATGCTTCATCCAGGGTGACGGTGAAGCGGTAGCGGAAGGTGTCAGAGACCATGGCGAAGCCATCCAGCTTTGCGCCTGTGGTCAGTACGTTGTCCTCCAGCCAGTTGATGTACCAGTCGATCTGCACCTTGTCGGTGATGTCCTCGTCCCCTGCCATGACCTTCACGCCGAAGGAGGAAAGGACGGTCATAGCCTTCAGGTATTCGTTCAGCTCGACGAACTCCACAGCACCATAGCCGTTTTCTACGCAAAGCTCGGTCTGCTCCCTGAAAAATTCCCAATACGCCTTTTGGGCATCATAGTCGCTGGTAAAGGGGATGCAGGTGAAGGTGTCACCGGGCTTATAAATGCTTGAGTAGGACGTATCGCTGTAATCCGCGCCGCTTTCATACACGCCGTAACGGTAGTATGCCGTGGGCACGTAGCCATCCAGCTTGGATTGGTTATAGTTTTTCAGAGAGAAACTAAAGGTGGTATCTCCGAAGATCTCCATATCGAAGCCGTTTTCCGTGATCATCCAGCCAACGGAGCTGGGCAGGAACACTTCTGCCAGCTTGGGGCAGTACTCGGCAAGGGAATAGACAGGCATGAACGCGCCTTCTCTTTCCAAAAATACGATCCGCTCAAGCTCGGGACAATCGTAGAAGCAGGTGTCTCCATAGCCCGTATGCGTACCCGAAAGTTCATTGAAAATGGGCGACGTTCCGATGCTCGTCACCTTGGCGGGCACGATGATGGAGGTGATGGCGGTCTTTTCAAAGGCGCGGCTGCCAATACTCACCAGCGTTTCCGGCAGGTCAAAGGCAGTAATGCTCTCACAGCCCGAGAAGGCCTTTTCACCGATGTGTTTCAAAATGGAATCCTTACCGCCAAAGGTGATGAGGCTCATAGAGGTACAGCCCTCAAAGGCACTCTTGCGGATATCCTCCGTCTGATAGGAGACGTGGAAATACTTGAGAGAAGGACAATTCAAGAAGCAGTTGGAGCCGATCCACTCGCCGCTGTAAACGTCCACTTCCTCCAGGGCGGTGCAGTTTGCAAAGGTGCTGCCCCACAGATGCTGAATGTCGGTGGAGGCGCAGGTCACCTTTTTGATCACCGTATTGTCGGTGAAGGCAGGAATGAAGCTAAGGCTGGAGGGCAGCACGATCTCCTCGATGGCAGTGCCGCGGATAAAGTGGTCTCCGATGTTATTTACGCTTTCGGGAATCGTGAGTTCCGTAACCAAAACACAGCCGTCAAAGGCATAGTCGCCAATGTAGCCCAGCTTGCTGTTCAGAGTAATGGACGTCACCTCTGCGCAATCCTGGAATGCACAATTGCCCACATAGGTTACGTTTTCACCCAGCTCGATCTTCGCCAACTTCGTGCCGCGGAAGGAGAACTTCTCTACGCTGATCAGCGAATCGGGAAGATCTGCAATCTCCAGAGAAATACAGTCACAGAATGCACTCTCTCCGATGATCTCAAGGGTGTCAGGCAGAACGATGCCGTTCAGCGACGTACATCCGCAGAACGCCCAGCCATCGATCCGTTCCAGCTCGGCGGTGATCTGCACGTCGGTCAGGGATTCGCAACACTCAAAGGCGGCCTCACGGATGCGGGTGATACTGCCGGGCAGTACCACGCTTTCCAGATAGTAACAATCTTGACAAACACCCTTGCCGAGATAGGTCACGGACTCGGGGAACACAATGGACTCGATATTGGAGTATTGGAAGGCATAGGGGCCAACGTAGGACAGGATGCCCTCTCCCGCGGGATCCAGGTTGACTTGGGTAATGTAGGTTTCGGCGATGGTGCCGCCCATGAGCTTGGTCACCTTTTTGGGGACGGTATACTCGGTCAGGTAGGTACCGCGGAAGGCGTCCGCGCCGATATAGCTGACGTTTTCACCGAAGGTGACGGTCTCCAACGACGAATCACAGAACGCACCGCTGCCGATGAAGGTCACGCTGTCGGGGATCTCAACGGATGTCAGCGGGGTGTTGGAGAAGGCGTATCCTCCGATGGACGTCAATCGGTCGTTGAAGCGGATAGCGGCAATATTAGTGTTGGTAAAGGCGTAGCCGTCCAGCTCCAGAAGACCTGCGGGCAGGACAAGCTCACCCTCAAGACCTGCGCTCGCGAAGGCGGAGTTACCGATATAGGAAACGCTCTCGGGCAGGAAATCCAGAGAAGTGATACCGTAGCAGCCCGCGAAGGCATAGCCGTTCACCCGTTGCAGACCGTCCCGGATCTGCACGTTGACAAGACTTGGGCAGCCTTCAAAAACACTCGCTTCCAGCTCAGGTAACAGGGTCTCGATGATCACTTCCTGCAAGGAATAGCAGCCGTAGAAGGCATATGCCCCCAGCTCTGTGACAGAGGCTGGGATCACCACCCGTTCCACAGCGGAGCATCCCTTGAAGGCACGGTCACCGATGGATGTCACCGACGGAGGGATAACCAGCTCTGTCAGCGCGGAGCAGCCGTCAAAAGCACCATCACCGATCTTTGTCAGGGTGGAAGGCAGCACGATCTTCTCCAAATTTTCACAGCCATAGAATGCCTCGGCGCCGATCTCGGTCACGCCCTCGGGGATCACGATCACACGCAACGCAGAGTTTTCAAACAGGCCTTCGGGAATGACGGTCATGCCTGCGGGAATGATATAGGTTTCAATACTCGTTCTTTCAAAGAAGTACTCCCCGGGGATAAAGCCCTGCGGCAGATCCAGCTCCGTGACGTTCCACAGTATGCCCGGATGTCCCAAGGTCTTCAGGCTCTCGGGGAAAACCAGAGTCTTGCCATCGTAATAGAAATTATAGTCAATAACGATATCCGATCCTTGATATCGATCCCAGTATTCCGTGACGATCCGACCGCCGTCAAAGACCTCCAGCCCTTCGGGCAGTTCCATCTTTTCGCGCACAAAGAAGGACTTTACGGGGGCGAACACCTTCAGCGTAGAGGGCAGAACCACCTCGTTTGCGTCCACGGAGAATTCCAGGCCGCCCTCACCGATGATCTCCAAGCCCTCGGGCAGGATCAAGGTACCCACTTCGATCTCGGCATCCATTTCATTCAGCAGTTCAATGGTCTTGGGCGACTGGATCTCCAGCACGGAAACCTGCGGAATATACAGAGTCTCCACGCCTTCGGGGATCACCAGCTTTTCAATGCTGCCCGGCAGACCCTCGATATGCTTGATCCCGTCGCCCATTTCAAGGGTGGTGACGCAGGACGGCACCGCGGTAGGTTCCAGCGTCTCCACCGTATCCGGCAGGATCAGGGTGGTCATATAGGGGCAGCGGTCATATTCAGCGGTACCGTAGGTTTCCGTACCAAAAGTCTTGCCCGCGATCGTCTTGACGGTGATGCCGTTGATGGTTTCGGGAATGGTCACCACTTCGTCATTGGAAAACACGGAGTACAGCGTGCCGTCGCTTGTGATCAGATAGCGGTTCTCGGTCAGCGCCGCTGGATCAATGACGTTGTAGGTCAAGATCTCGGAGGTATAGGAGAAATCCCCCGCCGAAACCACGCAGAACACGTAGTATTCACCCTCCGTTTGGGGCCTCGTCTGGAAATAGCTTCGGTTGGAGGAATGCAGCGTAGCACCGTCATAGCTCTTGACCGTATTGGTATACCAGTTCACCTTCAGCGCGGAAGAAGAGGAGGAAGAACCCGTGGTATACAGGACGCCGTTATGATACAGCGCCATGGGTGCCAGAGAGAAAATATTGGTGCTGGCGGTGCTTTTCGCTACGTCCTTGTAAAGGATCTTCTCTCCCAAAATCTCATCGTACTGTCCGCTTCCCGTATAGACCAGCAGATCCTCGGGATAGACGTTCAGCACGGTGCTGCCTCCGCCGCCGAAATAGGTCTTACCGTTGGGCGCAGTAGCAGAATACGACACACGGTATTCCGTACGCGGGCGGCGGGCATCCGCAGACACGGGAACGGTAAAGGTGGTTCCCTGATCCGAAATAATGAATTGCTGGTTTCTCCCATCAATATATTCATTATAGAAGAGGGTACAGTCGATCGCCGTGTCGTCCGCCAGCGTAAAGACGTTGGAGGTCACGGTTGCCCCGGGCTCGACATAGGTATAGTAGCCAAAAACCTCAAAGGAGCTGATGGGATCATACGTCCAGCTACGGTCAGGTCCGACCTCACCGCTTTCCCCACCGAACACGGGCAGAATGGGGGTGTTCAGATAATAGTCCTTCCCATCGACCTGCCAGAATACCTGGCAGGAGATATAGGTGGTACGCTCCCACAGCTCTTCCGCGGTGATGGGATCGGACTGCGAATTCAGATATTCAAGGTAATAGGAATTTTTGATGTCCTCCACAGTCAGCACAGGCTCCGTGGTGGTGAAGGGGCCGTCCCACATGGAATCGTCAAAATTTCCTTGCAAAACCCATTCGGGCACGGCAGCAGACAGATTCCACTCATAGATCACCTGTGTACCCTCAGGCAGGCGGTCGGTATTGAAATCCAGCGTCAGGGTATCCTGCGCCATGCTTCCGTAGCTGGGGCTGCCTTCAAAGAAAGCATTCGTGCCAATGGCGATATAGCAGGGGTCGCTCAGATATCCGCCTGCATAGTATCTGACCCAGAATCCGCCGGTACTGGAGTAGTGATTGGTTTGCACATCACCGGCAAATTTCAAAATATCGTCGGCGGAAAGACGCAGGGTGGCCCGGTTGCCCACGAATTCCATATCCACATCCGGATTCTCTTCCAGCAGATTGTGGGAATAATGGCCGCCGGTTGACGCGATCCAATGTGCGCCCACTCCATCTATTGCCGCCATGACCGCGGGGGACAGCTCCACCGTCAGCTCCAGCTCGTTGGGCAGATCCGCTTCGGTGGGATAGTAATAATAGGCGGGCAGATTTTTAGTGAACATGGGCGTGGTCTCGAACTGCTTCAGATCCTCAGCTCTGATCAGCCCCAAAAATTCTTCCCTTGCAAAAAATGTATAGTAAATGTTATACGCCTGCTCATCGAAGAATTCTTCCGTTGCAGACACCGCGCTGTAGCCTGCTACCGCACCTGCGCTGATGTATTTGCGCAGGTAGCCCAGCAGCTCCAGCAGCAGCTCGTCGGACATACTACGGCAATACAGGGCAAAGTTATTGTACTGCCAGAACTCGCCCCGCTCGTCCAAATCCTCCAGTACGGAGAAGAACAGCTCGTATTCGGTGGCAAAGCCCGCTTCGTCCGCCACCTCCAAAAGCTCTGACCGATGCTTGATCAGCTCTTCCTCGGTGGCGCTTTCGGGATCAGGCAAGGCTTCCACCGTGGCAGCGAAGGCCGAAAGCGGAAGCGCCGAGATCAACATAACTACAGCCAAAAAGATAGAGATTATTCTTTTCTTTGCATTCAACATACTTTTTACCTCCTGTGTACAGCACGGATACTGACCAAGCAGTACCCCGTTGCGTGGTTGCATATTGTAGCCTCGTCCTTACAGGTGATACACTCGTCTCCTTTGGAATGGAACCGTAGCGCTCACCAAACAAGACCCGTTCCTTTACCATATTCAACACCTCCCGTTCAGCTTGAGCTTGTATAGTCTATTTTTATCTTACAAGAATATTATAACATATATTTTATATTTTGTGGGGGTGTATTCAGGGTGTTTTTGGGGTGTATCTGGGCGTTTTTAGGGTGTATCGGGGTGTATTGGAGGCTCAAGCCTTGATTTTGATAGGTGAAAATACGTCAAATGGGCCTCTATAAGGGCATCTCTACATACTCAACATCTGGCGAGATGCGATGGATTTTTTTTCAGACTAAACAAAAAATCTTTCGCATAGTTGACCCTATGCGAAAGATTTTTGTGACGTATAACGGAAAAAGCACCGTCATATCGGCGTGCGAAGAGTTTTCAGAGATGCCCTATTATACACGGATCTGATGAAGATGCGGCAAAGCACTGATCGTGGAGATCGGGGCACGGATGGTACGGTAGAGACTGATCAGACGGTCAATTTCGGGAAACCATCAGTTATTAAAATACTTTGCGATCTCGTCCATTCGGCTTTCCTGCTTTACCGAGAAGGGGCAGCGGCTCTCGCAATGGCCGCAATGCAGACAAGCCTCGGCGTTGACCGACAGCTTAGTATAGTGATTTGCTGCGATGGTATCTCCCGCCAGAGCAAGATCGTAATATTTGTTTACGAGCCCGATATCGATCCCTGCCGGGCAAGGCTGACAATGGTTGCAATATACGCAAGTGCCTGTGATGGTATCCGCCGTAAAGCTTCCGATGACGGAATAGTCCTTCTCTTCATCGCTTGCCGTGAGGAATCTCAGAAGGGTATCCAGATGCTCCATGGTTTGAACACCGGGGACTGCGGTCAGAACACCGGGGCGATCAATGGCGTATTGCAAACATTGATTGTGAGTCAGCGCCACGCCGAAGGGGGACTGATCGGCTGACAGCAGTTGTCCTGCAAAGAAAGGCTTCATGACTGAAATACCTACGCCCTCCCGCTCACAGCGGCGGAACAGCTCAAAGCGTTCCCCCACCGAGCCAATGCCATACTCGTCGCCCTTTTCAAAATCATAGGCGGGATTGAGCGAGAACATCATCATGTCAACAAGCCCCGTGTCAATGATACGGTTAGCCACACTCGGCGTATGAGAAGAAAAGCCAATGTGATGAACCGTGCCCACCTCTTTCAGCTCCTTTATGTAGTCAAAAACGCCGATTTCACAAAGCTTTTCGAAATCCTCGTCATCGTCCACACAATGGAGGAAGCCGAAATCAACGTAATCGGTTTTAAGCTGTTCAAGCTCCCAGAGAAAGGTCCTTTTGATGGTATCGAAATCACGACACCAGCCGTATTCTCCGTTCTCGTCATAAACGGCGCCGAAATGCACCTGCAAAAAAACCTTGTCGCGACAGTCTTTGATCGCTCTGCCGATGGGAGCATAGGATGCTCCCGCCGTGCAAAGATCAAAAAAGTTGATGCCGTGCTCTATGGCTTTGCTGATGATCGCCTCGATCTCCTCCGGGGGCGTTTTCCCAATGCCGCCCATGCCCAGACCGAGAACGCTGAATTTTTCATGCTCACTTCCGTGAGGTAATCTTCTGTATTCCATGATACACTTCCACTCCTTATTGGATCACATTTTATTAGCGGATTCTTATTCAAATTGCCAAACAAATTGCTCGCCGCTCGTTTGGCTACAGAGTTTTTAGAGATCCCCTATTCTTCTTTGCATGTACGGCCATAATCAGCCTCAGTAATTATTCATCGCTGACTATATGGCCCTTCCAATCAAGAATCCCGCCGAACTCCACGACGTTAGTATACCCCTGCTTCGCCAGCTTCTCGGATGCCTCTTTGCTGCGGCGACCGCTTCGGCAGTAAACCATGATCAGCTGATCCTTTCGCGGCAAAACGCTGATCTCAGCCGTGCCAATGGTCTCATTGGGCAGATTGATAGCGTTGGGAATGTGTCCTGTGGCGTATTCGTCGGGACGACGCACGTCAAGGATGATATAGTCTGTCTCCTGTTCCATCATGGCCACAGCCGCATCCATGTTGATGCTACGGTAGGTACCCGTAGGGCCGGTCGTTCCGGCGCACCCTGTAAGCATAAGGACAAACAATATCAAGGGTAGTAATTTTTTCATTATAATCTCCATTCTATCGCCACACGGCGGCACAAATAAATTCTGGGGCATCTCTAAATACTCAGCGTGCGGAGAGATGCGAGGGATTTTTTCGTCAGACTAAACAAAAATCTGCACGCATAGTTGACCCTATGCGAAAGAATTTTGTGACGTATGACGGAAAAAGCACCGCCATATCGGCGTGCGATGAGTTTTTCATAGATGTCCAACCAATTTGATTATACTACTTTTTGATCATAAAGTCAATGCCGCATATTCAACTTTTCCCACGCGTCATAGATGCGTGCGAGACTACCCGAAGAAAAATTTGAAATCGTGAGAAAAAAATCGCCATAGATTTTCCGTCAAGGGAGCTTTTAGAGGTGAACCGCTGTTTTCAAAACAATAGGGCATCTCTAAATACTCAGCGTGCGGCGAGATGCGAGGGATTTTTTCGTCAGACTAAACAAAAATCTGCACGCATAGTTGGCCCTATGCGAAAGAATTTTGTGACGTATGACGGAAAAAGCACCGTCATATCGGCGTGCGATGAGTTTTTAGAGATGCCCTATACTTTTCAAAAAGAGCCGATCCGCCAGGCAAATCCTCTGTCTGACAGATCGGCTCATATGGTTTGAATCTTTCCCCTTGAGGCTTACGACTCGGTAACATGCCCGGGCACACCGCCCGTCAAGGCACAGGGGATACGATCGAAGGCGTCCAGCTCGGCAAAGCCTACGTCGTCGGCGGTCTTCTCGATACGGAGGGTATGAGTACCCTTCGTGAGGGTGAGATGGATGTCGGCGTAGATATCCTCACTGAACTTACCCCACCCCAGAGACTTACCGTCTTCGTTGTAGCGGAGGACACCCATCTTGACCCCGTCCACGTAGACGGTATGGGTGGCCAGACCCATGGGGGCGGCATAGTAGAAGCGGAGGGTATAATCCCCATCCTCGCCGATGACCAGATTATTGAAGGTCAAGGAAGAGCCAACGCTGTCTATGCCCGCTATATGGGAACCGGTGGTGTAGGCCGATCCCGTCAGCTTAGCCTTTTCAGCTTCGTAGCGGGCGATACCGTCATCGTGGATTACCACCGACAAGGAGATGGTCAGATCCGTGGGGATGACGGAGCCGTTCGCGGTGGTGAAGCAGATCCGGTTATGGCGATCTGTCCCCAACAGCTTGGTATCCAACGTGACGGTGCCCCCGCCCTTGGTCAGGGTGACGGTGCCCGCGTCCTTGCGGTTGATCTCCACATTAAGGGTCAGATCGGCGGAGGACTCATAGGCCATATTCACGGTATAGGAGAACTGGGTGGTGCCTGCTACCGCGCCCTGGACCTCCAGAGGCACGATCACCGAGGGGAACAGCAGGGTGCTCTCATCGGGACGCTCAGACTTGGCGGTCTGTGCTTCTCCTGTCCAAGGCATGAGAGTGATGCGCAGACGGGTGTAAGCGTAGGGCACCAGTCGTACCGTGACGGTCTCCTCTGCCAAACGATCGGCGGCCACAGGAGAAACAGGGGTATCCCCCGCGATCTCCAGCGCGGTGTTTAGCGTCCAGTCCTTGACGGCTCTGGCCTTGGCCTCCAGCACCATGGGAACGTCCGAGAGCTGATACCTCATCTCATCGGAGATGGGGTTGCGGGTGATCGTGAAATTGGAGGCTACATCATCGAAATTGAAGTTTTCCAGCGCGTAGTTCCAATCGGTGGTGGGGGTGATATTGTAAGAAGGATATTTGCGGACGACGTGCCAGTTGAAGGGATCGTAGCCGATTCTATCCCACTTTTCCCCGATCTCCAGGGCGAACAGAACCGCGCCGCGACGGATGCTGACGCTGTTGTTATCGGTGATGGTCGCAGTCATCTCCGCAGGGAAAGTCAAGGTGATCACATCACCGTCCTCCCACGCAGCGGTGAGAGCAGCGAATTCACCCGCTACCAGCTCGGCCTCCACGGGGTGGCCGTTGACCGTGACCGAGGGATTTTCGCACCACTCGGGTACGCGGATATAGAGGGGATATGTGTCGGTCTTATCGGCGGCGATCGTCAGGGTGACCGTATCCTCATAGGGGTAGTTGGTGGACTGGGTAATCGTCAGCTGCGTGCCGCTTCCCACCGTGGCAGTAACGGTATTGGGACCGTAAGCACCCACGGCCAGGCCGCCGTCGGAGGTAGCCATCCACATGGACGCGATGAAGAGAGGCCAGCCCATCTGGTAGTTGTGGACACAACAGGGGAAACCACCGGGCAAACCGTAAACCGAGCGATCACCGCCCTCACTGGTAAAGCCGTGGACACCCAAGTTGGCCATAACCTGATTCTGCATGGTGAAGTAGACCTGACCCTTGCCGTCGGGGAGGAGCTGCTGGGGCAGGGCGTTGTAAGTGATGTACTCCAAATGATCGGCAATGGTGGCGTCACGAAGGAGGTAGAGAGCGATCTCGTCGCAGAGCATACGTTCAACCACGGCGCAGGTCTCATTGCCGTACACGCCGTCAATACCGCGGCTCATCTCGTCGCCGTTGGACATACCGTCCTGTCGTCCCGAGGCCATGTAGATGTTCTCAATGCCCTCATAATAAACGTCCAGATAGTGCTCGTCCCCCGTGATGGCATACATGATGGGGAAAAGCTTAAAGCTCTGCTGGGCGTTGACGATATGGTAGGTGCCCATCCATGCCTCTTCGTCATAGACCTGTTCCCAATTAAAGGTTTGTTTGTAAAGCAGCTCGCAAAGCTCCAGCAGGGACTCGTCACCTGTCTTCTCGTAGAGCCACAGCACCGCGAAGATATTGTCTCCGCCGCGGACTCTTGCCCAAGAGGTCAAAGGCTTGGATTTCAGAGCTTGGATCTCCCATGCGAAGTAATTTTGCAGGAAAGGGATAACACGTTCGTCGCCCGTGGCGTCGTGGTACAGCTCCAGAGCCATGAGCATGGGCATGAGAGGCCAGTAGTCCAGCTTTTCGGGGTCGTTGGCATACGGGCCGAAGGCACCGCTTTCGATTTGGCTTTCCAGCGTCCAGTCGATCCATTTCTGGGCTTGGGCCTTCATATCCTCATCGTCCAGCACATAAGCGGAGGCGATGAGACCGCGGGTATAATAAGTCCCCCGCTCCCAGCTCTCTCCCGTGCCGCCCAGCCAGCCCGAGCGGTTATCGCCCTCGGATCTACAATCGGGGGAAAGCTTTTCAAATTCCTTGGTAACTTGCTCGGCTTGGAGGAGCAGCTGATTTCTCAGCCAGCTTGTGGCTTTGACCTGCCCCAGAGGAAGAGGTGAAAATTTCATGTTATCTACAGCTCCTTTCGTTGTGATGAGAACGTCTCGCAGTTCTCCGAGTTCGGTGGGAGGCTCTGTCTCTGTCTCCCCATCGGTATGACCATCCGTTTCGGTCTCCGCGTCAGTATGAACCTCGGTTTCGCTTTCCGCTTCGGTCAATGCTTCGGTCAGCGCTTCGGTTGCCGCTTCAGTATGAGCCTCCGTTTCGCTTTCCGCTTCGGTGGGAGTCTCCGTTTCGTTTTCTGTATCATCTCCCACGGATTCCGACATCGGCGGTTCTGCTTTGGTCTCAATAGGTTGTGAGGAAGGATCTCCCTGCGTCGCGCCTCCCGTGCAGGCAGTCGCCGTCAGCATGGATAGCACGATCAGAAGACAAAGCAGGCGCAAAAGTAATTTAGACATAACAGGCCCTCCTTTATTTTTATCTTAATTCTATCACGGATCGCGCGAAATTAACAGGAATATTTTCGCAAAAAACCTTGCAAAAATCAAACGAACGCTGTATAATATAAATGCAAGCATTGTCTTTAAGGAGGTGACCTTCGTGCCTATTGGTATATCCATGCAGTCCGTTCCCAACTACCGTTTGTCTGCTTTTCGCAGTTTTCTGCCGGGTGAACGGCATATTACCCGTGTGGAATCCAGCGATATCCTTCTTTTGATGCTGGGCGGTGTGCTCCGCTTCACCGAGGACGGTGTGCCTATGGAGCTTTCAAGGGGAGAATACTACATCCAGCAGCATGGACTGCCCCAGGCCGGACCCGTGGCCAGCGACTGTCCCTCGTATTTCTATTTGCATTTTGGAGAATGCGTCTGGAGCGATGAAGCCCCTTCCCTCCCCCGACGAGGCTTATTTGATCCCGATGCGCTGCTCCCCCTGTTGCGCGAGCTGAACAACGCCGAGAACGAAAACGCCCCACGCATTATTAAGAACGGCCTTCTCTGCACTATCCTGACACGTTTATTCCGGGAACAAGCCCGCAGCGAGCAGGATATATTGGTCGATCATATGGTGCGCCGCCTGACGCAGGATTTGCAAAACCCACCTTCTTTGGCAGAATTGGCTGTTGCTTTCCATTTCAGTGAAAACTATCTCATTCGGATCTTTCGGGATGCCATGGGGACCACACCTCATGCCTATCTCAGCGCAGCGCGCATCCGCAAGGCAAAGCTACTTTTATCAACCAGCAATATCACGGCTGACCGTGTGGCCTATGAATGCGGATTCGCGGATTACGCCCATTTTTATCGAACGTTTCGTAAGGAAATCGGTTGCTCGCCGAGAGAGTATCGGAAGGAACTGCTTTTGAGGAAGAATGAGGCTTGACAGAGCGCCACGAGCTACGGCTTTCCGGTTAAGTGATCTCAAACAAATCCACCAAAATTGATTGACAAATTCCCCGAAAGTGCTGTTATCTCTGCTGTGGATATAATGAAGTGAGGGATGTATATGAAAATTGCGATCGTGGATGCCGAGGCTCTTTGCCTCCAAGAAGTAAGTGCCGTCGCAAATGAATTCACCAAAGCAGGAGCAGAAAAAAGATTGTGCTCGATACCTGTCCTCACCCTGAGGATCTGCTTGAAGCTAGTTAAATGCTATATGCATTGCAACAAAATGAAGCCCTTTGACTTTGGAAGTCAAAGGGCTTTTTTTAGTTGATAAAGAACAGGGCATATCAAAATTGTATCGCCCAGCTTGCTCGGCGTATATCTTGTACCTTTGTATCCTTCAACGGTCGCGGTTTACTTACTCCCCAACCTCGATCTGTCCCTTGAATTTCTTGATCTGCTCCTTCATGAGGTCGTAGTAGAAGGTGCCGTAGGTTTTGGAGGGCTCCAGATCCTTGGAGATCTCCAAGGAGAGCTGCTCACCCGTGGTCCACTCGTTCCAGGAGATGAGAAGCACCATTCCCGCGCCCAGCTGGATGGCTCTGCCGAACTGCTCGCGGAAGGTATCGCCGTTCCGTCGGCCTCGGGCGGGGATGTAGCCGCGGTCTCCCTCCTTACCCTGGGCACGGCTGGAGGCGGTGACCGAAATACACTCCACGCGGCCGTCCTTCACGGTATAGGTCTGGGTGCCTCGCTCCTCCCAGCTCCAGAAGTGGTAGGAGCGCATGGTCTCGGGATCGTACAGCCCCTCCTGCTGGCCCACGTAGCCCGTGACCCAGCGCACCGTGAAGCGGTCGTCCTTCCAGACGGGATCCGCGCCGTAGAAGTTGGGGGTGGCGCCGTAGCACATGAGCAGGGGCTTGCCGTCGTACTGATAGTACAGGTCGGGGTACTTGGAGGCGTAGTCCCGCCAGATCTGGTCCACCTTCTTCTGGTGGTTGCCGTTCTCCAGGTTCTCGGGCATACTGTGGCCGGGGCCCGCGAAGATGCAGATCTTGGGGGCGCCCTCCAGCTTGGACCACTCCTCAAAGAGGACGTCGGTGGCCTCCTCGATCATGCGGAAGGTCTCCAGCTTGTCTCTCTGGGCTACGGGGTCGTAGCAGGTGTTGTTGGTCCAGTCTACGAAGACGAAGTCGATGCCCGCGTCGCGGAGCAGGATGCCGTGCTTGCGGATGATGGCGGGATCCTCCGAGACGTAGGGACCGTCCAGAGGGAGATCCCAGGTGCCCTTACCCCAGCGGGGATGGGTGGCGGTGTTCCAGGTGGTGTAGGCGATGCCCACCTTGCGGTCGGCGGCGGGGGTCTTCTCGTAGAGTCCTACGCCGATGGGCAGGACGGTGCCGTAACGCTCTTGCATGGTGATTCCTCCGTATTTGGAATGAGAAATATTGAGTGCAGGTGTGAGATACGAGATACAAGATACAAGATACAAGATACAAGATGGAAACGGGGAGGTTATCTTGTATCGGCCGAGCTTGCTCGGCGTGTATCTTGGTATCTTCCAAGCCCGTGGCCGAATCACTCCTCGATTTGGATCTGTCCCTTGAATTTCTTGATCTGCTCGCAGAGGAGGTCGTAGTAGAAGGTACCGTGGATCACCGAGGGCTCCAGATCCTTGGATACCTCGGGAGAAGGCTGCTCACCCTTGGTCCACTCGTTCCAGGAAATAAGGATAACCATTCCCGCGCCCAGATCGTTGGCGCGCTGGAACTGCTTTTTCAGGGTCAGACCGTTCTCGCGGCCGTAGGCGGGAATGTAGCCACTATCACCCTCGGAGCCCTGAGGACGGCTGGCGGCGGTGCAGGTCACGCACTCCACACGGTTATTCAAGATGGAGTAAGGCTGCAGACCTCTCTCCTCCCAGCTCCACCACTGGTTACGGGTGGACATATTTTTGGGATTGTACAGACCGCTCTGCTGGCCCACGTAGCCTGTCGCCCAACGAATAATAAAACGGTCATCCTTCCAATTGGGGCGGGCACCGTACTGATTGGGGGTAGCGCCATAGCACATAAGCAGGGGCTTGCCAAGATAGTGGAAGTACATATCGGGATACTTCTCCACATAAGCGGAATAGATCTGATCCACCTTCTTCTGGTGTTTGCCGTTCTGAACGTTTTCAATGCCGGAATGTCCGGGGCCTGCGAAGATGCAGATCTTGGGAGCACCCTCGATCTCCGACCAGATCTCGAAGAGCAGATCCGTGGCCTCTTCGATCATACGGAAGTCAGAACGGGAATCCCGCATGGTGGCGGGGTCGTAGGTGGTGTTGTTGGTCCAGTCCACGAAGACGAAGTCAACGCCCGCGTCGCGGAGCAGCTCGGCGTGCTTGGCGATCATCTCACGGTTGTCGGAATAGTAGTTGCCGTACAGAGGGGTATCCCAGGTGTTCTTACCCCAGGTGATGATCTTGGTGCAAAGCCAGGTGGAGTAAGCGATACCCACCAGACGATCCTCGTAAGGAGTCTTTTCATATTCACCCACGCCGATCTGCTCGATCTCAATGTCATCATAATTGTAGATGACGTCCTTGTAGAGCTGATAGCGCTCGGCCAGGGCTTGCTTGCGCTCTTCGGTGAGGGCTTCAGCGTTGGCAGTCACGTAAACCGAGGTGTCGACGGGAGTGACAGTATAACCCATCCAACGAGCCAAATAGTCGGCGGAAATAAGGATGGTACCACCGCGGGAGATGGTGGTGGGGCAGTCATAGGCCTTACCATTGAGGTCAACCTTGGCAGACCCCACAGTATAGGTCAGAGTGGCATCGTCGCGGGTAAGGGTGGCTGTGGTGCCATCCTCCGAGACAGCACACTTGAAGCCGAAGAGGGTGGCGGCAGCCTTTGCGTCCATGAGAGTCACGCCATCATGGAGGGTGATGGGATATCCGGTCTTGACCTGTGTTTTGTCACAGAGCATGTAGGTATAGCCTTCCTTCAGCTCAGCGCAAATATCATCGGTGGCGTATGGAATAACCGTGCCGGTTTCCAGGCTCATGGACTTGGTGGTGGAATCAGCGAAATGTGACATGGTGCGGACATAACCCAACGTATCGCCGTGGGCGATGCGGGCTAGATCGGGCGTGCGGGCGATCTCAGCGTCATTGGTATTATAGACAACCAGGGTCTCCCCTTCTACCACGGCCTTTGCGATGACCGCGCCGTTGACGTAGCACTGAATGGTGGTACCGTCATCCTTAATGGTAACGTTCAAGCCGTCCTTGGCGTTGAAGGTGTAATTATCTCTGATAAGCTTGGTAAAGCCGTTCTTGACATGGACATAGACTGCGTTTTCTGAGAAGGTGAACCACAGGCCGCTGTCGATGTAGAGATGATCTGAGCGGGTGACGCGGCAACCGAACATAATAGAACGGACGTTGTTCTCACTACCACGGTTTGTGATGGAGGTCTTAGCGGTGTATTCCTCTTTCAAAGCATGGGAAAAGCCCACGCTGTTCCAACCCTCGGTAGTGAGATTCAGGCCGCCTTCATCCACCTCATAGTCCTTGTTGGCCGTAAAGACCAATGCGTTGTCATTTCTCAGCTGGCTATAGGTATAGTCAGCAAAGTTGTAGTTAAGATTCAGACGGGCATCGGTACCGGCCATAAGGGTAGTCAAACCGATGTCTTCATAGGCGGGAACCTCCAGCTCAATGGGGGGCTCGGTTTCAGGTTCCGGTTCGGTTTCAGGAGCAGTTTCAGGCTCGGGAGCGGTTTCTGTCGCAGGGTCACTCACAGACTCAGTATCCTCTTCCGTGGAAACCTCCGTTTCGGGCTCTGTCGCGGGTTCCGTAAGCTCCTCTGTGGCAGACTCGGTTTCAAAGGCAGAAACGGTCTCGCCCTCGGTAACTTCCTCTGTAGGCGCTTCAGCGGGTTCCTCAGTAAGCAGCTCAGTATCCGGTTGGGCTGCGACGGTATCGGAATCCACGCCGGTTTCTGCGACATTTCCATCACCTGCACAGGCAACGGCAGATAAGATCATAAGGGCGGCAAGAATACCGCAAAGTAGTTTTTTGCTCATAAACAGACTCCTTTTCGAATAAGTATAATCATAATAGCATATTTATGCATCAATGTCAAGGATTACAGGAGGTTAAAACACGCTTGGAGAGTTGTCGACATGCGAACCCATCGCGTATCAGCCAAAATCTGAAAAGTAAGCTTCAAATGCTCAAGCCATTTGCCTGGAGTACGGCAGAATCATCCGCGTCCATGAAAACGTCACGTCAACGGTAGATTGTTTGATGGTCAATCTCACCACGATGAACAAAAGCACATAAATCTCACCATGCTCTGTAGGTCAGAAGCAGGGACTGCCGCTTCTCGGGGATGGTCAGGGTCAGGCCCTCCTCCAGCAGGGTGGTGCCCGCTACGGTGAAGCTCTCTCCCGTGTCCTCGTTGGTGAAGATATAATCTCTCCTGCGGTCGATGCCCCCAAGCTCTACGTGGGCTTGCTCATAGGGACACATGGCGCGGCGGAAGGCCAGAATCAGACCGCTTCCGTCGGAGCGGGCGTGGTACTGGGAGGCCACCCAGGTGGTGTTGACATCCGAGGGGGGGATGAGGGGGTAGAAGTCCTCGGCGAAGTAGTGCCGCAAGCGGGCATACTCGGCAAAGTAGCGCTTCGCCCAGTCGAAGGGCTCGTTCATACCGCCCACTCTCCATTCGGGGTCGGCGTGCTCCCAGGTACGCACCGTCATGCCGCTGGTGTAGGCACTGCGGAAGCTGTAGGTGTCTCCCAGGGTGGGTCCGTAGCCAATGCCCGAGTAGGGGTACCACCAGGCCGCCCGCATATTACTGTTCTGGTTGCCCTCGGGGCAAACGTCCCAGATGCACTGGTAGTCGCTCCGCCACAGGGGCACCGAGCGGGACAGCATCTCGATATCGATGCGGTGACCGCCTCCCGCGCAATCGTCGATGAGCAGATGAGGGAATCGCTCCAGCAGAGCGTCCCAGAACCGCCAGAGATTGTTGATGTGATGGATCTCGGTGGCACCCTTGCGCTCACCGTTGGGATCGGCATCCCGATCCGCGCGGTTCCAGGTGGCCAAGGGATTGAAGTTGAAGTCCTGGCGATAGCAGTCCACCCCCACCTCGGCGATCACCTTGGAGATGCGCTCGATGAGCTGATCACAGACCTCGTCCTTGCCGATGTCGATCATGACGTCGTTGTCCTCGGGGCTGTTGGTCCAGAGGTAGTCGGTCCACTCACAGACCGACCGCCGCATCCGCTCGGGCTCGAACCAGAGCTGGAACCCCATCCCCCGCTCGTGGAGGAAGTCGGTGACGTCGCGGTAGCCCTCGGGATGGTAGAAGCGGTTGACCTCCCAGGTGCCCACGTTGCCCCAGTCGGCGGACTGGGTGGCGGTGGTGGTGGAGCGGAGAGGCTCGTACCAGCCCGCGTCCACCCAGCAGTAGTCAAAGGGGAGACCGTAAGACAAAATCCCCGTCAGCCGCTCCTTCAGCTCCTCGCTGGGGATACCGCCCCAGAAGATGGCCGAGAAGGGGCATTGGGTCCCTCTCGCTCCCTTGAAGCGGCCCATGGGGGAGACCGCCTCGCGGATGTAACGCCGCCAGAGGTTGTGGGCGTTGACCTGCCCCTCGCGGTAGGCCATGACGGTGGCGGAGGAGGTGCGGAAGGACTCCCCCGGCTCCATGCGGAGGGAGACCTCGGGGAGGCTGTGACGGATGCGGAAATCCGTTTCCCCGCGGTCAAAGTAAGCCTTCCATTGACCCGTCCAGCCCAGGGCGGTCAGCACACCGTTTTGGTGATCGCCGCCCTCGTTGACCTCAAAGAAGGGGGCGGTGCCCATACCGCTCCGTCCCGCGTTGCAGGCGGCCTCGTGATGGTCTCCCGCCCAGAGGCGGTAGGGGCGGACGGTGTGGTCGTAATCGTTGATGTTGGCGCCGTCCGAGATGAAGAGCCGCAGGGACTTGGGCTCCCAGGTAAACTGGCGGTCGCGGCGGGTGCGGGGCTTATCGGGGGCCATGGGGACGGTGAGATCGCAGTCGCAGACCTGACTGATGAGGGCGCTTCTGTGATCCGTGGGGTTGTTCCAGTAGTTAGTCCACTTGGTCACGCCGTAGTCCTGCAAAAATTCCGTGACCACGGTCAGCTCCACCCCGTCGGGGAGGGTGTAGACCACCCGATCCGTAAGGGACTTGGCGGTGACCTCCAGCTCATCGAAGGGGACGCCGTCGTAGAGGAAGGAGAAGGCGGGGATCAGAATGGGTCGCACCGAGGGGGCGCGGCAGGCGCAGATGAAGTCGTTCAGCGGCTCGCAGGAGGGCTGGGTACTGCGGATGCGCTCGTTCTTGCCCGCGTCGTAGCGGTAGTGCATCCCCTCTTCCTCTCCCTTGCCCGCGTAGATGAAGGTGTGTAAGGGATCGCCGTTCTGGTTGGGACGGACGAAGACCACGTCGCCGGGGAGGAGGTCCTCCACTCTGTCGATGCGGGTAAAGCCCTGCTCCAGGCACCAATCGGTGAGCCAGGGGCCGCTGACGCACTTGCCGTGGACGTAGGGCTGATCCGTAAAGCCCGCGCGGTAGAGTACCCAGTCCACCAAACGGTCGCAGCTGATGATGCGGGCGTCGTGGTTGAAGGCGGGGTTGATGGGGGCGTGTCCGTAGACAAATCCCTCGTCGCGGATGGTGTCGCAGATGCACTTGGCGTGGTAGAGGATGACCGAGCCAATCTCCCCTCCCGCGGCGTAGAGCATCCGCCCCGCGGTGTCGTAGACGGCGCTGCCATAGAGTACGTTTTTGTCGGCGAAGGCGCGGGCATCCTCAAAGGAGCGGAAGACGGTCAGGGGCGCGCGCTCGGCGGAGGGAGCGGTGCGGACGGTGTAGAGTGACATAATAACCTCCCGGTTCAAAAGTAACCCTTTCCGGATATATCTTGGATTCAATGCTCTCGTGCGATGCTTTTCTTATCATCTCTTATCATCGCAACCATAATTGATATTTTTATTATACCTAACCGCATAATTTTTGTCAAGACGACTAAACCAAAAGACATACAAATCATACTCAAAAACACATTTACCTGAGGGATAAGCACATTTGGAGAAAACTGTCTTTTTTTCGAAAGGCCGAAAGACTTTTTATATTTATTCAAATTTATTCAAAATTAACATCTTATTCACAGATTAAGGAGGCATCCATGGTACAATGAATACAATTATCAAGCCTGTGTTTCTTTGACGAAGGCAGACTTGAAAAACAGAAAAGGATGTATCGAATGATGAAAAAGCTACTGCCTGCGCTACTACTGGTTTTGATGTGTGCGCTTCTGTTCGCCTGCGCGCAAGACTTGCCGCAAGAGCCCACCACGGATGCCACGACCCTTGCGGAGGAGACTCTTCCCCAAGAGACCCAGCCCTCCGAAACAGTTGCCCCCGAAACAAAGCCTGCGGAAACCAAGCCCGCTGAAACGGTTGCTGCCGAAACCAACCCCGCTGAAACGGTAATTGCCGAAACCGAGCCCGTTGAAACGGCGCCTGCTGAAACCGAATCTACCGAAACGACAACCGACGAGGAGGTTGATGAAACCACGCCCACCGTCGAGGAAGCTACAACCGAAGCGGTGGAAGAACCTGTCGAGCCTTCGGCCGTGGCTTTGTATCAGCTGGCACCCGAGAAAAACAGTCTGATGCAGTCTTACGTCATCAAGACGTCCAATGGCAAGCTCATTGTCATTGACGGCGGTATTGACGGTGAGGGCAAGGACCGCGCTCCCTACATGCCTGCCGCTCTGCGCTCCATTCTGGGTTTGGAAGAGGGCGCGTACTTTGAGGTAGAGGCTTGGTTCCTCTCTCACGCTCACAAGGATCACATGTACGAGCTGTCCAAGATGATGCGGGATTATACGGCGGATTCCAACTATAAGATCAACAACATCTATTTCGATTTCCCCGAGTTCGGCAGCGAGGAATACCCCGCGGCCAACGGGGACATGGAAATTTCCCAAATCAGAGAGAATATGAACAAGTACGGCCAGGTCATCGGGGCCGAGGTCAAGGATGGCTCTACCTACTACGATGATCTGAACGGCGCGTTCATCAATCGTGAGTCTGTGGCCAAGGGTCTTTCCCTTGAGATCGACGGTGTGAAGATCGACGTTCTTCAGACCTGGGATCCCGCCGACGGTACCTCTAACATGAATGACACCTCCCTTGTTCTTCGGGCTTGGATCGGAGAGCAGAGCGTGCTGTTCCTCAACGATCTGGGTAGCATTGGCGGTCGCCGTCTGCTGACGACCTATGGCGATGGGCTGAAGAGCGACATCGTCCAGATGGCTCACCACGGCCAGGCAGGCGTAAACAAGGACGTTTATATGGCCATCGACGCCGACGTCCACCTGTGGCCCACCCCCATCTGGGTGTGGAACAACTCCAACGGTATCTACCAGATCGACGACGTCCGCCAGTGGCTGTACGGAGAGACCTTCTATAAGGACAGCGAATATGATATCGTTTCCTGTCTGTATGACAGATATCCCTCTGCCAGCACCAAGGTGCTGCCCTGGGACCGTGTGATTGACGGCATGAAGATCGAGTTCCCCTATATCGTGCCCGAGCGTCCCGAGCCTGAGACTGAGCCCGAGACCGAGCCCGAGGTGATCGAGCCCGTTGAGCACGACTATGTAAGCGAGGGTCTGGTGGCCTACTACAGCGGTACTCAGTCCACTCGTAACGGTCACGATAAGGATTCCACCGTTTGGCAGGATCTGGTGGGCGGTCACGATATGACAATCATCAAAAATGCCGACAACTACTTCTCGGATACGGGTCTGCGGGCCAAGGGCGTCAAGCACAACTTCCCCGAGGCCATCGTGGACACGGTCAACGGCCAGGCCTTCACCATTGAGATCCTGCTGGGTGATTTCGTGTCGGTGGGCAACGAGTTCAACACCTTCATCAACGGCTCGGGTGACGAGATCGCCCTGTTCCGCCGTAATTCCGTGGACGAGCTGGAGCTGAAGTTCCAGATCAACGCCGGCGTCCGCATCAAGGTCAAGGACTGCCTGAATCTTTTGCAGAACAGTCTGATCACCATTACCTACGCCCAGAATGACGTGGTTCGTCTGTACGTCAACGGTGAGCTGATGGGTGAGACCCCCACCATCAACGGTTCCTTGGGCGCGTCGGATCTCTTCATCGGGCACAACGCTCAGAACAAGATGTTCGACACCACCTACCGTTCCATCCGCTTCTATGACCGTGCCCTGACGTCTGAGGAGGTTATGGCTAACGCTGCTGTAGACGGTTTTGGAGCTGAGAACTAAAGGATCCAAGTGCCCCAACGCAATATTTTTGCGTTGGGGCACTCTTTGTCGGGACGTATGCAGAAGCACCGAAAATTGATATATCCAATGGCTTTTTTATAACGCTACCACTTATTTTTGCCGTAAGGACTTGTTTTTTTGTCGGAGGTGTGTTATAATACATATGAATATGTGGTAAAGGAGGTATGATCTTTGATTGTCGCATATGTCATCATATTCATTTTGGCGCTGCTGTTGCCCATCGGATATTTTATGTTCGTACGGAACAAGCAAAATGAGCCCTGGCTATTCTTCCTGTATCTGTGCGTCTGCGTAACCACTCTCGGTTGGCTGCTACTGGCCCTGTCACGCAATGTTTTCTTTGCTTTGTGCGCCAATAAGATCGCATATTTGGGTCAGGTCTTCATACCCCTTTGTATGTTTATGATCATCTCCAAGCTCTGCGGCTTCCACTATCGCCGTGCGGTGATCTTTTCCCTGATCGGCGTATCAATTCTGATGTTCTCTATGGTTCTGACCACGGGATATTTGGATTGGTACTACGCCAGCGTCACCCTTGAATACGCTGATGGCGCGGCCAAGCTGGTAAAAAAATACGGATTTCTTCATCCCATATATCTTGTATATATCCTCGGATATTTTTCTGCTATGATAACCGTCATTGCCATTTCTCTGCGGCGAAACAAAGAGGGCTCTCAAAAGTTGGCTGGGCTTATGATGGCTGTGGTGATGGGCAACATCGGTATCTGGATCATCGAAAAATTCATACCCTTGAACTTTGAGTTTTTGTCCGTTTCCTATCTGATGAGCGAAACTGTATTTTTCTTTGTGTACGTTCTTCTTCAGGATTACATTCACGTGAGGGATATCCCCCCGCCTGTCATCGTTGAGGAAAAGGGTCCCGTGATCGTGGTGGACACCATGTCGCGAGCCGAAAAAATCCAGACAATTCTGACAAGAGTTCCCCAGGGTACGACCCTTTCCGCCCGTCAGATGGACGTGCTGGAGGGGATTCTCGACGGAAAAAGCCGCAAGGAGATGGCGGCGGATCTTCATCTGTCCGAAAATACGGTAAAGATGCATACTTCTTCTCTTTACCGCGTGCTGGATGTGTCCAGCCGTGACGAAATCTATTCGATTTTCAAATCGTGATCACAGTTGCATAATATAAAAAGCGGTAGCTTCGGCTGCCGCTTTTTGTTGCATATTGCCACAAATACACCCTTATACACCCTAAAAACGCCCAAAAACACCCCAAAAACACCCTTTGGGGGTGTATTATTTTTATTACGATATATGTTATAGTATATCTACAAAAGCAAAGACCCGTCATCGTACATGATGTTATTTGAGTAGGAGGTGAGTAGTAAATGATAAAAGAGCGGGTTCTTTTTGGCGAATTCGACATTCCCATTCCCAAAGGACATGAGCGCATTACCGACAGGGATGATACCACTGATTATCTGTTCGTCAGCGCCCCAGGTGAAATCTATACGTTGTATTTCGATAGCGGTATGCCGCTATACGGCGAAAACGTATTGGGCGGATGCCGGGAATACGGTTCCATGGAAATAAAATTTCATGACCGAAAGATATCCTTTTTCTGCCCGGTGGGGTTCGGAGGTCGCAAAAGCGCTCTTTGGTATTTCAACATTGAATTTACCGACGGCAACGGCGATGTGCATATCTTGCCCGGTCAGATCATGATGAAATACGACGAGGTCTACAGAAAAGCCGTGGGGGGAAAGCTCCCTTTCATTGAAATCCTTGAAAAAATCCAACTCAATTTAAGCACAACGGGCGCCGATGCGGCAGTTCCCGTGTAAACGGCAAAGGAGAAATTATCATGAAAACAAACTGCAAAACAAAATTACTGTCCATCCTGCTCGTACTGGTCATGGTACTTGCCGCGATTCCCTTTTCCGCCCTGCCTGCTTCGGCAGATGAGCCTGAGATTACAGAAGTTAGCACCTGGGGTGAGTTGCTGGGCGCGGTCAACTCCGACAAGACGTATATCAAGCTCAGAAACAACATTGAAGACATCGTTCCCGACGATGAGCTTCCCACAAAACACCGCCTTGTATTTAACGGCGGCATGGATTACGTTCTTGATCTGAACGGCTATGAGCTGACGGTGCTCAATCATATCAACGAGTTTTACACCGGTGAGTTTTCCATGATCGAGGTGTCAAACAGCTCAAAGATTGAGGTCAAGGACGGTAGCCTGATTTTTGATAATTATTCTACAAAAGCCAACCGTAAAGCCAAAGGTGTTGTGGCTGTCAAGGATGACTCCACCCTTACTGCCATCGACGTAAATATGCAAAACAAATATACAGGTACGGTGGTTTATGCGAATTCCTCCGCCAAGGTCACCCTTGACGGCGGCGAGTACGCTGTTCAAAACGGATTTGCCCTGTATTTGGAAAATAGCGCGTCTCTGACCCTTGACGGTCCCTACATCCATACCACTATGGGTGACGGTACACCGACTCAATACGTTGACGGCTACGGTGCTCTTTACTCCGAGAGTAAAGGCGCGTTGGTCATCAATGACGCCTTCTTCAAATCGGGTGTACAGGTAAGCAGCTCGCAGATTGACGCGTTTTCTATTGCTACCCACGAGGTGACGGTCAACGGACAGGTGTTGACCGAGGATATATTCGTGGGAACGAACTTTGAGGCAAAGGAGCAGAATAAGGCATATTATTGGTATTCATGGACAGGATATTCTCTGACTAAAACCGATAACTCTTCCTTTGCCAATCCTGTAAGAGTGATTTCCTATGAAAAGAAATATCCCGTAACGGTTGAATCGGGTATTGCCATGGTTGGCGGCAAGCCCGTCACCGAGGCGAGCTACGGGCAGGAGGTCACCGTCGTAGCCCATACCCCTGAGGAGGGCATGGAATTTGTCCGTTGGGACACCAGCGGAGTTAAGCTTGCTGACGATTTTAGTGCCTCGACTACCTTTACAATGGTACCCGCGCCCGTTACCTTGGCGGCATATTACGGTAAGGAAGCCGTCAAGTCGGTAAGCGTTACCGTTGATGATCTCATCCCCGGACAAAGTGTCAACGATACCAAGATTACTTTGGAAAACGGCGTGATCCTCCAAGCCGTTGAATGGCGTGAGGAATCCGCCTTGAAGGGCGATTACGCTGTTTTCAGAGCGGGTAAAAGTTATACCGTAAATATGCTTGTCTATCCCCCCGAGGGAAACAAATTTAGTGACACCGTAACAGCCACGGTCAACGGCAAGAGCGCGACGGTGAACGCAAACTCCCAGTACGCGTATATCGAGTACACCTTTGAGGCTACACCCTCTGTGGGATTTAGCATTGTGTATGACACCAACAATTCTCAACTGGGTGTCGGCGGTAAGATCCTGCTTGACACCGCATTGATGGCCTCTCAAAGCGCGGAATTCAAATCAGCCCTTGACGCGGGCAAGGTTACCTATCAATGGTACAGAAACGGCGAGGCTATTGAGGGCGCGACGGATGCTGTCTACAACTTTACCGCAGAGGATGTGGCGGGCATATTTTACGTAGCTGTGACAGCGGACGGCAAGAGCAATTACGGACATAACGTGACTTGCAGCGGGGATCTGTATCAGGTCTATCTGAACGCCAGTGATATTGTTGCGGGCGGCAAGGCTCCCCAGATGTCCGTGGCAACCCCCGGAATTTCTATTGATACAGAGAGCATGGCTATTTATGAGATACTCGGAAATAATTCTTACGGAAATCCCCAAAGCGTGGCCAACTCGATTTTGATTCCCGGTAAAAGCTATCTCATAGTCGGTAAGATCATAGAGCAGGACGGCGTGACTGTTGCTTACGGTGCAAATGTCTATGTAAACGACGAACTGATGAAAGACAAGCTGGACGCCGGACGCTTCTTCTATGAATTCACCGTTCCCGAGGCAGACTTCCCCGTATATTACAAGGCAAACGGAGAAATCGGTATCGGTGTCACCCTGACGGTGGATATTGAAAAGATGTGCGCCGAAAACGGCACTTTTAAGCACGCTTACGAAGCTGCAAATCCCACCTATCAGACGGTATTTTATCAGTGGTATAAGAACGGCGAGGCCATCAAGAACGCGACAGACCCCTCCTACACCGTAAAAACTACCGACAAAGATAGCTATATCCACTGCAAGGTCACTCTCGTCGACGGCAAATACGGCATCGGTGAGCAACACGTGATCACCAACGTTATCACCGTGCTCAATGTAAAAATGTCCTATCCCAAGAACGGCGAAACACGATTAGATAGTGGCATTTCTGCTGATGGCGTAAGCTTGATAGGTATCATGTGGTGGCCTGAGGAAACAGGCAACACCATGAATGGTGACGATACTTATGTGGAAGGCACTGTATATGAGTATTATATCCAATTCCAAGCCAAGGAAGGTTTTTCGCTTGATTTTAATGGAGACATGACCATTTCCTACATTTACGGTCAAAAAGTTGACAATGCAGGCTCTGTTCCTAACTCGGGCAAGGCGTTTTACACCGGCAAAGTGACTGCCATACACAAGCACCAATACAGTGACACAGTATGGGATCATGACGAATACGCACACTGGCAGCCCTGTATCGTTTCGGGCTGTCCCGATCCCAACGAAGAATGGGAGATGTACACCGAGCATAAGGGCGGCACCGCAACCTGCCAAACCAAGGGCACATGTGCACTTTGCGGCTACGAATATTACGCGGATCACGATTTTTCCGTTCCCGATTATCAGTACGTAGATGACATGAAGTGTGCCAACTTCTGTGAGAATTGCGATGTATATAGTGACTGGAGCTATCATGAGGGTGGTGTAGCTACCTGCAAAGAAAAATCCATCTGTGAAATCTGCCACCATGAATACGGCAAGCTGGCAGAGTGTGCGGGCGGTACGGCCACCTGCACCGAGAAAGCCACCTGCGCCACCTGCGGCGAAAAATACGGAGAGCTTGCGGAGCACGCATACATCATCGAAAACGGCTACAAGGGTGCTGACGGCCACGCCAACGTCTGTGAATGCGGCGCTCAGGATACACCTGTCGCCCATACCCCCGACAGAGCCGAGGCAACCGAAGACGAGCCTGTGAAGTGCTCGGATTGCGGATATATCATCACCCCTGCCCTGGGTCATACCACCCATACCCCCAAGGATGAGTGGAAGAGTGACGAACAGAACCATTGGCACGAATGCGTCGGCTGTGAGGGTCAGGAGCTTGAAAAGGGTGCCCACGCAGACAGCGATCATAACGGCAAGTGCGATGTTTGCGATGCCGCTTTCGCTACGGGCGATGAAACAGAGACCGATGAAACAACGCCTGATGAGACCGAGCCTGATGAGAATAAACCCAATGAGACTGAGCCCGATGAGACTGAGCCCGATGAGACCGACCCCGACGAGTTGGGAACAGCAGAAAACAAGCCAGGGGAAACCGAGACTATGGAATCCGGAACCTCCCCCATTCCTCCTGCTTTGGGCAACACGGATGACGGAGCGACCGTCGGAATGATCGTGGCCATCGTCATCGTATCCGTTGTCCTTGCCGGCATCGGCGGATTTGCGATCTTCTGGTTTGTAATCAAGAAAAAGCGATTTGCTGATCTTCTCGCCCTGTTCAAGAAATCATAAACGCTGATACACATCCCCTTGCCTGCTGAGGCAAGGGGATCCCAAAGGAGAAAAAGACAATGAAAACACAATTTAAGTCAAAGCTCTTGTCAATTCTGCTCGTACTCGTAATGGTGCTTGCGCTTGTTCCGTTTGCTTCTCTTACTGCGTTCGCGGAAGATGGAGAAAACGTTCTTGCTTCTGCAATCGTTACGATCCCGATCCCCGAGGACGGTGAAACCGCAACAGGAGGCAAAATTTTTGATTCGGAAAAATATAATGTGTCAATTGGTTGGTCAACAACTGACGACGGAAGCGTGGAAAACGATTTCAATAATCAAACCTTTGTAGCCGGTAACACCTATTATGTAGACGTGTATTTGGTTGCCGAAGATCCGTATGTATTTGCTGACGGTGCTACTGTGTCTGTGAATGGTCAAGCGTATACTGCTGTTTGGACAATTGGTGCAGACTATAAAAAATACGTTGCTGTATACGACGTGCCTTTCACTGCAACCGAGTATATTGAAAAGGAATTTACCGTGAAGCCTACGGGTGCAACGGTGGGCTTGAACGAATCCTATGAGATAACGTGGCAAACGAATTTTGAAGCAGATGAATACAAGGTGCTTCACTATAACGTAAACACTGC
>SVTR01000014.1 GCA_015063685.1 Oscillospiraceae bacterium | reverse complement strand
GTAGGGGCGAACTGTGTTCGCCCGTAATAAAAAGTATATTGATAAGCAAAGGCTTTTGGGGAACGGCGGGCGAACGCAGTTCGCCCCTACGGGTTCATAGTAAGCCCACGCAAACAACAATTTATCTACCTAACCACTCATCGCGTGATGCGGTAGGCATATGATATACTCCCCCGAGCCAAAGCCCCACCGCAGGTGGCCGCTAAACAACAATTTATCAATCTAAATTCAAATCGGAGGCCCCCATGACCCCTCTTGAAATTGAACGCAAATATCTCATCGAGTACCCCGACATCGCACGGCTGGAATGCTATTCCGGTATGACCATCAGCGAAATCACCCAAACCTACTTGATCGCCCCCGAGGGCGAGGAGCGCCGTGTGCGAGCGCGCAGGGCAGGGGATAACGTGACCTATTACCACGCGGTCAAGCGCAGGGTCACCGCGGTGACCCGTGAGGAGTCTGAGACGGTCATTGCAAAGGCCGAATACGAACGGCTTTTGTCTGAGGCTGATCCCGAAAAGCGCACGCTGCACAAGACCCGCTACTGCATCCCCTATGAGGGACTGCTTATTGAGATCGACATCTATCCCTTTTGGCGTGACCAAGCTATTGCCGAGGTGGAGCTGAAAAGCGAGGATGCGCCCGTGGCTTTCCCTCCTGAGATCAAGGTGATCCGCGAGGTCACGGGGGAAAAAGCCTATAAAAACGCCGAGCTGGCCAAGAAATAAAGAAATCCTGCCACCCAAGCGGTGACAGGATTTTTCTATAGATTTCGGAAAAGTTTCGTCTGATCAATAGAGGGGGTACTTTTCGCAGAGAGCGGCCACGATCTTGCGGCACTCGTCTGCGGAGTTTTCAAAGTCCACAGCCACCAGCTTCATGAGGTGAGCGATGGTCTTCATGTCCTCCTCCACAAGACCGCGGGTGGTGACGGCAGCGGTACCTACGCGGACACCGGAGGTCACGAAGGGCTTCTCGGGGTCGTTGGGGATAGCATTCTTATTGACGGTGATGTGAACCTCGTCCATGCGGTGCTCCATCTCTTTGCCGGTAACACCCATGGGACGCAGGTCAACCAGGATCAGATGATTGTCGGTGCCACCGGAAACAAGGTCAAAGCCTTCCTCGATGAGGGCGGCTGCCAGAGCCTTGCAGTTGAGGATCACCTGGTGCTGATATGCCTTGAATTCGGGCTTCAGAGCCTCGCCGAAGCAAACGGCCTTACCGGCGATGACGTGCTCCAGAGGACCGCCCTGGATGCCGGGGAAAATGGCCTTGTTGATCTTCTTGGCGATTTCCTCGTCGTTGCAGAGGATCAGACCACCGCGAGGACCGCGGAGGGTCTTGTGGGTGGTAGTGGTCACTACATCGGCGTAGGGAACGGGGGAGGGATGCTCGCCGGCAGCCACCAGACCCGCGATGTGAGCCATGTCTACCATGAGGTATGCGCCGATGCTGTGAGCAATATCTGCCAGACGCTTGAAGTCGATGATACGGGGATAAGCGGATGCGCCTGCCACGATCATCTTGGGCTTGACCTCCTTGGCCTGAGCCTCCAGCTTGTCGTAGTCGATGAGGTGGGTATCATCCTCCACGCCGTAGGAGACGAAATTGTAGTACAGACCGGACAGGTTCACAGGAGAACCGTGGGTCAGATGTCCGCCGTGGGCAAGGCTCATGCCCATGACGGTGTCGCCTGCCTGGAGCAGGGCAATATAGACGGCGGTGTTGGCCTGGGAGCCGGAGTGAGGCTGGACGTTGGCGAAGTTGGCGCCGAAGAGCTTGCAGGCACGCTCAATGGCCAGATTCTCAGCTACGTCAACGCAATGGCAGCCGCCGTAGTAACGCTTGGCAGGGTAGCCCTCAGCGTATTTGTTGGTCATGATACTGCCGGTGGCCATCATGACGGCCTCAGAGACAAAGTTTTCGGAGGCGATGAGCTCCAGTCCGTTCTGCTGACGGCTCAGCTCTGCATCAATGGCTGCGGCGACCTCAGGGTCACGGGCGGCCAGATATTGGTTCATTTCCTTGATCATAGGGATACCCTTCCTTGTGTTTTTTGATGAGTTGGGTGCGGATGTACGGATAAAACATAATACCACACCATAATAACATTATACTTGATTTTACATCTCATGCCAAGATATGAAATCAACAAAAAATAAAACTTTTTTTGAAAATTCTTGTATAAATCATTGACAAATGGGGTGAAGATGTGGTATAATAGACCATAACTTGGTAGTGTGGGGGAGGATTTCCCATACGCCGTAACGCAAAATGAAAAGAGAGGTAGCTTATGGAAATTGCCATCATTGCACATGACTTGAAAAAAGAACTCATGACACAGTTTTGTATTGCGTATTGTGGAATTCTGAGTAAGCATAATCTCTGCGCTACCAGCATTACGGCAAAGTACATCTCTGAGGCCACCGGCCTGACCATCGAAAAGCTCCTGGCGGGCGAGCAGGGCGGCGAGCAACAGATCGCGTCCCGTATCGCTTATAACGAGATCGACGTGCTTTTGTACTTCCGCGATACCCGTCCCACCGCCGCCTATGACGAGACTGAGCATGAGTTGATCCGTATGTGCGATATGTATAATATCCCCGTGGCCACCAACATCGCCACCGCCGAGGTGCTGATCATGGCCCTGGATCGCGGCGATCTTGACTGGCGCGAGATCATGAATCCCCGTTCGGCCTATAATCGCAAAAAGTAATCAATTACGGGCATCCGCCCACCAAAAGGAATATGCCCCCGAGGGGTAGCGACAGAGAAGGGAACCTTTCCAAACGGATCGGCTGTAAGTTCCCACGCAAAAGCTCGGGCAGGTACCGCCCTTTTGTGACCCAACTGAATAGGGCAACTGCGCTTTTTTGGGCGCGCCCATGAGTGAAATATTCGGGTGGAACCGTGTGTTTTGTAAAAATGCACCCCGGAGGCTGTTTTGTGATAGCCTTCGGGGTTTTGTTTTATAGCGTATCTGTAGGGGCGACCCTGCGTGGTCGCCCGTGTTCAACCCTTGTGATAATTATCGTATGCTATAATACTATTTCGCGTTTGTTTTTGCGGGCGACCACACAGGGTCGCCCCTACAGAATCATGGTGTCCGTGATAGTTTTCAAAGCAAATGTGGAAAAGGAGGGATACAAGAATATGGAGAACCCTCAATATCCGCAAAGAAAACGGATGCGAGTAAAAGGACTCGATTACTCAAAGCAAGGATCCTACTTTATTACGATATGTACTCATAACAGACAATCCTTATTTGGCGAAATCGTGTGGGATCATTCCGTAGGGGCGACCCTGCGTGGTCGCCCGAACAAGCCTGATCGGATGATTGAAAAATGGTTGCTTGAAATAGAAAACAAGTTTCCGAACACGGAAATTGATGAATATGTTATTATGCCCGATCATATTCACGCTATTCTGTTTTTTACGGGCGACCACACAGGGTCGCCCCTACAGGACGTCGTAGATTGGTTCAAGACTATGACAACCAATGAATATATTCGCGGTGTAAAGGAAGGGATATACGAGCCGTATAACAAATCTTTTTGGCAACGAAGTTATTTCGATCATATGATTCGGAATCAAGACGATCTCTATGAAACAAGAAAATATATTATCAATAATCCACGTGCGTGGTATTATGATGACAAAAAATCAGTGCGTAATTAGCAAAAAGGGAAATGCATGAAAATCGAGAAAAAAGAAATATTTCCAATGATGGGAGAATATTTTTTGGCCGTTGTTTTGGGCCTGTTTCTCGGAACGATTGCCGACATAGTGCTCCAATCGCTACTGTGGAAGCTGTTTCCTGATGCATTGGTTTGCCGCATTATAGAGTCGATGATATGTCTATTGATTTCGTCGGGGAGCATTTGTGTGACCTCGGGCCGTATTGCCTATAAACAAAAGCGCGTGGATATGTTGGCAACGATATTAGCTTTGACTCCCGTACTTGTCTTGCAGTTGATGTTGGCACTTGCTTTTCATTTTGTGTCTTTCATCAGCGGCGCGGGCTTTTGGTTGGGCGTGCTGTTTTGTCATGGCGGCAACGGCGATGCGCCGTATGTAGATACGTCGCAGGGATACTTCCTGTTGGGTATGGTGGTGTGTATGATCGTGTACGGTGTGGTTGCATGCGCGGCACAGCACATAGGATATAAGCAACAGATCAAGTCCCGCGAAAAAATATTAAAAAATAAATAAATTTCCATATATTTCTGGAGGTAAAACCTATGAACATCAATTTCAAAGAAAAATCCTTGACCTTCGACGCCCCCCTGTCGGTCTTTGACGCCGCGGCCGCCGCCGAGCTGGTCACCCGCGCCCACATTGCCGCCCACGTAAACGGCAAGCTGGTGGGCATGACCCACATCCTGGACGCCGACGCCGACGTGGAGCTGCTCACCTTTGAGGATGCCGACGGTAAGCACGTCTTCCGCCACACCGCCTCCCACATCCTGGCCCAGGCGGTCAAACGTCTCTACCCCAACACCAAGCTCACCATCGGTCCCGCTATCGACAACGGCTTCTACTACGACTTCGACTCCGACGTGGCCTTTACCCCCGATGTGCTGAAGGCTCTGGAGGGCGAGATGAAGAAGATCGTCAAGGAGAACCACAAGATCGAGCGTTTCGAGCTGCCCCGGGAGGAGGCCATCGCCTTCATGACCGAGCGTGACGAGCCCTACAAGGTCCAGCTCATCGAGGAACTGCCCGCCGATGCCGTCATCAGTTTCTACCGTCAGGGCGACTTCGTGGATCTCTGCGCAGGCCCCCACCTGTTCTCCACGGGTGCCGTCAAGGCCTTCAAGCTGACCCAATGTACCGGCGCATACTGGAAGGGCGACCAGAAGAACAAGATGCTCCAGCGCGTCTACGGTGTGGCCTACCCCACCAAGGACGAGATGAACGCCTACCTCACCGCCGTGGAGGAGGCCCGCAAGCGCGACCACAACAAGCTGGGCCGTGAGCTGGAGTACTTCACCACCGTGGAATCCATCGGCCAGGGTCTGCCCATCATCCTGCCCAAGGGCTCCCGCGTCATCCAGACCCTTCAGCGTTGGATCGAGGACGAGGAGCAGAAGCGCGGCTACCTGCTGACCAAGACCCCCCTCATGGCCAAGCGCGAGCTGTACAAGATTTCCGGCCACTGGGATCACTACCTGGACGGTATGTTCGTGCTGGGTGATCCCCACGATGAGACCAAGGAGTGCTTTGCCCTCCGTCCCATGACCTGCCCCTTCCAGTACCAGGTCTTCCTGAACCGCAAGCGCTCCTACCGTGACCTCCCCATGAGACTGGGCGAGACCTCCACCCTGTTCCGCAACGAGGACAGCGGTGAGATGCACGGTTTGATCCGCGTCCGTCAGTTCACCATCTCCGAGGGTCACCTGGTCCTGCGCCCCGAGCAGCTGGAGGAGGAGTTCAAGGGCTGTCTGGAGCTGGCCAAGTACGTTCTCGACACCGTGGGTATGCTGGAGAACTGCACCTTCCGCTTCTCCCAGTGGGATCCCGCAAGAGCCGGCATCAAGTACGAGGGTACTCCTGAGCAGTGGGAGCACGCCCAGACCGTCATGGGTCAGATCCTGGACAACCTGGGTGTGGAGTACACCATCGGTATCGACGAGGCTGCTTTCTACGGCCCCAAGCTGGACATCCAGTACAAGAACGTCTTCGGTAAGGAGGATACCATCGTCACCATCCAGATCGACATGCTCCTGGCCGAGAAGTTCGGCATGGAGTACGTGGATTCCGACGGTCAGCTGAAGAAGCCCTACATCATCCACCGTACCTCCCTGGGCTGCTACGAGCGCACCCTGGCCTACCTCATCGAGCGTTATGCAGGCGCCCTGCCCACTTGGATGGCTCCCGTCCAGGCCAAGTTCCTGCCCATGGGCGACGATGAGATCGAGTACTGCCAGAAGATCGCAGACCGCATGACCCAGATGGGTATGCGCGTGGAGGTGGATAAGTCCAACAACACCGTGGGCTACAAGATCCGCGCCGCTCAGCAGGAGAAGGTGCCTTACATGCTGGTCGTCGGCGGTAAGGAGATCGAGCAGAACGCCGTGGCCGTCCGCTCCCGCAAGGACGGTGAGAAGGGCGTCATGCCCGTGGATCAGTTCATCAGCGAGATCATGATGGAGATCGCCGAGAAGAGAAGATAATTTGATTCGATTACGGGGGAGAAGAACTTCTTGGAAGAAGTTCTTCTCCCCCGTGCCCCCTCTTTTCAAGAACTTTCAAAAAGGAATTAACAAATGAAAGATGATAGAAAAATAATTAAAGTGACATGATTAACTGATAAAGGGGAAGTAGAGATATGAAAACAAAGTTCAGCTCTCCAAGGGTTCTTGGTGGCTTTATTAAAAGGGGATTGCCATTGATTCTTGCTGTGTTACAGCTTACATCAATGCTTGCAAGCTGTGATGAGTTGGGAAATAATCCTGGGCAAGGTAATCATGGGACGACCAATGAAACAGCAGTGGGAAGTGTTGAGGGAGAGCATACTGAGGACAAAAATGAATCTTCAAATCAACATGAGCAAGAAGTATATCCAACAATTAAAAATCCGGAGCTGGAAAGGTATGGTTTAAATGGATTTTTTGCTGGATTACAGTTTGAAGATGTTTTTGTTACTATGTCATCTAGAGAATATTTAGAGCGAAATTTTAATGACCTTCTTAAGAAAATGGAAGGGCCTGAGCGAGTTGATTCGGCAACAGATCGATATACATTTTGGTTAGGGAAAATGGCTTATGATTATTATGAAAATGTTATATTAGACATATACCTAGATGAAAGACAGTTTAATCCTCAATATAAGTCTATTTTGGTTATAACAGAGGACCATGATTTTGCATTGATTTCAGAGGATTTAACAAGTAGTGACAAATTTGTTACAGGATTTGCAAAAGGTGAGTTCAGAAATGATTTAGGTATGTGTTCAGATATTGGAGTTGAACAAATTAATCGAATGATAGACACCATTGGATATGAGAATGTCTCAGATGGGGTAAGGCAAAGCTTTTTTGGAACACTTTTGATGGTTGGCCATGATTATTCTAATAGGTTCAGATATGGGTATATACAACTATCAGGAGGAATCTCACGAGATAATGATATCCCAAGTATTTATTATGGCAATTGCAGTGATATGCTTTTTATGGGAAGTGAAGGAATTCTAGCCGAATTAACACCTTCTTACAATGAGTCGCATAATACCATTGATGAGTTGTTAGAAAAAGAAGATGATCGTCATCACGAAAGACCTCAAAGACCAAGTGTTGAAGAAACAGAAGTTGGCAACAATGAGTAATCCGCAACAAATTATTTGTCAATTTAAATTGGCGAATGATTGAAAAAGTATATTTTAAATATTTATTGCTGGGGCTGTTCTCCATGCTCTTGAGTGGCGAAATTTAAGATTGCTTTATGCCGAGAAAAAAGTGGCTTTGTATTTGAAGTAAAAAAGGAGATCAAGTGATGAACCAAACCATAACCGCCCGCGCCGCCCTCGCCCGCGAAAACTTCCTCAAAGGCTACGGCTGCGCCCAATCCGTCCTCCTGGCCTACGCCGACCTCACGGGTCTGGACGAGACCACCCTCGCAAAGCTCGGCTCCTCCTTCGGCGGCGGCATGGGACGACTCCGCGAGGTCTGCGGCGGTGTCACGGGTGCCTTTGCCGTTCTGGGCCTTATCTGCGGCTACGACGACCCCGCCGACAAGGAGGGCAAGAGCCGTCACTACGCCGATATCCGCGAGCTGGCCCGCCGCTTCACCGAAAGAAGCCGTGGCGGCTCCATCGTCTGCCGTGAGATCCTGCAAAACGCGGGGCTTTCGGGAGAAAAGGGAGGCGAGGCCGAGGCCCGCACTTCTGAATACTACGAGAAACGCCCCTGCCCCGAGATGGTAGCCCTGGCCGCCGAGGTGCTGGGGGAGATGCTGTGGGAGAAGGGCTTGCTCGGCGATAACGGATGACAAAGGAGATTGACATGTATAATTCAAAGAGAAAAATAAGGCTTACATTAGCATTGTGTGCTGTTCTGTGTGCATGGCTCATCACGGGATGCAACAACGGTACGGCGGGCGGGGATGAAACCTTGCCCGTGACCTCTGCCACCGAAGAGACGGCCTTGCAAAACGAAAAGGTTGAAGAGACCCCGGCGCAGACCGAAGCACCCGAAGAAACCGTTTTGCAGACAGAGACAACCGAAGTAACGACTCTGCCCATGAAAACCACCGTGGAGACTGATCTGCCGTCGGATACCACGCCGGAATCTGTCTTGGAACCCGAAACGGAGAATGAAACCACATCGCAGGGAGCAACGGAGACGGTTGGGGAAGAGGATACCCCGCCTGCCGATACCTCCGCTTCCACAGAAGAGCCTGTGGTTACAGAGCCTCCCCATGAGCATTTGTGGAGCGAATGGACGGTTGAAACAGCACCTACCTGCACACGGGACGGTGTAGAAAAAAGATCCTGTGCCTGCGGCGAAAGTGAGAAGCGCCGTGTCGCCGCCGCCCACGTCTACGTAGAGGGTATCTGCGAAGCGTGCGGGGAGAGAAAGCCCAGCGAAGGATTGGAATTTCTCTCCAACGGAGACGGCACCTGTAAGGTGATCGGATTGGGACAATGCACCGATGCGGAGATTGTCATTCCCGCTGTGTCTCCTTGGGGAGATAAGGTTACCCGCATCGGGGACTATGCTTTCCAGGAGCAAGACCATTTGACCGGTGTCGTGATCCCGGAGGGCGTGACCATCATAGGCAATGACGCCTTCGCACTTTGTACCGGGCTTGCCCGTGTGAGCATAGCCGGCAGTGTGACGAGCATTGACAGGAGAGCGTTTTTTGATTGCGGCAGCTTGACCGACATCACCTTTACGGGGACTATGGCACAATGGGCAACCGTTGAAAAGCAAGAGTTCTGGGATGCCTTCGTCCGCACGGATGTGATCCATTGCGCGGACGGCGACGCTCCGAGAGCCTGAATTGTAGGGCATCTCTAAATACTCAGCGTGCGGCGAGATGCGAGAGATTTTTTCGTCAGACTAAACAAAAATCTGCACGCATAGTTGACCCTATGCGAAAGAATTTTGTGACGTATGACGGAAAAAGCACCGTCATATCGACGTGCGATGAGTTTTTAGAGATGCCCTGTAGGTTATCTCAAAATACCGAATACGGAGGAAGCATACAAGTGCTTCCTCCGTATTTGTGTTACGAGCCATCCAAAAGCTCCCCTACCGTCACGAACTTGTACCCCCGTGCCAGAAGCTCGGGAATCATCATCCGCAAGGCCTCCGGGGTGGGACTGTTGTGGCCGATGAAGTCGTGCATGAGGATGATATCTCCCGCGTCGATTTCCTTGAGGACGTGTCGTGTGATCTCGGCGGGGGCGGTGTGAGCCCAATCGTGGGTGTCAACGTCCCAGAGGATGATGCGGTAATTCAGGTCTCTCACCACGTGACGCACCTGGTCGTTCATGGCGCCCTCGGGTGGGCGGACAAACTGAGGCCGGTATTCTCCAAGGGCGAAGATCTCGTCCTCACAGTCCTCGATCTCCTTCAAAATTTCGTTGTCAGACATGGATTTCAACCCTCTGTGATGGTTGGTGTGATTCCCGATCTCATGCCCTGCGGCCAGCACGGCCTCTGCGGCGGCAGGGTAGTACTTGATGTTTTCACCGATCATGAAAAAGGTAGCCTTGATATCGTATTCTGCGAGAATTTCCAGGATCAAAGGGGTATAGTAGGGATGAGGGCCGTCGTCGAAGGTGAGCGCGATCTCCATGTTGTCATTGGCCTTTCGATAGAAGACGATGTCACGGTCGGTCTCGGCTTCTATAGGCTCGCGGATGTTTTCACCCACCACGGCTTCTGCCTCGGGAGCCGTGATATCGACCGCTCGGGGCTCAGCGTCCCTCAGACGTCCCCAGCTCCACAAAAGAATGCCTATGAGAAAGAGAAAGCTGATTCCCAAGATCAAAAAAGCCATTTCTATGCGGCGGCTTCTGCAGTGACGGCTGACGCCGTTGGATTTGTTCATAGTGCTTCATGCCTCCGTCAGCTCATACAATGTGCCGAAGCGATATCCCTCGACCTTCAGCGTGGTGATCACCTCTCCCAAAATGGCGGCGTTGGTGGCGGATGTGGGGTGAAGCAGGATCACCGCACCGTTGTGCATATTCTCCAGGATCTTTTGTCTGGCCGCCGCAGGCTGGGGCTGCTTTTGATTGTCCCAATCGGCGTAGGCAAAGCTCCAGAAGACGGTTTTGTAGCCTGCCCGCTGAGCTTCCATCAGCATGAGACGGTCAAATTTACCTTCGGGAGGACGAAAAAATTTGGCCACCGTCACGCCGCACAGATCCTTGCAAGCCGTCTCCAGGCGGGATAGCTCTTCGGCCAGCTGATCCACCCGGCTTCCCGTCATATCTTTGTGGGTAAAGGTGTGATTACAGACGAGATGCCCTTCGTCTGCCATGCGGCGCACCAATGTGGGCTGGGCTTCGGGCAGATTGCCCAATATGAAAAATGCGGCGGGGACCTCCTCGGCTTTGAGGGTGTCCAAAATTTTGGCCACGTTACCGTTTTCATAGCCGGCGTCAAAGGTGAGATATACCACCTTATCCTCGGCATCGGGGGAAGTGTGGCGGTGATCAATATAGTAGCCGCCGTACTGCTCTACAAAGGAAAGGGTGGGATCGGCGCAGGGCTGCTTGTGCTCCTTGGCGCGAACGCAATACCATCCTATAGGCTTTTCACCCGCCGCTTGGATTGGGGTAACTTCCCACACGGCGAGGCTCAGGCAGAGCAAAAGGGACAGGAGGGAACTCGGGATTTTATCTATTGCTTTGTGAATCATAAGGAACTCCTTTCGGACGTGGTCTTGCACCCCCATGGGGTTAAGACGTTAAGACGTTAAGACGTGAAAATGCTTCTCGGTTATTGTCCCTGCTTTTTTGAAGGTTTAGCCGTTGAAATTTGTGGCTTGTATGGAAATGACCGAGAGAGAGGATGACGCTCAAAGATGCGTGCGATATTCAAAAAATTCGACGAAAAATTCATGCTAAGTTCATAAGAAGTACATATGTGCAAGGTATAATAAATTGTTAAGTCAGTTATTTTCCGACAGGAGGTGATCGGCGTTTATGAATACCTTCAAACGCATGGAGAAAAAAACCACCATGCAGATCTCCGATATGCCGGCCTTTCTCGAACGTATTCTTCCCCGCATGGAATTTGACTCGCATAACTTGAACGGCGAGCCGTACATGATCAGCAACATCTATTTTGATGATGTCAACGACAACGTGATCCGTACCTCGGTGACCTTGCCTAAGTACAAGGAAAAGCTTCGTCTCCGCAGCTACGGAGTGCCAACTCCCGATACCAAGGTTTTCCTGGAGCTGAAGAAAAAGCTGTACGGTGTAGGCACCAAGCGCCGCGCCAAGCTGTTGCTCAAGGATGCGCAGCGGTACCTGGAGACGGGCATTCATCCCTCGGGGCTATCCTACATCGACGAGCAGGTGCTCCGTGAGATCGACTACTACAGATCTCACGAAACCGTGATCCCCAGGATCTACGTCAGTTATCTTCGCAGAGCCTTTTTTGCCAAGGACGACCCCTCCTTCCGTGTGACCCTGGATAGCGATATCCTCACGAGACGGTACGATCTTGACTTGTCTCTGGGCCGCTACGGCGAGCCTGTGCTATCCCCCGGCAAAATGGTGCTGGAGGTGAAATTCGCTGGGGCGGTGCCCCTGTGGTTCTGCCACGTTATGAGTGATTTCGACCTTTCCTTCCACACCTTTTCCAAGTGCGGTACCGATTTCAAGCTCCATACATATCACCAGGCTTGTGCCGCCAACGATGAGGAACATTACCTTCGCCTGATCCATTAATGTCGTACAGACTCCGCGCGATAAAACACCCTTACAAGCGACCACTTCTCAAATAATCAAAGAAATTCAAGGGGGATTTACCTATGAATCATTTGCTTTACAGCGAAGACATTACAGTCATCACATTGGGCCGCGCGCTGACGCTGATGGGCTGCGCTATTGCTTTCTCTTTTGTGATCATGCTGGTGTACATGTTTACTCACCGCCGCTCGGGCTGGCGCCCTTCGGTCATGTTTACCATGATGCTTTTGGGCCCCATCGTATCCATCATCGTTATCTGCATCGGTAGCAATATCGCCCGCGCCATTTCTATCGGTGGCGGTCTCGCCCTGATCCGTTTCCGAAATACGGTGGAGGACCCTCGGGATATCATCTATTTCTACCTGTCTATTGCCTCCGGTATGGCCTGCGGTGTTGGTTTTATCGGCTTTGGTGCCGTGGCTTTGGGACTTATCCTGGCCTTTATTATCATCATGTCCATCATTGGTCTGGATCGCTCCGGCGGCAAGGGTAAGAGACTTCGTATTCTCATCCCCGAAAGTCTGGACTATACCGATGTATTTGATCCCGTTCTCAAGAAATATTGCAAATATTACCACCTCAACCGCATCAAAACCACGGATTACGGTACCCTTTTGGAGCTTGATTTCCGCGTGGTCCTGAAGAACAGGACTGAGGAAAAGCTGTTTATCGACGAGCTTCGTGAGCGCAACGGCAACCTGAATATCAGCTTGGTTCAGAACATGATGGAGGAGCTGTAAAGCAAGCCTCCCGCGGTGCCTTGAAACATAGGGTCGGTTCCTTTAAGGGAACCGACCTATTTTTTTGGTATTTGCCCGTTACTGCTCGTCAAGACACGGTACAAAAGGTAAAATTTGTCGAAAAGAAGTTAATTTTTTTTGAATTATGACATCAGGGGTTTGTAAAAATGATATACATATGTTATAATATATCTATTAACTTTCAAACGACCCTACGGGAGGAGATATACCGTGAGTTTTGGTGAATTGCTACAGGGCACATGGGAGCGGTACATAGCAGGCCCCATCAGCAGCTTCAGGATGCCTGCTGATCTTTTGGATATTCTGCTTTTGACCGCGCTGTTCTATTTTGCCTATTCCTTTGTCAAGGGACGCCGCGCGGGTAAGCTGGCCATCGGTGTGGTGATGGTGATCGTGATCTATATTCTGACCGATATCATGAATATTCACATCTTCCATCAGATCATCTCGGCGGTGATCTCGGTGGGCGTGATCATTATCGTTATCATTTTCCAACCCGAGCTGCGAGACGTACTGGAGCGGATCGGCTCCACTCCCTTTGGTTTCCGCGCTATGGGCGATAAGGAGCAATCCGAGGTGACCAACACCATCAACGCAGTGGTGGATGCCGCCATTGCCATTGCCCAGGAGGATTCCGACGGTGCCCTGATCGTGATCGAGCGAACCACCAAGCTGGGTGAGTACGTGGATAAGGGTCAAAAGCTGAATGCCGATATTTCGGTGGCCCTGCTGAGAAATATCTTTATCAACCGCTCCCCCCTGCACGACGGTGCTGTGATCATCAGCGAAAACCGTATTGCCGCCGCGGGGTGTAAGCTCCCCCTGACCAACAACGAAGAGGATATGAAGGGGTTGGGTACCCGCCACAGAGCGGCCGTTGGCATTACGGAGTACTGCAACGACTGCGTGGTCGTGGTGGTATCCGAGGAGCGTCACCGTATCTCGGTGGCTAACGCCGGCGTGATCAAAATGGACTATAACAAAAACGTGTCGGATCTGAAGGCTGAGGAAAGCGTGAAGGTGATCCGCAACAATCTGCGGCAGGATCTGTTCCATATGCTGACCAACGTCAGCCTGGAGGAGGTCAGCCGTCTGGAAATGCGCAAGGCCGAAAAGGAGCGCAAGCGCGTGCTTCGCCAGGCCAAAAGCAAGCAGAGACGTACTGAAAAGCAGTTGAAGCTCCGCGCTCGGCCCACATCCCGTGGGGAGCACGAGGAAAAGGACGCTGCTGACAATTCTTGAACCATTGAAAAGACGGCGATATCCGCGTGTGGGGATTTCCCACAACGGAAAGAGATCCTTGCGGGAGATCGCGTATCAGAAAGGACTTGACATGGCTCGATTCAAACTCGTGAAAATCAGCAAAAGAAGGGTTGAGGTGCAAAAGGTTCGCTTTAGACCGAACTTTTTGGTGCTTCTGATCTCTTTTGCCTGTGCTGTTTTTGTATGGCTGTATCTGACGGGTACCAACAATCCTCCAAAGACCACGACGCCCGAGGAAAGCAAGGGCAATGAGACGGTTTCGGCTGTGATCACCCATGAGACTGCCTTTGATACCCTTATCAGGGGAGGCACCGGCGGTGAAGCGTGACGGTCAGATGCCCGAAAAACGGGACGGCGGCTACGGCGCCGAGGTTCGTGAGGCCATTGTGGAGGGGATATCCGTGCCTGTGGGTACTCCTGTCTCCGACGTGCTATACAAAGCTGAACAAAAAATGAAGCGTTCCGGATTTCACACCGGGTCGCTTCATTTTCGACTTTATAAAAAATCCGTGGATGCCCGAAAGAGAGAGGATATCCGTTTGGTATACTCGGTTTTGTGCCGTGTAAAGGACGGAGAAAGGCCTCTTTCCGAGGCGTCCCTGATCCGTTGCGGATACAAGCCCCATCTGCCGGGGGCACTCAAAACCGAGAAGGGAAGCACGCCTATGTTGGCTCGCCCCCTGGTAGTAGGGACAGGCCCTGCGGGGCTGTTCTGCGCTTACCTTCTGGCGAAGGAGGGCTACCGTCCTCTGCTCATTGACCGCGGAGATAACGTGGCTGACCGTGTGGCCGCCGTGAATCGCTTTGTGAGTTTGGGCGTTTTGGATACCGAATCCAATATCCAGTTTGGCGCGGGCGGTGCCGGAACCTTTTCGGACGGTAAGCTTCTGACCCGTATCAACGATCCTCGCTGCGCTTTTGTGTTGGAGACTCTGCGGGATATGGGGGCGCCTGAGGACATTACCCTGAACGCCAAGCCCCACGTGGGCACCGATGTGCTCCGTCTGGTGGTGTCCAATCTGTTGGATGAGATCACGGCGTTGGGTGGGGAAGTCATGTTCCGTTGCCGTCTGGACGGTATCAAGTCTCTGGCCGACGGAACCTTTATCGCTGTCACTACCCGTGGGGAGCTTCATTGCGGCGTCATCGTGCTGGCCCCCGGCCATAGTGCCAGAGACACCTACGCGATGCTGCTTAAATCGGGGTATACCCTGGTGCCTAAGCCCATGTCGGTGGGTGTGCGCATTGAGCACCTCAGAGAAGACATGGATAAAATGCTCTACGGAGATATGGCGGGACATCCCGATCTTGGGGCAGGGGAGTATCATCTCTCCCACACCAAGGGCGCGCGGGGTGTATATACTTTCTGTATGTGCCCCGGTGGTGAGGTGGTGGCCGCCGCTTCCGAGGAGGAGACGGTGGTGGTCAACGGTATGAGCCACCGCGCCCGAGACCTGACAAATTCCAACTCCGCCGTGGCCGTGTCGGTGTTTCCTGAGGATTATGAGCCTTGGGAGGGAAGTGACGTGCTGGGCGCCATTGAGTTCCAGCGGCGGATTGAGAGAGCCGCATACGTGGCAGGTGGAAAAAATTACGACGTACCTGTGATGACCGTCGGGGATTTCCTCGGTGGCGCATCTGCCAACAGAATGACGCAACCTACCCGTGTCCTCCCCTCCTACAGAGGCGGCGGGCACTTCAAAACGGCAGCCTTGTCCGAGGTGCTGCCTCCCTACGTCCTACTATCATTGGCAGAAGGACTGAGGGTTTTTGATAGAAAGCTCCCCGGCTTTGCCATGCCTGAGGCAGTCTTGTCCGGTGCGGAGACCAGAACCTCTGCGCCCGTGCGCATTCTGCGAGGGGAGGACTTTTGCGCCTTGGGTCACCCCGGTATCTATCCCTGCGGCGAAGGCGCGGGATATGCGGGGGGCATCACCAGCGCGGCAACGGATGGCCTCAGAGTGGCTGAGGCCATCATCAGCAAGTTTTCTTGAAATGACCTGACGTTTAAGGCCCTTCGTGTGAAGAAGTTTTGAAAGGAAAAGATCCCTTTATGAAAGACAATACACAAGGCCTGAATCGCGAGCGAATATGGTCTTTGCTCTATACCTCTGATGAAGGGGTGCGGGATGCGGAGATCGCCCGCCTCAGCGCCGAGTTGCATATATCTGCCGTGACGGCACGGCTTTTATATAACCGCGGCTACACCCATCCCGATGCCGCGCGGGCGTTTATGTCCTGCGATGAGCAGACCTTCCACGATCCGTTCCTCATGAAGGATATGATGGCAGGTGTTCAGCGCACCCTGGAGGCCCTGGCAAAGGGGGAGAAGATCGCCATTTACGGTGACTACGACGTGGACGGCGTCACCTCGGTGACCTGCCTTCACCTATATCTGACGGGATTGGGGGCTCGTGTGATGAGCTATATTCCCAGCCGTCAGAAGGAGGGCTACGGCATGTCCCTTCCCGTGATGGATAAGCTGGCCGAAGAGGGCGTTGACCTGATCATCACCGTGGACACGGGTATCACCGCCAACAAGGAGATCGCCTATGCTCAATCCCTGGGTATGGACACCGTGGTGACGGATCACCACGAGTGCCATGCGGAGATCCCGTCCTGCGCGGCGGTGATCAATCCCCATCGCCCCGATTGTCCGTATCCCTTCAAGGAGCTGGCAGGTGTGGGCGTGGTATTTAAGTTTATCTGTGCCTGTGAGGCTGTGCGTTGCGGCCTGAGTGACCGTGATGCTTTGCAGGCTGTGGGCCATCGCTTTTTGGATCTGGTGGCCATCGGTACGGTGGCTGACGTTATGCCCCTGGCTGATGAAAACCGATTTATCGTGTCCAGAGGGCTCAGCCTTCTGGAGCATACGGACCGCCCCGGACTGGCCGCCCTGCTGGATGCCATTTCGGGCAATCATACCATCCGTCCTGCCGCGGGTGCGGCACAAAAGCCCCGCCGGAAGGTAAACGCAGGGCTTGTGGGTTATGGTATCGCGCCGAGGATCAACGCCGCCGGACGGATCTCTCACGCTATGAAGGCGGTGGATCTGTTGCTGGCAGAGTCACAGGAGGAGGCTGTTCCCTTGGCGGAAGAGCTTTGCAGTATCAATACACAGCGTCAGGCCGAGGAAAACAGTATCGCCGAGCAGGCCTACCGTATGATCGAAGAACAACTGGCAACCGCAGAGGTGCCACCCAGGATCCTGGTGCTGGAGGACGACGGCTGGTTGCAGGGCATCGTGGGTATCGTTGCTTCCCGCATCACCGAAAAGTACGGTCTGCCCTCTATTCTCATTTCCTTTGACGGCTCGGTGGGACAGGAGCCCTCCGAGGACGATATCGGTAAGGGCTCCGGACGAAGCGTCAAGGGTCTAAACCTGGTAGAGGCACTGTCTGACGCCAGAGAGCTACTGGTTCGCTTCGGCGGCCACGAGCTGGCGGCGGGGCTGACGGTGCGCCGCGGAAATATCGAAGCTTTCCGGGAAAAGATCAATGCGTATGCCGCCCATTACCTTACCGATGATATGACTGCCGTCCGATACGAGGTGGATTGTGAGGTCAGCATGAATGAGTTGACCATGACCCTGGCCGAGGAGCTGGATCAGCTGGAGCCTTACGGGGTGTCTAACCCCACTCCTCTGTTTATGATCAAGGACGTAACGGTTCAGAAGATCATTCCCCTGGGCAACGGGAAGCATTCAAAACTGGTGTTGTATGCCGACGGCTATATGATGCAGGCCGTGTGGTTCGGCATGCCGGCAAGCCGCTTGCCTGTAATGGTAGGGGACCGTGCAGACGTGCTGTTCCAGCTGAACATCAATGACTATCAGGGCGTGCGCAGTTTGCAGATGATCGTGCAGGATGCCCGTATGTCCGAGGCTTATGAAAAGACCTGCCGCTCTGAGCGGAAACGGTTCGAGGATGTGATGGCGGGCGCGCCCATCCTCCCCGAGGAAAATATCATCCCCACAAGAGACGATATTGCCTGTGTGTATACCCTGCTTCGCGGGGATGCCCGCCTGGGATATCATACATTTTTCGACAGGGATCTGCTGACCCGTATCAAGGAGGGCGGCGGAAAGGTGGATTATATCAAAATGCGCCTGTCCCTTTGTATTCTTGACCAACTGGGTGTGTGCCATATCCAGGCACCCCAGGACGGTATTTTTGCTTTTGACGTTGACTTTTCGGCTCCCAAGACCAGTGTGGAAGCATCGCCGCTGTATCGGCGGTTGAGAGCGCAGGTGGCCGAAAACTGACATAAAGGGCATCTCTGACGCTCATCGCGCGACGAATGACAGGGCTTTATCCGTCGAATGCAGAGCTGCCCCTAAAGGTCACCTCTAAAAACTCTCTTGACGGAGAATCCGTGGTAACTTTCCCGTCATATTTCACATATTTTTCTTCGCGTAGCGCCACTACGCGTTCGAAAAATTGTATCATCTGACGAAAAACTTCTTCACGGCTCTTTCATCAATAGAGTTTTTAGAGGTTCCCTAAAGTCTATTTCAGGAGGCATTATGGAACAAAACCTTCAACCCCATGAGGATATCCAACGGTTATTGGATATCCTCAAGGCAACGGGGAAAAAATACGATACGGAAAAGATCACAGCCGCTTATGAATACGCCGCCAAACTCCACGAGGGACAGTACCGTGTCAGCGGAGAGGCCTACATTACCCACCCCATCTCGGTAGCCGAGATCGTGGCGGGCCTGGAGCTGGATACCGATTCCATCTGCGCGGCGTTGCTTCACGATACTGTGGAGGATTGCGGTGAGCAGACCAGCGTAAAAGACATCACCAAGCGCTTTGGCCCCGACGTGGCCATGCTGGTGGAGGGTCTGACCAAGATCGTGACCTTGCACGTGGACGACAAAGAGGAAGCGCATATTGAAAACCTGCGAAAAATGCTTTTGGCTATGTCCAAGGACGTGCGCGTGATCTTTATCAAGCTTTGTGACAGATTGCATAATATGCGTACCCTGGGTGTCAAGCCCGACCATAAGCGCCGCGTGACGGCGTTGGAGACCATGCAGGTCTATGCTCCCCTGGCACACCGCTTGGGTATGCAGAAGATCAAGCAGGAATTGGAAAATCTGGGAATGCAGTATCTCGACCCCATCGGCTATGCTGAGGTAAGGGACGGCATTGAGCGCAAGTACGGACAGAGCCTGAACTTCATTGAAAACGTCCGAAGCACCGTGTCCGAGAAGCTGGAGAGCAACGACATCCGCTTTACTCTGGAGGGCCGTATCAAAACGGTCTACAGTATGTATCGCAAGATGTTTAACCAAAACAAGAGCTTTGACGAGATCTACGACTTCTACGCCCTCCGTATCATCGTGGATACAGAGCTGGAGTGCTACGCTGTCCTGGGTATCATCCACGAAATGTTCAACTCCATCCCCGGTCGCTTTAAGGACTACATTTCCACCCCGAAGCCCAACATGTACCGCTCCCTCCATACCACGGTCATCGGCCGCGACGGTATTCCCTTTGAGGTGCAGATCCGTACCTGGGAGATGCACCATATCGCCGAATACGGTATCGCCGCCCATTGGAAGTATAAGTCGGGTGCCACCTCCAAGGAGGACATGGACAAGAAGCTGGAGTGGATCTCCCGTCTTATCGAAACCGAGGATGGTACTCGTGATCCTGAGGAATTCATGAGCGCCCTCAAGATCGATATTTTCCACGACGAGGTCTTCGTTTTTACTCCCAAGGGAGACGTGCGCGCCCTGCCTCAGGGAGCTACCGTCATCGACTTTGCCTATGCCATCCATTCCGAGGTGGGTAACAAGATGATTGGCGCCAAGATCAACGGTATGATCGTACCCATTGACCGGGTGCTGGAGAACGGCGAAATTGTGGAGATCCTCACCTCATCCTCCGCCAAGGGCCCCAGCCGCGACTGGTTGGGTATCGTCCGTACCGGTGAGGCGAGAAACAAGATCCGCCAGTGGTTCAAGCGGGAGAAACGGGCTGATAACATTGTCATGGGTCGCGAGGCGCTGACTGTTGAGCTGAAGAAAGCGGCTCCCCGCGCCTCCGAGTCGAGACGCTTGGAGATGGTTTCCAGCGTTGCCAAGAAGAACGGCTTTAACACCGCTGACGATTTGTTCAACGCCATCGGTTACGGAGAGATCACCGTCGCCAAGATCCTGCCCAAGTTCAAGGATGAGCTGGAGGCTTACCGCCAGGAGGAGCAGCCCGAGGTGGCAGCACCTCACGTGACCTCCGCCGCCGATGTGGTGACGGCCGTTCGTCCCCGTCATCTCCGCTCCAACAGTGGCATCATTGTGGACGGTGCCGACGGCTGTGCCGTGAAATTTGCCAAGTGCTGCAACCCCTTGCCCGGAGATGCGGTGGTGGGCTTCATCACCAAGGGCTACGGCATTTCTATCCACCAGAAGGACTGCCCCAACGTAACGCAGGGGCAGAGCAATCCCGATCTGGCCGACCGCTGGGTCAATGCCTGGTGGGATGAGCCCCAGGGAGCTACCCCTGTCAAGAGCGTGTATGAGGCTCTCCTTCAGGTACATGTGCTGGATGAGGTAGGCGCCTTGGCGGATATCGCCAATACCTTGGTGGAAATGAAGGTTTCTATCCTGCAGATCAATTCTCAAAAGGCCAGCGGCGGCCGTGCCATCATTAACATGAAGGTAGGGTGCAAAAACGTGGAGCACTATACCTCCATCGTTTCCCGTCTGCGTTCTTTGCCCAATATCATTGACGTGGTGAGAGGATTCTCGTAATTTCCGGATACAAAAGGGCATGGGAATACCCACGGCCCTAAGAATAGCGCAGGGAGGGGTCTCCCTTCCCGAAGCCTGAAAACAGAAAATAAAAAAGGGAACACAACATGAAAGCAGTCATTCAGCGCGTCAGCCGTGCCCAGGTGTCGGTGGACGGACAGGTGGTCGGTAAGATCGGCCACGGATATATGATCCTTCTGGGCGTAGCCCAAGGAGATACCGAGGGAGATCTGGATAAGCTTCTTGCCAAGATCCTGAAGCTTCGTATCTTTGAGGATGAAAACGGCAAGATGAACCGCTCGATCATAGACGTGGGCGGCGGACTTCTGGTGATCTCTCAGTTCACCCTCATGGCCAATTACCGCCAGGGCAACCGTCCCGATTTTCTGGGTGCCGCCGCGCCTGCCGAGGCAGAACGGCTATACGAGTTGTTTGTTAAAAAAGCCTCCGAGCAGGTGGCTGTTGTTGAAAAGGGTGTCTTTGGCGCCCACATGGCCGTGGAGCTTGTCAACGACGGCCCTGTGACCATCTGTATGGACAGCGAGGTTCTGAAGCAACCCAAAAACCAAGCGTAACCATCCGTCACTCGAAGAAAAACAAAAATTCAGGACGTGGAGTAATGTTATGAAACTATATATAGACGGCCCCGTAAATAAATACTACGTGCAGACCCTTTGCATGATCTTTTTCCCGGGCACCAAATTTTCTGCCGATGAAGAGGTCACCGAGGATACCCCCCAGCTTTGGATTACCATGACCAAGGATACCGATGGGGTGGATACGGCGGCCAAGTTCTCCTATAAGGGCCAGATTGCCGAGGAAACCCGCCATTATGATTATCGGGAAGGGTACACCAAGGAGCGTATCGAAAAGATCGCGGTGGGTGACGCCGTGACGACCGTATGCGAGCGGGTCATGGGTTACCGTTCCTCCTGGGGCATGCTCACGGGCGTGCGCCCCTCCAAGGTGGCCACCGAGCTTTTGCAAAAGGGCATGAGTAAGACCCGTGTCAAGAAGGAATTGACTAAGGATTATTTTGTCATCCCCAAAAAGGCTGCCCTGGCCACCGATGTGGCGCTGAACGAGGCGAGACTCATCGGTACCCCCGGTCGGAAGGATTGCTCGGTCTATGTGTCCATCCCCTTCTGTCCCACCAGGTGTTCCTATTGCTCCTTTGTGTCCTATACCTCCAAGCGGCTGCTCTCTCTGATCCCCGATTATCTTTTGCGCCTGGAGGAGGATCTCAGGGGTATGTTTGCCTGCATTGACCGTCTGGGGCTGAATCTTCGCACCATCTATATCGGCGGCGGTACCCCTACCATTCTGGATACGGATCAGCTGCGCCGTCTCCTCTCCACCATTGCCTCTCTCACAGACGTGACCCGCCTGGAGGAGTATACCTTGGAGGCAGGCAGACCCGATACCATCACGGCGGATAAGCTGGCAGTGGCCAAGGAATACGGCGTGGGGCGCATCAGCGTCAATCCACAGACGCTTTGTGATGACGTGCTCTGCAAGATCGGACGTGCCCATGACACCGAAATGTTCTATAAGGCCTATGAGATCGCCCGTGCGTCGGGCATTCCCGTTATCAACACCGACCTCATCGCAGGTCTTCCCGGGGATAATTTCAAGACCTTCTCAGCCTCCTTTGACGGCATTCTGAATCTCCGTCCCGAAAACATCACGGTTCATACCTTCTGCGTAAAAAAATCCTCGGAGCTTCGCCAGTCCGGCTCGGACGTTTACTCCATGCGGGGCGGCGATACGGGAAAATGCGTGGATTATTCGCAGATTCAGTGCATACATAACGGCTATCTCCCCTATTATATGTACAGACAGAAGAATACCGTGGGTAATTTTGAAAACGTAGGCTTTTCTCTCCCCGGATGCGAAGGTCTTTATAATATCTACATGATGGAGGAGGTTCATTCCATCTTTGCCGCAGGCGCGGGTGCTGTTACCAAGCTGGTGGATTACACGCCGGTGGACGGCTCACCTCGCTTCATTGAGCGGATGTTCAACCCCAAGTACCCCTATGAGTACCTGGACACCGTGGGGGCCGATGCCATGACCCACAAGATCAACCGCATTGAGGAATTTTATCAGACCCGCAGACTTCTGGAGGAATGATCCCACCTGAGGAGGTGCACATGATTTCAAACAACATTCGCGTACCTGCCCGTTTTTCAAGTGAGCAGGAGGCTGTGGAGCTTGTGAAGGCAGGAGATCGGGACTTTGATCTCCGACTCAGCAAGGCCGCCGCAACCATCAGCGCGGCTTGCGTCCGTGAGGGCGTCAAGATCGTCCGATTGTCCGGTCCCACCTGCGCCGGAAAGACCACCTGCGCGGGCAAGCTGACAGAGGCTTTGGAGGCGGCGGGCAGGGAAGTATATCCCGTGTCCCTGGATGATTTCTTCCATGATCGCAATACGCTTTTTGCCATGGCGCAGGAAAACGGGGGAAAGCTGGACTATGATTCTGTGGACGCTCTGGATCTGGAGCTGCTCCACACCTGTGTTCATGATCTCATGACTACAGGCAAGGCGGGAATGCCCAGATTCAATTTCAAAACGGGACTTCGTGAAGGTCCCATTCCTTTGGACACCACCCGGGGGCGCGCGCCGGTGTTCCTCTTTGAGGGCATCCAGGCGGTGTACCCCAAGGTTATTGATATGCTGGATGAGGCTCCCGACCGCAGCGTTTTTATGTGCGTTGCCTCAAGCATCACCGTGGGAGACGTAACCTTTGAGCCCAACGAGATTCGCCTCATGCGCAGACTGGTACGAGACGAGGCTAAGCGTGGGGCTATTCCCACCTTCACCCTCCACCTTTGGCACAGCGTCAGAGAAAATGAGGAAAAATCCATTTTCCCTGAGGCAGAAAAGTGTGATTTCAGACTGGATTCCACCATGCCCTTTGAGATCCATATGCTGAAGTCCCACGTGGAGCGCATTTTCGCCGCTCATCCCGTGACGGGGGATGACGCGCCCATCGCCGAGGAGCTTCTGCGAAAGCTTCAGGGGGTGCAGAGCATTTCCCACGAATATCTTTCCGAGAACTCACTTTATCACGAATTTATCCTTGTCTGATCTCATATAATGCCTTGTCCCCGAAGTGGGCGGAAGGGCAGGCATGGGATCATGAAACGAGCAAACCAAAACACATCCGCACGGAAATTTTTCGGCGGCGTCAGCGTGCTGACCATCTCGGCGCTCATCGTCAAGGTGATCGGACTTTTGTACCGCATTCCCATGCTGGCCTATCTCGGCACCGAGGGAATGGGGTATTTCAATACCGCTTACGAGTTGTACGCCCTGTTTTGTGTCATCGCCACCGCGGGGCTTCCCGTGGCTATGTCGGTGCTGATCTCTGCCTCCGTCAAGGATGGGCAGGAGGCGCAGGATAAGGCACGGCGGGTCTTCAAAGTTGCTTTGATGGCTTTTGTGATCATCGGCACAGTGGGAGCGCTACTGTTGTATGGTTTTTCGGATGCCTTAGCGGCTCTCCTCAAAAACAGCGGCGCGGCGGCTGGGATGCGCATGATTTCTCCCACCGTCCTGCTCATTTGCCTGTCCTCTGCCTTTCGCGGCTATTTTCAGGGTAAGCGATCCATGACCCCGACCGCCGTGTCCCAGGTCATGGAGGCCTTGGGCAAGCTGCTTTTGGGACTGACCTTTGCGTCAATGGCTCAAAAACGGGGTTGTGATCTGCCCACTACGGCGGCCTATGCCGTCTTGGGACTGACCGTGGGAACGGGAATTTCGGTGGTCTATCTTTGGATTCACAAGATCATGCTTGACCGTCGAGAGTCTCAAACAAAGCTTTCGCGGGACAGAAATGCGGACCTGGATATCCTGATACGGCTCCTTGTGACTGCCGTTCCCGTGACCTTTGGGGCGGCTGTCATGAGTGTGACCAAGGTGGTGGATCTGGCGTTGATCCTCCGCCGTTTGCAATCGGTGGGCTATGACGAGATCGCCGCCAATGCCCTCTACGGGTGTTATTCTACCTTGGTCTTGCCCCTTTTTCATATGCTTCCCACCCTCACGACGGCGGTCTCTTTGCCTACGGTGCCTGCTTTGTCGGCGGCCTTGAACGAGCGCACGGGTGAAGGGATGGCGCAAGCGAAAAAAATCACGGTGTCGGCCCTGCGGTTGACGCTGGTCATTGCCATTCCGGCTGCCCTGGGAATGTCGGTCTTTTCTGAGGATGTACTGACCCTTTTGTTTGGCGCACAGCCCGAGGCTGTGGCCATGGCGACTCCGTGGCTGACTTGCGTTGCCCTGTCTGTGCCTATGTCTTGTCTGATTACGGTCAGCGGTGCGCTTCTGCAGGGCGGAGGACACGCCGCAAAACCGGTGATTTCGCTGATATGCGGCACGGCCGTGAAGGTGATCCTGGCCTACGTCCTTCTGGGTATCCCCGAGGTTGGCATGATGGGGGCACCTATCAGCACGCTGGCCTGTGATTCTGTCATCGTCATTTTGAATTTCTGTTTTATCGCCCGTTTGATTCCCGGACTTTTGCCGTCGGGCGGAAAATTTCTTCGGCTCGTGGCCTGGCCGTTGGTGGCGGGAGGCGGCGCGGTTATCCTTGTGCGGATTGCCCGTGGATGGCTGGGCTGGCAGGAGATTACACCCATCCATACTCTTGGTACTGTGGCCTCGGTCATGTGCCTGTACGGCGCGGCGGTGCTTTTTGGGGTGGGGAGGAAAAGAAGATAAATTGTTGGGCATCTCTAAAAACTCATCGCACGCCGATATGACGGTGATTTTTCCGTCATACGTCACAAAATTCTTTCGCATAGGGACGACTATGCGCGCAGATTTTTGTTTAGTCTGACGAAAAAATCCCTCGCATCTCGCCGCACACTGAGTATTTAGAGATGCCCTGTTGTTTGCGGGCAGTGCCCGCCCCAAAATGCCGAAGAAGGTTGCTTCTTGCCAACCGTCTTTCCGCAAGAGATGGCGGTCAAATAAATTGTTGTTTGGCGGCTGTGCCGCCTGCCACCGCTCGGGGTAGTGCATCCTATGCGTACCACATACCACGATGGAGCGTTGGTCAACAAAATTGTTGTTTGCGGTTTTCTGAGCAACATGGTCGTAGGGGCGAACTGTGTTCGCCCGTAATAAAAAGTATATTGATAAGCAAAGGCTTTTGGGGAACGGCGGGCGAACGCAGTTCGCCCCTACGGGTTCATAGTAAGCCCACGCAAACAACAATTTACAAAAATATGTATAATAAATATAAAACTAATTCTAACATAAAGGATGTACCCATGAACATTCAAAACAGAGAAGAAAAAGTCAATTATCTTTTGACCAAAACTCCCGGTACCTACACCTATGAGGATCTTTGTCTGGTGGTGGCACTCCTGCGCGCCGAGGGCGGCTGTCCCTGGGATATGGAGCAGACCCATGCCTCCATCCGTCGGGACTTTATTGAAGAGACTTACGAGGTTATCGAGGCCATCGATACCGAAAATCCCACCCTCCTTCGGGAAGAACTGGGTGACGTGCTGCTCCAGGTGGTGTTCCACGCCCGCATTGAGGAGGAGGAAGGACGCTTTTCCATGGATGAGGTGGCCAATGACATCTGTCAGAAGCTCATCCATCGCCATCCTCACGTATTCGGCACCTTAGAGGTGGCCGACAGCGCCGAGGTGCTGAAAAACTGGGACAAGATCAAGGGCGAGGAAAAGCACCGCGTCACCATGACAGATAAGCTCCGTGCCATCCCCCCCATGGAGCCCGCCCTCATGCGCGCCCAGAAGGTGGGAAAGAAGGCCGCCTGCTTTGATTTTGCCAACGCCGATGAGGTGTGGAAGAAGCTGGACGAGGAGATCGCCGAGGTAAAGGCCGCCGCCGCGTCGGGAGACAAGGCTGCTGTGTCCGAGGAGATGGGAGATCTGCTTCTCACCGTCACCAGCCTGGCCCGCAAGCTGGGTGTGGACGCCGAGGAATCTTTGTTCCACGCCACCGATAAGTTCATTGGTCGCTTTGAAAAGGTGGAGAACGCCGTCCTCGATAGGGGACTGACCATGGAGGATCTCACCATGCCCCAGTTGGATGCCATTTGGGACGAGATCAAGCACACCTGATATGAATACTCCTATCCCTGTCCGCATCCCCATCTCGGATGCCGTGACACTATACGCCATCAAAACCCAACGCTTCAAGACCGCCAGGCTGAGCATCTATACCATGACCCCTGCCGATGAAAACAAGTCTCCCCTGGGAACACTTCTGTTTGGCATTTTGCGCCGAGGAAGTGAGAAATACCCTCGACTGGCTCTCATCAACCGACGGTTGGATGATCTGTACGGTACCACGCTGACCCTGCGGAATTTCCTCCGAGGGGATAATCACGTGTTGAGTCTGACGGTTGAAATGCTGGCTGATGCATACGTGCTTCCCGATGACTGCCCCCACATCCTGAAGGAGACCATGGAGCTTCTGGCAGACATGCTGTTGCATCCCCTCACCGATGAAAAAGGGCTTTTGCGGGCAGACACGGTGGCGGCAGAGAAAAAAGCCCTGATCGATGGCATTCGTGCCGAGATCAACGATACCCGCTCCTACGCCACTACCCGCCTCCGACAAATCATGTGTGAGGACGAGCCCTTTGGCTTGTCTCTCTCCGGCAAAATTCCCCAGATCCAAGCCGCAACGGCTGAGGGCGTGACCGATCTGCTTCGTGACCGTCTTTCCCGTGCGCGGTGGGAGGTCTACTATGTGGGCAGCGAGAATCCCGAAAGGGTGGCAGAGACCTTCAAAGCTGCTTTTGACCATTTCAAGCCTGCGCCGTTGACTTTATCACAGTCCAAACCTCACATTCCTCCCGCGTGCCCCCGCCGTGTGGAGGAGACCTTCCCCGTAGGGCAGGGCAAGCTTTGCATGGCTTGGTCGTCGGGGTTAACGGATCATACTCCCGCAGACGGTGAGCGTGACGATTATGCCGCCGCGGTAGTGCTTTCCGAGCTTTTCGGTATCATGCAAAGCTCTCTCTTGTTCCGATTTGTCCGAGAGGAGCTGGGGTTATGCTATTACTGCGACGCTGCCTTTGAAGGGAAGAAGGGCATTTTATCGGTGACATCTGGGATCCATCCCCGTCACCGCCGAGGGGCAGAGGAGGCGATCCTCTCTGTGCTGTCCCATATTCAGAAGGGGCAGCTTGATCCGGAGGATCTGAGGCTTGCCAAGATCTCTTTGAAGAATAGCTACCGCCAGCTTCCCGACAGTCCTGCCGCCATGGAGTCTTACTGGTTCTGGTCGGACGATCCCGAAAAGTGTATCCTGCCCGAAGATCGGCTCAACCGCTTTTTGAAGGTAACCGCCGAGGACGTGGTGAGGGTCGCCAACCACTTTGTGTTGGATACAGTCTACTTTTTGAATGCCGAGCGACCCTCCGAGGAGGTGGACGACGATGAAGGATAAACGCCTGTTTACGTCGGAGCTTTTGGGTGAGACCTACGAGCTCTTGACCCATGAAAGCGGGCTTCGGATTTTGATCTGCCCCAAGGAGATGGAAACGGCTTATGCTATGCTGGGGGTACAGTACGGCGCTGCCGACACCCCGAAGCACCTGTCTCGCGGCTTTCCCACAGGAGACAAGACGCCCCTGGGTATCGCCCATTTTCTGGAGCATAAGATGTTTGAAGAGGCCGACGGCACCTCCTGCGATCTTCGTTTTGCCGAGCTGGGGGCCGAGGTCAATGCCTATACCTCCTATGACCGAACGGTCTACTATATCTCCTGCACCCAACGCTTTGAGGAGGCGCTGGCTGAGCTTTTTCGGCTGGTGTCCCGGCTTCACGTGACCAATGGCTCTGTGAACCGTGAGCGGCATATCATTGCCGAGGAGATCCGTATGAATGACGACAGCCCCTTCGAGCGGTGCTATGGAGAGCTGCTTCGCGCCATGTATGGCCTGCATCGGGTGCGTGAGGAGATCTGCGGTACCGAAGCGGCCATTTCCCATATTACTCCCAAGCTCCTGAAGGCGCACTATCAAGCCTTTTATCGCCCGGAGCGGATGATCCTGGCGGTAGCGGGCAACGTAAGTGCGGAGACGGTCATGGCCGTGGCGGATGCATGGCTTGGGGACTGGCAAACGCATATGCCCTTGCCTCAGGTGACCGAATATGAAGAGCCTACGTTGCCCCACCGAGGGTATACCGAAACACGGATGCAGGTCACAAAGCCCCTGTTTTGTATCGGAGTGAAGGATGGGCATGTCCCCACCGATCCTCAGGCGCTGTTCAGACGGGACCTTGCCATGACTATTCTTTCGGAGATGCTCTTTTCCCGATCAGGAGACTTTTACAGTCAGCTCTTCGAGGGTGAACGGATCACCCCCACCTACGCCTACGGCTCATCCATCGGCCGCGGATACGGCTACTTTGCCGTCTCAGGTGAGGGAGATCATCCCGAGGAGATCTATCGGGCGTTTTGCGATTATATCCAAAGGGTGAAAACCCGAGGGCTGTGTCGGGAGGACTTCGAGCGAAGCCGCCGCATCCTTTACGCCGATTACGTCACGGGCTTTGACAACACCGAGGATATCGCCCAGTCTCTTCTGACCTATGCCATGGACGGCGTTGATCTCTTTGACTTCATTCCCACGGTGACAAGCATCACCTTAGAGGAGATCACGGCGCTGCTTGACGAGACCTTCATCGAAGATCAGTTTGTTCTCTCGGTGGTAGCTCCCTTGGAGACCCCACAAGAAAATTCCTGAATGAAGGAGAAAAATCATGAATACCACAGTTTCCTTTCCCGGTCTTGGGATCTATGAAATTTCCTTTTCCCGCGTAGCCTTTTCGTTGTTTGGAAAAGATATCTATTGGTACGGCGTTATCATCATGCTGGGAGTGATTGCCGCTGTGCTCCACGCCTATATCCGTTCCAAGCGGGAAGGGATCAAGGTGGACGACCTTTTGGATCTGACCATCTATATCGTGCTTTTCGGTGTCCTCGGTGCCCGTCTGTACTACGTCCTGACCACCTTGAACACCCATCATTACGACTCCTTTGTTGACGTCATTGCCATCTGGGACGGAGGCCTTGCCATTTACGGCGGCATCATTGCCGGCGGCTTGGCGCTGGTGGTGGTCAGCTTGATCAAAAAGATCAACGTTTTCCGCGTGCTGGACATGGTGGGACCCGGTGTCATGCTGGCCCAGGCCATTGGACGTTGGGGCAATTTTGCCAACGGTGAGGCCTTCGGTTACGAGGTGGCTGAGTCCAGCCCGTTGTACTTTTTGCGTATGGGCGTGATGTCGGACTTTGCAGGTAACCAAATGAAGTATTATCACCCCACCTTCCTCTACGAATCTCTCTGGAATATTCTGGGCTTTGTGATCATCACGGTTCTTTACAAGAAAAAGAAGTTTAACGGTCAGAACGCCCTCATGTATCTGGCATGGTACGGCTTCGGACGGATGTTCATCGAAGGCTTGCGCACGGATAGCCTCTACGTGGGCTCCTTCCGCATTTCCCAGGTGGTGGGTGCGGTGTGCTTCGCGGTGGCAGGCGGCCTTTTGGTGGCAGGATTGCTGCTCAAGGGTAAGGGCAAGCTGGACGGCCTGTTTGGAGGCCTGCTGATAGCTCCCCCCGCACCTCTGACGGTTGAGGGTGAGACCAAGATCGAGACAGATGAGGGGGATGCCTATGAGAACGTCTTCGGCGGCGTATCCGAGGAAGAGAGTACCCCGGATGAGGACACCCCCGGTGACGCTTTGAAAGAAGATCCTGACGAAAAAACGTCTATTCCTGACGAAGTAACTGATAATCAATCCCAAGAAAGCGAGGAATCCTAATATGGCAAAAATCATTGATGGCAAAGCCATCTCGGCGGCTGTGAGAGCCGAGATTACAGAGGAGACCAAGGCGTTTATTGAAGAGACCGGTGTGACCCCCGGTCTGGCCGTGGTCATCGTGGGTACCGATCCCGCATCTCAGGTCTACGTTCGCAACAAGCGCAAGGCTTGTACTGAGGTGGGCTTTTACTCCGAGGCCTACGAGTTGCCTGAGGAGACGACACAAGAGGAGCTGGAGGCCTTGGTGGACAAGCTCAACGCCGATCCCAGGATCCACGGCATTCTCGTCCAGCTCCCCCTGCCTCGCCACCTTGACGAGCAACGCATCCTGCTCCGCATCCGTCCCGAAAAGGACGTGGACGCCTTCCATCCCTACAACGTGGGCCGCATTATGATCGGAGATTACAACTATCTGCCTTGCACCCCCGCGGGTGTCATGGAGCTGCTGAAGCGCAGCGGCGTGGAGGTCAACGGCAAGGAGTGCGTGGTGGTGGGACGCTCCAACATCGTTGGCAAGCCCATGGCCATGCTCCTGCTTCAGGCCAACGGTACTGTGACTATCTGCCATAGCCGCACCAAGAACCTCTCCGAGACCACTCGGCGCGCCGATATTCTGGTGGCCGCCATTGGCAAGCCCGAATTCTTTACCGCCGACATGGTGAAGGAGGGTGCCGTGGTCATCGACGTGGGTATGAACCGCCGTCCCTCTGACAATAAGCTTTGCGGCGATGTGGACTACGCCTCGGTGGAGCCCGTGGCCTCCTATATCACCCCCGTCCCCGGCGGTGTTGGCCCCATGACCATCACCATGCTTATGCAGAACACCCTGCGGGCGGCAAAGTCGTCCTTGTGAGGAGCGCGTGAAAGTTCGGAGATCAGAAACCCAAGTCAACTGTTTCACGCCTAATTCTCCCTAAAAATGGGACCCAACCCATTTTTGTCGCTGTGAGCGACACGGTAGAATTTCGAAGTGTATTTGGGCCGCCGGTGGTGGCTGAATGGAGGTTATTATGAAGCACGTATTGATTGTTGTTGACATGCAAAATGATTTTGTAGACGGTGCTTTGGGGTCTCCCGAGGCCGTTGCTATCCTGCCTGCCGTGGCGGACAAGATCAAAAATCACGAGGGTAAGATCATCTTTACCCGAGATACCCATGAAGACGATTACATGGAGACGCGGGAAGGGAAATATCTCCCCGTGCCTCATTGTATCAAGGGCACCAAGGGCTGGGAAATCAAGGATGAGGTGTGGGCGGCTGCTCAGGACAAAACCGACGTGGAGATCATAGATAAGCCCACCTTCGGCTCCACCGAGCTGTCGGCACGTCTGGTTGGTTATCATAGCGGTGAGCCTATCCAACGGGTGACCCTTATCGGCGTTTGTACCGATATCTGCGTCATCTCCAATGCCATGCTCATTAAGGCCGCGCTGCCTGAGATCGACGTGGCCATAGACGCCGCCTGTTGTGCCGGGGTTTCTCCCGAAAGTCATGACCGTGCCCTGCAGGCCATGAAAACCTGCCAGATGATCATCGAATAAATTGTCGAGTATCTTTGACCAGGCTTTGCGGAAAACGACCGCGCGCCGTGTATTCAGAAATGACCAATAAAAGCACCTCCACGGTGACCTGTTAAATCAGGGCACTGTGGAGGTGTTATTCTGTCCAGCGCTCCTCACGGAGCATATCCCAAAGGCCAATCGCCCACAGAGGGGATCCGTTTCGCAGGAGGCAAATCATAGGATGGGCGTTTGGATTATCCGAGGGAAGATTTATGGGTAATAGCTTGTGCAGGGTAGTATGGGAGACGGGCTTGCCGTCGTATGCTTGTGGGAGCTCCAGGATCACCACGTCGGGGGTGATGAAAGCGCAGAGGTTTTTCAGAGAAGCGCGAAGACCTGAGCAGATCTGTTCGGGCGTTTGGGTCGGATCCACGGCCATATCACAGATAGCCGGTCCCTCTCTTACCGCAAACCAGGGATCATCGGTGGTCTCTCGGACAAAAAGTGTGACCGAAACCGTGGTATCTGCCTGTATGTGAAGGACGGTGCGCAGATCCGCGAGCTCGGGAAAGTAGTATAGCCCACAGGCCGCGGCGAAGGTCTTGCTGACCTCCAGCATCGTGTGACCCGCCGGGAGAGAGGTGTTGTCCGTATGTCCGCAATGGATCACTCTGACAGACGGCTCCTCGATTTGGGGCCACATCTGCTTGGCCGCGCGATAAAGAGCGGCTTGGTTTTCAGCGACATCCAGAGAAAACCGATAGGGGACACGAATCCCTTGCCATCGCGTACCGTCGCAGTAAAGGGCACTCATGGTCAACTCGTTACAATCGGCGCACAAAAGCAGCAGCGGCGCCTCCTCTGCCGGGATATAGACCAAGCTCTTACGGCCGGTGACAGGATCGGAGGCGTGCTTTGCTTGCAGAAGTCCTTCTGACAAGAGCTGATCGGCCATGCGTGTGGCCGTCATACGGCTGCTCCCCAGCACCTCAGAAAGCCGCTTTTGGGTGGCCGCGCCCTCCCGAGCGAGTAGCAGAAGGATAGCTCTGCGCTGACGCGGGGTGACGTATTTTCGATGATTTGGGGTGATATAAGTCGATGCCATAAGCTACCTCACGTGAAGCTCACAGGCAATCCGAAGGCGGCCTCCGGGAGAAGGGTAATACCTGTGGGAACAGCTATGGTCAGTTGATGGACACAGGGTACTGATTCGTCCGCCGAAATTTGTCCTTGCAACAGGGTGATGTCGGGATGGACGGCAAAGCTGTCAAACAACTGAGGGGATCCTCGGCCGTCCTGCTTGGATAGCGCTTCCTTGGCGGTCCAGAGACTTGTGGCGGCTGTGGCGTATCTTTCTGGGCCACATATGGTATCAAGATGCGTCCGCTCCTTCTTTGAGAAGAAACGAGCGGCAATTTTTGGGGCGCGGTCTGACGGAATGAGGGGCTCTATGTCGATACCCACATGTCCTTCTCCCACGAGGATTGCACAGGCCACGCAGTAGGCGGAGTGAGAAAGATTGAAATCGAAGAAGGGCACCGAAGTGTCTGTACACTTGGCATAGGGACGGCCACGCTCATCCCGACAGAGCCGCAAAAAGGGCAGAGCTCGGGGGAGCACCTTGTCCAACAGATCCAAAAAACAGCAAAGCGCGGTCAAACGCTGATACATGACCGAAGAAATCCCTCCTTGGGGGGTCAATCGTGCCAGGTATGCGCTATTTTCCTCACAGACGGAGAGTTTTTGGATCACCCTTGCCTTCAGCTCTGACAGGGAAAGATCCTCTTCCCGAAAAACGGGCCGTACCGAAAGGTATAGCTTGGCCGTGCCGACGGTATTGGCCATCAGAATTCGCCGCCGATCTGGCTCATGAGCTTTTTATTAAATTCCTCGGCGGTATTGTAGCCCATCTTCTTCTGACGGTTGTTCATGGCGGCGATCTCCAGGATGATGGCCAGGTTACGGCCGGGCTTGACGGGGATGGTGATGGAGGGGATCTTGAGACCCAGGATCTCGGTGGTCTCCTCGTCCAGACCCAGGCGGTCGTACATCTTGCCCTGTACCCAGTTTTCCATGTGGATGATCAGGTCGATCTTCTCGGTCATTTTGACCGCACCCATACCGAAGAGGCGGCGCACGTCCACGATGCCGATGCCGCGAAGCTCTACGTAGTGGCGAATGATCTCAGGGGCGGAGCCTACCAGAGTCTTGGCAGAAACGCGCTTGATATCCACCGCGTCGTCAGCGATGAGACGGTGGCCGCGTTTAACAAGCTCGATGGCAGTCTCGGACTTACCAACGCCGCTGTCGCCCAGAAGCAGAAGACCTTCACCGTAGACCTCCACCAGAACGCCGTGGCGGGTGATGCGGGGTGCCAGATGGGTGTTGAGGGACGCAATGAGGGCGGCCATGAAGGGGGATGTATGCTCGGCTGTACGGAGAACGGGGACGCCTACCTTGGTGGCCGCCTCCATGAGCTCTTCAAAAACGGTCTGTCCCGTAGTGAAAATGACACCTACGGGCTCAGCTTCGATAAAGTCCGTGATGCGCTTCAAGCGCTCCGCGGAGGAAAGTCCCGAAAGGTAGTAGTGCTCTGCGTAACCGATAAGCTGGAGCCGTGCTTTGTCAAAAATATCAAAAAAGCCTGCCAGCGCCAATCCGGGACGGTTGACCTCAGGGGTGGTGACGAGAATGTTCTCATAGTTGCCGGGGATACAGATCTCCTCCAGAGAAAATTCCTCGGCCAGCTTCTTCAGCGGAATGGAATACTTTTCGCTCATAGGATCCTCCTTTGCTTTGAAACGCGCTGTTTTTACCATTATACCACAATTTTTCTTGGCTGAAAAGGGGGGGCGGAGAAATTCTCTCAAAATCTTTTGTTTTTTCAAACTTGACGGCGAAACCATTGTATCATCTGACGAAAAACTCCCTTGCGGCTCGCTCGCCAATAGAGTTTTTAGAGGTTCCCATCAACCTTCTTCGACATTCTCCGCACCGCACCGCTCCGGCACGCATATCATATGGTATGGGGGCGGTTGCCAAAGGTTGCCCCCGGGAAAGGAGGCAAACACTTATGTGCAGGATAAACGAGGATCCCGAGGGAGGAAATCTGTCCTCGGAGACCTATTCAATAAGCTGTGACCGTGGGGATAAAAACAGGATCCTTTCGGTGCTGGGCGGAGACGCAAGACAGTTGGCCGTGTCTGCTTTCCTTGTTGAGGCAGGCTATCGTGTTCGGATCATGGGGCTGGGAGATGCGGAGGATAACGGCGTGCCGGGATCGGGATACAGGCTTTTGGGAAAGGGAGTCAGACTATGCCATGATCTGAGGCGCACGCTGGAAGGATGTGACGGAGTGGTGCTCCCCTATCCCTCCACCAAGGACGGCTTGACGGTTCCGTGTCCTTTGGACACCCAACATACCATCACCCTGGAGGCGGTGGGGAAGTATCTTTCCGAGCATCCCTCGGTTCCTCTGTTCGGCGGGCGTCTGCCCGCGGAGTGGACGGCATCACTCCGTCAAAGGGGATGCTCTGTGACGGATTATGAGGATGACGAAAGCTTTCTCATCAAAAATGCCCGTTTGACCGCTGAGGGCGCGGTCATGACAGCCATGGAGCTGACGGATACCGCTTTGTTGAACACCCGCCTGGCCGTGGTGGGCTACGGACGTATCGGACAATTGCTGGCGCAGCTGCTAACCGCTCTCGGCGGTCAGGTAACGGTTTTTGCGCGCAGAAGGGAGAGCTTGGCTTTGGCTGAGGCACAGGGTTGTCGGGCGGTGCATACGGAGGACGTTTCCCGGCTTTGTCACGGGTACAGGGTGATTTTTAACACGGTGCCCGCGCGGATTATCTCCAAGGAGATTTTGACCGTGATGCCCTGCGATACTCTGATTATTGAATTGGCATCGGCTCCGGGGGGATTGGATCCCGATGGCGCCAGAGAGGCCACAAGACGGTGCGGTCTGCAGATCGTCCGTGCCCCCTCCCTGCCGGGACGCTATGCGCCGTGGGACGCGGGACGCGCCATTGCGGACTGTATTCTCTCAGTCGAAAAGGCTGTGCGCTCCGACACGGGTGACAAGGAGGTGATCCCATGATTGGTTACGCCATGTGCGGTTCCTTTTGTACTCTGCGCCGATCCATGGAGATATTGGCAGCCCTTTGTGACAGCTACGACGTGTTGCCGATCATGAGCCACATGACTTATGGCACGGATACACGCTTTGGTCACGCGGAGGAATTTATCCGTCAAGCGGAGGATTTGTGCGGTCACAAGGTGATCCATACCATAGAGGCAGCCGAGCCTTTGGGGCCTGCCCAACCTTTGGACGCGCTGGTGATCTGTCCCTGTACGGGAAACACCCTGGCAAAGCTTTCAAGGGGCATTACGGATACCCCCGTCTGCATGGCAGCCAAGGCTCATCTGCGCTCCGACCGTCCCTTGGTTATTGCATTGGCCAGCAACGACGCTATGTCAGCCAATCTTGGGAACATCGCCACGCTACTCAACCGAAAGCAGGTTTATTTCGTTCCGCTGTATCAGGATGATCCCAAGCATAAGCCCCATTCTCTGGTAGCGGATTTTTCGAAGGTGATCCCCGCCTTGAAAGCTGCCATGGACGGGACGCAGCTACGGCCGTTGTTTTTGAGCGATCCATAAAAAAAGGGGCATACCCGAGCCTGGGAGATGACTTGGGCATGCCCCTTGACGTTATCAGGAATTATTCGATTTTGATGGTGAACCGACAGGAGCCGATGGTGACAAGAGTATCGTCGTGGGGATAGCCTTCAGGGGACAGATGGGCGGCCACTGTTTCATTGGCCAGGCAAACTTGTTCTGTGGAATGGTCAAAGGCGCAGTTCATTTTCTCTCTGATCTCAGGCCCTATGTTGCTCAGAATGACGGTGTCGCTATGTGTCATGGCGCGAAGCGCCGTCTCTTTGAGATCGCTTTCCAGAATACTTCTGCCACATAAGGTCATCTCATGGGCGGGCGTTTGCAGAGAGAGGAGAAGAACGGGGCGGACAGAACGGCTGATCATGGTGCGCTCCACCGTTAGCTTGGCTTGCCCGAAAAGGGTCAGATCCTCTCCGTGTCGGTAGACGGTTACCGATGTGTCGGTGTCTTCAACCGCTTCCAGACAGGAGAGCATGAGATAGTAATCCTCCTCGCAGGTGGGGCGGGGGAGCCAGAGCGCACGGACGGTTTCACTTCGGACAAAGCGATACAAAACCCCTGCGGTGGCAGAATGATAGTCGGTGAGGATCAAGGCCGAAATCTCGGTGGCACCCTGCTGTGCCGCTTCGTTGGCGGCGGCGGTAAAGGCTCGACGGCTTCCTCCCGAAAGATCAAAGATCACCGCCTCCTGTCCTCGGGTCATGACCATCATTTCGGAGGTGGAGGAGGCGGTCAGATAAGACGCTTGTATCTCTTGGCTTCCCATCACCCCACGGATGCCCAGAATCAAGAGAATGGCCAGCCATCCTGCTGCCATAGGAGCCATGATCCATCCCTTCTTTTTCAGGGAAAGACCCATCAGAAGCAGGGTCAACACCACCATAAGGAGAACGACAATGGTTACAAGACCGTCCCTGAGGGAGAGCACCGCCCAGGACTGCCGAGCGCCCGTTTCACAAAGCTCGGTGATAGCGGAGGAAATGCCTTGAATGGCGGAATCCAGGAGAGGGGTCAAAGGCGTGTTGCTCAGAAGCACGGACAGAGGGACAAGCACAAGTAACAGACCAATCAGCGGTGTCAAAAGCAGGGTGAACGGCGCGGAGAACCAGCTTATTTCCCCCATCACAGGCACGGTGATCCAGAGTGAGAAGGTCACGGCTACCACGCCTGCCGCGAGACCATACAGCACCTTTCGTACACCTCTGCGCCATAGCTGACGGACAAGGCCAGGCTTTTTGGCAGCTTCTACGGGTGGATTAATCATGGGAAGTACGGTCAGGAGGCTGAAGGCGGTGGAGAAGGACATCCAAAAGCCCACGTCCGCCACGGTCAGGGGCGAGACCAGCAGAATGCCAGCGCCCGCCACACCCAAAGAGGTGAGGGAATCCGCCCCCGCAAAGCAGAGGGTCGCCAGATAGGTCATGCCCAGCATGATCACGGCGCGGGTGGCAGAGGGAGGGAAGCCGAGGTAGAATAGATACGCCGCAGCCCCCAAGCCCAAAGGGAGAGCTCTGACTCTGGGCGGAATGCCGACAAACTTCAGAATGGCGGCCAGCATGCCGAAGATCAACGTCATGTGGAGGCCGCTGATGGCCAGCAGATGGGAGACACCGGTTCTTGCGAAGTCGCGCTTGACCTCGGTGGGCAGATGGCTTCGATCCCCTAACAGGAGGGAGGAGGGAAGGCCACCGGCTTTGTCGCCAAAGCGCAGCTTGAGCTCCTCTGACAGGGAGATCCTGTGCCGCGCGATCCGAAGGCGCAGGGACGGGGGATCCTCGCTGATGATGTGGCAATCGGCATCGGTCATGGACAGAAAACCGCCAAAAATTCCATCGCCCATCAGGGCATATTCCTCGTACACATCGCCTGAGGACTCGGATAAAGAGACGGCCTCGGCGGTGAGACGGACGGTGAAGCCCGGCTTCAGATCGGCTACGTAATAGCAGGTGAGCAGAGCGTTGTAATGGACGGTTTCCCCATTGACCGAGGACACGTCCAGGACATAGGAGCTCATGTTTCCGCCTGAGCCGCGACGTTCGGTGACGGTAGCCTCCACCTCACAAGCCTCCCCCTCAAAGCCCTTGGCCTCGGCCTCGGCACGGTCAATGACGACAACGGAGCGGAAAAGGGTGAGAGACACGAAAAGTAGGAGCCCGCAGATGAGAAGCCGGCTACCGGGGCAGGGGAGACCGAGCTTGCGCTTTCTTATGATCAAACCGATCCCCAATGTACCGCAGACTGCCAGACAGAGAACCGCTATCAGCACCTTGGCCCGTGGGATGAGAAAAAATCCGAGTAAGGATGTGATCATTACGGCGCAGGTCACCGAAAATAACGGTCGATTTTTGAAAATGCCCATGATACACGCTCCTTTCCAGAATGTTGTTTCTTTACAAGTATTTTACAAAATTCCGCGTTATCTGTCAATAAAAAAAGGAAAATTAATCTTGACAAACACAAAAAAGTGGGTTATAATACAAAGGATAATACACGGAGGGCTCATGCCTCTCCGTTTTGAAGAATGGAGTTTACTTATGTTCGAGACTGTAAAGAAGATTCTCGTGGATGAGCTTCAGATCGATCCGTCCACCATCACCCCCGAGGCTGAGCTGTCTGCCGATCTCGGTATCAATTCCATTGAGCTTGCCAACCTGGTGATGCTCTGCGAAGACAAGTTTGATCTGACCATTGACGACGAGGATATTCATCGCTTCCTCACGGTGGGCGATGTGGTTGAGTTCCTGGAGTCCCGCTGATTCCAAAACTTTGAGTCACCTTAAAAAACGGGTGTTGCCTGTGTGCAACACCCGTTTTTTGCATATTGAGGGAGCGAGACGCATAAAGTGATATGGAAGCCTTCCTAACGACCGAATCAAATCTGCACATGCTCCTCATAACGACAAACAATGCACCCGCGGCGGTGTATAATAGGAGGGCAATCTCAGAGAACCTTATTGACCACGGAGGAGCCTATGCCGCCTGTTGACGTGTATGCCGATATTCTGTTTTTGATTAATTTCGGGATGGATAGCCTGTGCCTGATTCTGACATCCAAGCTGCTTCACCGTCCTCTGCCCTTGCCGCGCCTTGGCGTTGCTGCTGCTTTAGGGGGATTCTATGGGGTCATAGCCCTCTTTTTGGAGGTGGGCTCTCTCCCTGCGTTGCTTGCTGACCTGGCGGTTTGCTTTCTCATGTGCGGTGTGGCCTTTGGTGTGGTCAAGCTATGGCTGACGGGAGGTCTTTACGTCCTGGTTTCTATGGTTACGGGTGGGGTGATGACCGCTCTGTACACTTGGCTCAATCGTGCGGGCGTAGCTCAGCTCTTACCGGGAGGTGACGAAGGAATTTCAACGGTGGCCTTTTTGCTGCTGGCTGCTTTTGGGGGCATTTTTACGCTTCTTTGGGGAAGGATCTTTCGTAGGTCTGAAAGCCGCCGTGCTACCAAGGTATTGGTAACCGTGAAAACGGCGCAAAGGTCTGTGACGGTGGAGGGTATGATTGATAGCGGCAATCTGCTGACCGACCCCATCAGCGGTACCCCCGTGGTGATCATGCATATGGCAGATCTGTCGCCGCTTTTATCGAGGGAGCTGCAAGCGTGGCTTGCGGAGATACCCTTGCCTGTGGAAAAGGTGACCTCGTTGCCTGAGGCAGACAGATTGCGGTTGATTCCCACGGATACCGCCGCGGGTCACACCCTTCTCCCTGCTTTTCAAATGGACGAGGTGTGGCTGAGCGGGATGGAAGGAGCCCCCGCCCCCCAACGAGTCAAGGCGTTGATCAGTCCTGTAGCTTTGGAGGGGACCACGGCCCAAGCCCTGGTGCCTGCTTGTCTTTTGCTATGATCATGAATTACATACGGGAAAGGAAGGATCTTATGAAGCTGTTTCAAACCCTGCGCCGAAAAATCCGCCTGCTTTGGCAAAGGCGGCTATACCGAGCCAAGGGACTGTATTACATCAACGGCCCCGAGCTTTTGCCCCAACCCTTGACAAGAGAAGAGGAGGCAGAAGCCGTCGCTTGCCTGGAGGCGGGCGGGGAGGGAGAGGCGGCCGCCCGCGCTCTTCTGATCGAGCGCAATTTGCGACTGGTGGCCTTTATTGCCCGCCGATTTGAGAATACCGGTGTGGGTATTGAGGATCTCATTTCCATCGGTACCTTGGGGCTGGTGAAGGCAGTCAGCACCTTCCGCTCGGATAAGAATATCAAGCTGGCTACCTATGCCTCCCGCTGTATTGAAAACGAGATCCTTATGTATCTGAGAAAGATCAGCGGACGGCACGAGGTCTCCCTGGATGAGCCGCTCAATACCGATTGGGACGGCAATGAGCTGCTTTTGTCGGATGTTCTGGGCAGTGATGAGGACTCGGTGAGCCGAGCCATTGAAGAGGCCGAGGAGAAGAAAGCCCTTTACCGTGCCGTCAGCCATTTGTCCGCCAGAGAGCGGATGATCATTGAGCATCGCTTCGGCTTGGGGGGACGGCAGGAGCTGACCCAAAAGGAGGTAGCGGATATGCTGGGGATCTCCCAGTCCTATATTTCACGGCTGGAAAAAAGGATCCTCGCCAAGCTCCGTCGGGAGATGGAGGGAGTTGTATAAAAGAAGGGTTGAGTCACGGGGACTCAACCCTTTACACTTTATCATAGGGAGGTGACAATACCCACAAACAAGGGCAATCCCGTAGCGTTGTCCACGATGGCGTACAGGAAGGGCCTGTCAAGGTAAACGTATTTAGGTTCCGCAGACGCGGAGTTTCCGCAGACCGCGCCCCAGGTGACCGCGGCAGCCTTGGTGCCGTTGCGGCTTACCTCAATGAAGGTCTTCTGATACACACCTGAGCAGTAAAGATTACCGCCGTCGTAGGTGCCGAGACCTGTGAGATCCGCCGCACCGCTCTTAAACAGGTTGGTCATGCCCATGGATTGCAGGATAGGCGTCAGGTCCATGTCGCTGTCATAGGTGAACTCGGGGAAACGCACCATCACCGTTTCGGTGGTCTTGCTCTTCCACATGGATGTCCAAGCGGCACCGTCCAGGGCGGCGGCAAAAGCATACACGTCCACATCCTCGTCGGGGAGGAGACCTACGAAGCTGTAAGCTCCGCCCTTGTACTTCTTGGCAAAGCCACAGCCGTTTTTGAGAGACAGGTACACGGATTCCTCGGAATGGAGGGTAGGAAGCTGAACCTTCGTGCCGTCCAGAGATGTGAAATCTCTGTCCGTGACGTCGGACTTTTCGTATTTCTCCAGCCATTTGGCGTCGAATACCAGGGCGTTGATGACGTACATCATGACATCCGCCGCAATGGGCTCATCTAAAATCTTATCGATCATGCCGTCGGTGTACTTATTGACCCAGTTGTTGATGTCCTTGCGGGTCTCCTCGTCAAAGGGCACCTTGTACTGCTGAGCCTGATACCAATCGGCGCAGGCCTGCAGGAATTCCTCCTTGACCTTGAGGCCGTCCTGATCCCGATACCAGATGGAGTCAGCGATGGACACCTTGCAGTCCTCGTCGGTATACAGGCTTTGGGTGTAGGCATACAGAGCTTTGTTAAGCGCTTGGATATCCATGCCCAGAGCGGTTTCCATTTGGGTTAGTGTCTCGCCCTCGGCGCCGTTGGCGATCATGGCAAGGCATATCATAGCGGACAGGGGAGAGACCAGGTGATTTTCCTTGCCGGTTTCTTTGTCGGCGGATACGGTGGTATTAAACAATGTCATGGAGAAATCAGCCATGGCGGTGATGAAGGCGTCGGTGACCTCGCCCTCATCGGTGGCTGTTCTTGTATAGTCGGCGGACAATTCCTCAGCCTTGACCGTCACGGCGCATCCCGTCATGGGCAGGGTAGTGCCTACCCCTATGACGAGGGCAAGGATCAGGGATAGGATGGTGGTGAGCTTGGTTTTCATGTTTGCCTCCTTGTTTGATTTCAGGTGTTGTCTTCGGTCTCTTCTGCCGTACAGCTCTCGCTTTCCCCGCTGTCAAGACTTTCTGACATGCCGGGGGCCATACTGCTACCGGTGTTTCCGTCGGGAGATGCCCCATCGTTTGCTATATCCCCAAAAGGTTGGTTGGCTTCGGGAGCCGCCCCATTTCCTACCCACATGTCGCTGGCGCTTTCGTTCAGGGAAGGGAGTCGCGCAACACCGATGGCCACCAGACAAAGACAAGCAACCAGGGCGATCTGCTTGAGAGTCTTCCTTTTGTTGACCTGCTCCTGGGTCATACCCCGGGCCTCGGGGTGAGCCTCCTCCAGAAAACGGTCGTCAATATAGCTCATGGCTTCGGCCATGAGGAAGGATTTGTCATTCATAATCCAATGCCCTCCTTTTCCAGATGAGCCTTCAGGCGGTTGCGGGAGCGAAACAGGGAGGACTTTACCTTGGCCTCGGATATGCCCAGCCGATGGCTGATCTCTTCCAGACTGTCGCCGTAGAAGTATCGGCACACGAAGATCTTTCTCGCGGTGGGCAGCTCTTTTTTCAGAAAGCTGTTGATGGCATCACCAATGGCGCGGGCATCTGTGTCTGCCTCGTAATCTCCGGAGGGAAGACAATCTCCCAGCTCGTCAAAGGAGACGCTCCATCGGTCTCCCGTTCGTTTTTCGGCGTGACGGGCTTTAAGGCGGTCCAGTGACAGACGGCGGGTGATCTTTCCGAGGAAAGCCCCGAAATGGTTTGGACGCTCCGGTGGGATGGCGTTCCACGTACGCAAATATGTATCGTTGACACACTCCTCGGAATCCTGCATATTGTGAAGTATGTTCATGGCAATCTGAAGGCAATAGGTGCCGTATTTTGTAGCCGTCTCGCTGATGGCTTGTTCATCCCTGGCCCAGTATAGCGAGATGATGCGACTGTCATCCATGTTTGTGGTCTCCTTCCGTGGGGATTGAAATGTCCGACTCTCTTGAAGGTCATATGAGATTCCCTTCATATAATAAGACGACAAAAAAGACCCGAAAGTTTCGCCAAATGAAAAAATTCTGAAAACAAAAATCTGTGCAAAGGGGGATTGCACAGATTTTTAGAGATACCCTTTTGACGGCATCGTTACAGGTGGCTCAGCAGGATCTCATTCTCACAGGTACCGGTCTCACGGAAGGACACCAGATTGGCTACCGTGGTTTCGGCGATGTTGTAGAGGGCGTCGGACGTCAGGAAAGCCTGGTGAGAGGTGACGATGACGTTGGGCATGGAGATGAGCCGTGCCAGCACGTCGTCCTCCAGGATATGTCCCGAGTTGTCCTCGTAGAAGAGATCACCCTCCTCCTCGTACACATCCAGGCAGGCCGCGCCGATCTGACGGGATTTGATGCCCTCCAGAAGAGCCTCCGCGTTGATCAAGCCGCCGCGAGAGGTGTTGATGATGACAACGCCTTTTTTGAGGATGGGCAGGGTGTCGTATCCGATGAGGTGGCGGCTCTCCTCGGTAAGGGGGCAGTGCAGGGAAATGATGTCGCTTTCTCTGAGGAGCTGATCGAGAGGGACGTAGGACACACCCTCCAGGGGCGAGGGGTATTTATCGTAGGCCAGGATCTTCATGCCGAAGCCCTTGCAGATATCAGCAAATACGCGGCCGATCTTACCGGTGCCCACGATGCCCACGGTCTTGCCGTGAAGATCAAAGCCCACCATGTTGTTGAGACTGAAATTATAGTCACGAGTGCGGATATAGGCCTTGTGGATGCGGCGGATGGAGGTGAGCAGCAGAGCCATGGCGTGCTCTGCCACGGCGTAGGGAGAATAGGCGGGGACCCGCACCACCGTGAGCTTGCCCTCGGCGTGGCGCATATCCACGTTGTTAAAGCCCGCGCAGCGCAACGCCAGGATGCGGACGCCAATATCGCAAAGCGCATCAATGACGGCGGCGGTCACCACGTCGTTGACGAAGGCGCAGACACCGTCGCACCCACGGGCCAGACTGGCCGTATTCTCATTCAGCTTGGTCTCGTAAAATTTGAATTGAATACCCGCTTCCTTGCCCATAGGCTCAAAATAGGTCAGGTCGTAGGGCTTGGTATCAAAAAAGGCTATTTTCATGTGGATTTTCTCCTCTTTTCGTATTGTTTTATTGAAATATTTGTCAAATATGTGAAAAATGTTGTTCTCTTTTTCGCCAATACGCTTGACATTTATGTCAAATTGCGCTATAATATGAATCGGTGGGCATAGCCCGGCTTTTATTCAAACTTTATTATGGAGGTATTTACTATGGATGCATTGAAGAAGCTCTTCCCGCTGTCCTTCAAATTTACTAAGGATGTTCCCAACCTCATTATCGGTATTTTGATTTACCTTGTTGTTGGTATCATCGGCGGCGTTGTGATCGGTATTACTGCGCTGATCCCCATTGTTAATATCATTTGCGGTCTGGTAGGCGGTCTGCTTGATCTTTATGTGCTGGCCGGTATCGTGATCCAGATCCTTGTTTTCGCAAAGGTTATTAAATGATATTCTATCTTGAGTAAAATCATAAGCCGCCGCTTTATGTGGCGGCTTACATATTGTGGCATGTTATGATGAAAAAAATACGGTTTTCTCTGACCCGTGATCGGGATTTTTACAGGCAATTCTTCTCGGTCTGGTGGGTTTTGGTGCTTTATAATATCATCACGCTGGGCGTCAATCTTGCGGACAACGTGATGGTGGGCGCGTACAGCGAGGATGCCCTTTCGGGTGTTACCGCCGTCAACCAGATCCAGTTTTTATTCCAGCAGCTGCTCATGGGCGCCGGCGACGCCGTGGTGGTACTGGGTAGCCAATATTGGGGACAAAAGCGCACCGAGCCCATCAAGCGCTTTTCCATAGGCGCGCTTCTATTTGGTGCTATCCTGTCCCTGGGACTTTTTATTGCCTCTTGCGTTGCGCCGGAGGGGCTCATGTCCCTGTTTACCACATCGCCTGCCATCAAGGCCGAAGGTGTGACGTATCTGAGGGTCATGAAATATTCTTACCTCATTTTTGCCCTGACCATGCTGTTTTTATCCATGCTCCGAAGCGTGGAAACGGTTCGGGTGGGCTTTTGGGTATCGGTGTCCACCTTGGTGGTCAATATATCCCTCAATTATCTCTTGATCTACGGTAATCTGGGCTTCCCGGCCTTGGGAACCACCGGCGCGGCCATCGCCACCCTGTCTGCCCGCATAGCGGAATTTGTGATCGTGGTTGTTTATGTGTTTGCCATCGATAAGAAGCTCAAATGGCGCCTCCGTGACCTGTTCCGATGGGACAAGCCGCTGGTGAAGGATTATTACAAGCTTTGTCGCTCCTTTTTGCTGACCTCCTTGATCTTTGGATCCTCGATCCTTTTACAGACCGTGATCCTGGGTCATATGAACGACAGCGCCATTGCCGCCAATTCCGTGGCCTCTACCCTGTTTCAGATGCTCAAGGTGGCCTCTATCGGAGCGGCCTCGGCGGCCTCTATTCTCATCGGGAAAGCCATCGGCAGCGGGGAGATGGGGAAGATCCGATCCTATACCCAGACTCTTCAGCTCATGTTCGTGGCCATAGGACTGATCACATCCACGCTTCTGTTTGTCCTGCGAGTGCCTATCGTTAATCTGTATAGCGACCTTTCTCCTGAGACACGGCAGATGGCCTTGGATTTTATCTTGGTTTTGTGCGTCACGGGCTTTGGTACGGCTTACCAGATGCCCACGGCTGTCGGTATCATCCGTGGCGGAGGTGACGGAAAGTTCGTCATGATCAACGATATCATCAGCATTTGGTGTATCGTGATCCCGCTGTCCTTCCTGGCGGCATTTGTCTTTCACTGGCCCCCGGTGGCGGTGGTCATTTGCCTGAACTCGGATCAGGTATTCAAATGCGGCGCCGCCTTTATTAAGTGTAACCGCTATCGTTGGATGAAAAAGCTGACACGGTAAATTGTTGTTTACCACCCGCGGTGGGGCTTTGGCTCGGGGTTATTCAACCCATGCAGGCCACATACCGCGATGGGCAGTTGGTCAGATAAATTGTTGTTTACGGTTTTCTGAGCAACATGGTCGTAGGGGCGAACTGTGTTCGCCCGTAATAAAAAGTATATTGATAAGCAAAGGCTTTTGGGGGACGGCGGGCGAACGCAGTTCGCCCCTACGGGTTTTCATTAAACCTCCGCTAAACAACAATTTAGCTGCCTAACCACCCATCGCGTGATGCAGTAGGCATATGATATACTCCCCCGAGCTTTGGCAGCCGGCACGGCCGGCAACAACATTTACCTTGCTTCCTCCCACTCTCTCTTGAGGATTCCGCACCTTCCGATGGTGCGGTATTCACCTTTGATTTTCATGGATTCCCGCGCATACCCTTCAAATTGCATACCCACCCGCTCCATGAGCCGCCTGGAGCGGGTATTTTCTTGCATGAACTTGGCTTCAATGCGATGGAGTGACAGATTCTCAAATCCAAAGCGGATGACCTCTTGCACCGCTTCGGTGGCAAGACCCTGTCCTTGGTAGTCGGGATTTATCACGTATCCGATCTCAGCTGAATCCGAGGAGAAATTAAAGGACGTAAATCCGCAGGTGCCGATCATGCGGCTGTCTTTCTTACAGACGACCGCCCAGTCAAAGAAATCCCCCGTGCGATATCGCTGACCCACATAGGTCAAATATTCTTTGGTGTGCTTGATATTGGGATGAGGCGTCCAGGTGAGAAAGCGGGTAACGGGCTCATGCTGCGCATAGGCAAACATGTCTTCAGCATCTGAGACGCGCATGCCGCGTAGGGTCAAACGCGGAGTCTCCAGGGTAGGAATATGGGAAAATAGCTGGTAAATACTGTTTTTTTTCATGATGACCTCCCGGAAAAGCGTTACCGTATATCATTATACGATAATTGGCGAGATTTTGCAAGGGGGAGGAGAAAATTTTGGTCGTGTAAATTGTTGTTTACCACCTGCGGTGGGGGCGGCCGTGCCGCGGCCAACGCTCGGGGTAGTGCATCCTGTGCGTACCGCATCCCGCAATGGGTAGTTGGGCGGATAAATTGTTGTTTACGGTTTTCTGACCAACGTGGTCGTAGGGGCGAACTGTGTTCGCCCGTAATAAAAAGTATATTGATAAGCAAAGGCTTTTGGAGAACGGCGGGCGAACGCAGTTCGCCCCTACGGGTTCATAGTAAGCCCACGCTAAACAACAATTTATGATCCATCAATTGACATTCCCCTCGGTGTATGCTATAATAAAATAAATAATTCAGGTATTCAAAGAAGGGACGGCGGCATGAATTACCCACAGGATCATACAGGATATCTTTATACCACCGCTATTCCGGTGCTCCTGGGCGAACCCAAAACCGCGGGGAGAGCCGCTGAGGAGATTTATCTCCGTCATCAGGTCACGGCTCACTGGTTTGGACGGGGAAGAAATCTCAGACTTTTGTTCTACGCCAAGCGGTACCGCCTGCCTGCACCGATGGATGAGATATCCGACAATCTCCTTTTGCAGATTCTTCTGGACTTTGCATCAGAGCAACACGGTATTTTAGCGCTGTATCCTTGTGACCGTGCAGCGGAGGATTTTGTTGCCCGCAATTCCGAAGCCTTGGAAAGCCGTTATGTGATCCTGAGCCTGCCCGACAAGGGAGATCTTCTTGCTCCCTTGGTTCGAAAATCTTGTTGATACGAAAGGATGTGCGTATGTCCGTTTCCTTATTTTCCATCATAGCGGAGCTGTCAAACGCCACGCTCTCGGGGCAAGCACCCTCGAAAAAAGCCGGCGTATCTGCCGTCTGCGTGGATTCGAGAAAATCCTCAGAGGACAGCCTTTTTGTATGCATCAAGGGCTTTACCTCCGACGGTCATGCCTATGCGCGGAAGGCCTATGATCAGGGCTGTCGATATTTTCTGGTGGAGCGAATTCTGGATTTGCCCGACGACGCGTTGCAGATCCTAGTTCCCGATACCCGCATCGCGGAAGCTGAAGCTGCCGCCGCCTTTTACGGACATCCCGAACGGGAAATGGACTTGTTCGCCATCACGGGCACGAAGGGGAAAACCACCACCGCCTTGTTCCTTCAAAAAATTCTGAACGATGCAGGTGTTCCTACGGGTTACATGGGGACGAACGGCATTATTTTCGGTGACAAGCACTACCCTACCGTCAATTCCACCCCTGACAGCCTCCTGATCTACGCATATTTACGTGAGATGCTGGATGCTGGGATGATCGCCGCGGTGATGGAGGTTTCCTCCCAGGGCCTCAAGCTTTACCGCACCTATGGCCTTTCCTTCCGTGTCTGTGCTTTCACCAATCTCTCTCCGGATCACATTGGCGGCAACGAGCATCCCGATATGGCCGACTATGCCGCCTGTAAGCACCGTCTGTTTACCGACTATCCCCACGATTTCACGGTTTGCAACCTGGATGATCCCGCTTTGCCTGATATGACGAAAGGTGATCCTGCCGATATCGTCGGCTTTTCCACGAAGGGACACCCCGACGCCGCCTGGACCACCACGGCCATCCAAGGGGTCATCCGAAACGGCATCCCCGGCATGGAATACGGCCTGAAAATTCAAGGCCTTGCCTTGTCCCATATGCATTTTTTGCCTCAGCCGGGGGAGTTCAACGTCAAAAACGCCCTGTGTGCCATGGCCATGGCTCATCTGATCTATGGTATACCCGTAGAGAACGCCTGTAAAAGTCTGGAGACGGCCACCGTCCCCGGGCGGTTCGAGACGGTCTTCCACGATCATGTGTTGTATGTCATCGACTACGCCCACAACGCCGTCAGCATGGCCTCCATGCTGGATCTGTTGCGGAGCTACCACCCTGAGAGACTGATCTGTCTTTTCGGCTCTGTGGGAGAGCGTACCAAGGAACGGCGTCGGGAGCTGGCCGAGGTGACGGGGATCCGTGCCGATCTTTGCATCCTGACCTCGGACAACCCCGGGCGAGAGGATCCCGAGGCCATCCTTCGGGAAATCGACGCTGCGTACCCGGAGGGGAGCTGTCCCCGTGTGATGATCTCCGACCGCACCGAGGCGGTGGCGTATGCCGTTTCTGTCGCAAGGCCCGGGGATATGATCCTGCTTGCGGGCAAGGGGCACGAGACCTACCAGCTCGTTGGAGAGCAAAAGGTGGCGTACCGTGAGAAAAACGTTCTGCTGAATGCTCTTTCGGACTATGCTTCGGGCAATTCCTGATCATAAGGGCATCTCTAAAAACTCATCGCACGCCGATATAGCGGTGCTTTTTCCGTCATACGTCACAAAATTCTTTCGCATAGGGTCAACTATGCGTGCAGATTTTTGTTTAGTCTGACGAAAAAATCCCTCGCATCTCGCCGCACGCTGAGTATTTAGAGATGCCCATAAGAAAACCTCGCTTGGCCACTATGGGCCTCGCGAGGTTTTTTAGATGCTTTTTTGGTCACCTCTAAAAACTCCCTTGCGGCTTGCTCATCAATGGAGTTTTTAGAGGTTCCCTTTTGTTAATAGTTGTTCATGGTCAGGCAATTCTTTCCAGGATCTTGCGCAGTTCCTCGGTGCCGCAGGCGGTGATGCCTCGATCCAGGGCTTCGCGGTCAGCGATGGGCAGGGTAATGACCACCACGTTGACGGTGTCCAACAGATTGCCTTCATTGTCAAAGACGCCGATGATGCCGTCGTGGATTTTGATGGTGTAGATGATGCCGACGCTTGTATCCACTTCCGCTACTGTTTCCTCGGTATTCGCGGTTTCTTCTTCGGAGGGCTCGTCCCACTGATTCGCGTCGGTTTCTGTTTCCTCCCGGGGATCAGTCACCGCCTCGGTCTCTCCATCGAAAACGGCCTCGGTGGAATCTTCGGGATCTATTTTGTCAAATACTTCGGTCACCTCTTCTGTAGCTTCTTCGGTTGCGGCTTCGGTCACGGGTTCGGTGACAGCCTCGCTCACGGCCTCTGTTGCAGGTTCGGTCATAGCTACCGTCTCTGCGGGTGTGCTTTCCGAGGTTTCGTCGGCGGTATCGAATTCTTGGATTTTTTGTGTCTCCTCACTCTCTGGGGTATTTTGGGGATAGTGATTCCCCTTGAAATCAAAAAATACCGAGATGGCCCCCTCCAGACGATCCAGGTCATTTTGGGTGGAAATCCAGCGACTGAGATTGTTTTTCGCTATGGATCGGGTCTCGGCGTAAAGCTCGCAGAAAAATCCGACGTTCAGAAGCGTGCCCAGCAGCGTGACGCCGATGAGACAAAAAATGATGATTTTGGTGATAGTCTTCATAAGATGCCCTTTCTTTTTGGTTTTCAATGCAAAATCTGCCTTGCGTGTCGGTATTATCATGTCTCATCGCAGGTGTAAATATTCACTTTTGACATATAATAATGGCGATTTATTTTGGGCATCTTCGATCCGAAAAAAGAAATTGCGGATGTCGTCAGGGAAAGGCAAAACCATATGAAAAAGAAAAAAATCAGAAGAAAAAAACGACTATTGGTTGTTCTGTGTACCTTTTTTTTGCTGCTGATGACGGCGGTTGTGGGAGTGGTTTTGTTTCTGTTGCCTTATAGCCGTGCCACCATGGATATGAGTCTTTTGACCTTGAACGAGGAAAGTAACCCCGCCCGATTGTATGCGGCGGATCCCGAAGCCAAGGGAGGGGGAGAGTTCAGATATCACTTGCTGGACGAAGGACTGCCGATGGAGATCCACCAACAGATCCCTGTGACCTACGAGGATGTGCCCGAAGATCTGATCAACGCCTTTGTTGCCATTGAGGATAAACGATTTTTTACTCATGAAGGGGTGGATTTCAAACGAACGGCCCATGCGGTTTGGGATTATCTGATCCATCGGGGAAACGCTTCCTTCGGAGGGTCTACCATCACCCAGCAGGTGGTGAAAAACCTCACGGGGAACCGTGACCGGACACCCGAGAGAAAGCTGACCGAGATGTTTACGGCCCTTGACCTGGAGCGAAGAGCTGATAAAAGGAAGATCCTGGAGGTCTACCTTAATATCATCAATTTGGGGAGCGGTTGTATGGGCGTGGGGGCGGCGTCTGCCTGTTATTTTCAAAAGCAACCCTCAGAGCTGAGCCTGGCAGAATGCGCCGCTTTAGCGGCCATCACCAATCGCCCCACCCTTTACAATCCTCGCACCCATCCCGAAGAAAACCGTCAGCGGCGGGAGATCATCCTGCGGGAGATGAGGGATCAGGGGTATATTGACGATGTACGGTACGCGGAGGCGATGTCTGAAACCCCGGTGATCTGCGATGCGCCCTCGTCCGCAACCACCGTGACCTCCTGGTATACAGAAATGGTGATATCCGACGTGGTGAGAGATTTGCAGGAGCGATTGGATTACAGCTATGAAAGAGCCATGCTGCTTTTGTCGAGTGGCGGACTTCGGATCGAAACGTCCATGGATGAGACGCTTCAAGAAATCCTGACGTCCTACTATGAAACCATCGGGCATTTTCCTGTGGGAACCGATGGCAGACCCCAATCTGCCGCCGTCATCATGGATCCCTATACCGGTGATATCCTGGCGGTGGCGGGTGCCATCGGAAAAAAAGACGGATACTATTTGCAAAATTACGCCACCCAGACCCGCCGTCCCGCGGGCTCGGCCATCAAGCCCCTCAGCGTATATACCCCCGCCCTGAAGGATGGGGTCATTACTTGGAGCAGTATTTTTGAGGACGTGCCCTTGGAAGAGCTGAACGGGCGTCCCTGGCCGCAAAACGCGGATGGCCTCTACCGTGGACGGGTCACGGTACGGGATAGTGTTTCCCATTCCTTGAACACGGTTGCGGTGGAGATTTTGCGGCGTGTGGGGATGGAGCGCTCCTTTGATTTTCTTCACGATACCCTCCGTTTAAGCGAGCTTTTACCTCCCACGGCGGAAAATGTGGGAGACATGACCATAGCCTCCCTGGCGTTGGGGCAGAACAGCGTGGGGGTGACCGTACGAGGGTTGACAGGGGGATATACCATTTTCTCCGAGGGGGTGTATCATCCACCGATTTCCTACCGCCGAGTACTGGACGAAAAGGGAAGGGTGCTCATGGAAAATTCCACCACGGGCGAAAGGGTTCTGTCTCCCGCCGAGGCTTGCGTCATGACCAAGCTTTTGTCATCCGTGACGTCGGATGGTACCGCCGCAGGGTTGCTTTTGACAGATGAGATGGGGATCCCCTCCGCGGGTAAAACAGGAACTACCCAGAACAACTGTGACCGCTGGTTTGTGGGCTATACCCCCAAGCTGCTCTGCGGCGTGTGGATGGGCTACGACTATCCCGCACCCTTGGACGGCATTATCGGCAATCCCTCCATTGATATCTGGGATGACGTCATGATGGCTTGCGAGAAGATCTATCGGGGCGTCGACAGGAGGTCATCCTTTGAGGTATGTGACGGTGTGGTTCCCGTCAAGCTTTGTCCTCTGACGGGAGAGATCGCTACCCCGGATTGCTATGACGCTCTGGGAGATCTGCACCCACCTATGGTGGGGTGGTTTGTGGAGGGAACAGAACCCGCGGATTGCTGTCATCTCCATTTTTCCGTCTGGCAGGAGATGTCTACCCAAGCAACAGATATTGAAGATAAGACGGAAGGAGAGGAGGATGCTTCTCCCCAAACAGAGCCAACGAATGAAACGTTGGCTCTGTCACCGAACTTCTGATCTCTATTACCCTAAGCGCAAGTATAGGGCATCTCTAAAAACTCATCGCACGCCGATATGACGGTGCTTTTTCCGTCATACGTCACAAAATTCTTTCGCATAGGGACGACTATGCGCGCAGATTTTTGTTTAGTCTGACGAAAAAATCCCTCGCATCTCGCCGCACACTAAGTATTTAGAGATGCCCTATAGTGTATTTTATCTCCAAAAAACTATATGTAGTGGTTTTCACTCCGATTTGATCGCTTTGGACCACTCTTAACTCCATCGCTTCCAAATCGGCCTATGGTCAAGAATGGGGGCAAAAGCGCTTGGGTGAAGCAGCCGCAAAAGGATATGGAAGAAAGATTGGTGACTCAAAAACTGAGTCACCAATCAAAGAAAAAGCGTTTCTGATCGAAAAAGCCCTCATATGAAGTTCAAAAAAATAGTTGACAAAGCGGATTCGTCGTGATATAATAATAACGGAGAGAACCGATGACGGTTGCTATCCCGAATAAGTTAAAGAATTAACCGCCTCGAGTTGCAGCAAGAAGGCGGTTATTTCTTTTATTTGTCACGTCGATTATTAAAATACTCGGCGAGAGCGATAATCAAGGATAATATCTTTAGTGATTCAACCAATGTTATAATCAACGAGTGCAGATCGAAATAATCGGTCTGCACTTACTTTTTGCGTTAGCAATAAAACTTTCAACTGACCTTCATAAAAATTCACAATTTCATCATTGACAATTACATTTACAAATAGTATAATATGGAATAGTTCAAAAACGAACAAAAGGAGTTTTTTATGATAACGATTCAGGAAATGAATGGACACGCAAGAAAGATAGGCTTGGCATACGAAAAGGCATTATTGCCACTGGCTAAAGAAACCGATATGCCCCATACTGCGATCAGCATCCTTCTTTTTATTGCCAATAATCCCGAGTTTGCTACGGCAAGCTATATTTGCGATATGAGAGGACTGAAGCGCCCCGTGGTATCCGCTCACGTTGAGAGTTTGGTGCAGGGGGGATACATTGAAAGACGAGCCGTTCCCGGAGACAGAAGAAAGGACGCCCTTGTATGTACAGAGAAGGCAACAAAGATCGTAGAGCTTGGAAGAGCACGTCAGATTCAGTTTGCGAGTGCCGTGCTTGAGGGAATCAGCGAGGAGGATCGCGCCGTAATGGAGCGTTGCTTCAAATTGATGGATGCAAATATTGATAAGATCATAAAGGAGAAATAATTTCAAGATGCTCAAATTGCTGAAATACATGAAAAAGCGGGAACGGTGGATGGTTCTCGGTTGTATTGCTTTGATCATCGGACAGATCTATTTTGATTTGACGATGCCAGACTTTATGAGTGATTTGACGGTTTTGATCAATACCCCCGGAAGTGAAATGGCAGATATTCTGACTGTGGGCGCGAAAATGCTCGGATGTACGCTTGCAAGTGCGGCACTTGCGATCGCTTGCGGATTTTTGACCTCGCGCATTGCCGCAGGATATAGCTATGCCGTCAGAGAAAAGCTGTTTTCCCACGTCATGCTGCTTGGAAAAGCCGAAACGTCCAAGTTCTCAATTCCGAGCTTGATTACAAGAACGACCAACGACATCACCCAATTGCAGATGATCGTCGTTATGGGCTTGCAATCGCTCGTAAAAGCACCGATCATGGCGGTATGGGCGATCATCAAGATCCTCGGCAAGAGCTGGGAGCTGTCTGCCGTAACGGCATCCGCAGTAGTTGTGATATGCACAACAGTCCTTGCCATTATGTCGGTTTGTTTGCCTCGTTTCCGTAAGGTTCAGAAGCTGACCGATACGCAGAACCGTATGGCAAGAGAGAATCTGACGGGCATCAACGTGGTCCACGCCTTCAATGCGGAAGGCTATCAGACCGAAAAGTTTGACGTGCCCAACACCGAGATGATGAACACGCAGTTGAAAAATCAACGCCTATTCTCCTTGATGCAGCCTGTGATGGGAACCTGTATGAACGGTCTGTCCTTAGCGATCTATTGGCTCGGCGCGGCTCTCATCAATCAAATCGCACTTACCGACGTTGCGGGCAGAATTGCGATGTTCAGCGACGTTGTCGTGTTCAGCACCTATGCGACCTACGTGGTCATGTCCTTTATGATGATGGTCATGGTGTTTATGATGCTTCCCGCCGCGCAGGTCTCGGCGGAACGTATCAACGAGGTGCTTGACAGACAGGCAACCGTCACCGAGGGTACAAATAGCAGTGCCGACGAGGTTGGAACTGTAGAGTTCAAAAACGTATCCTTTGCTTATCCCGAGGCACAAGAGGAGGCTATTTCCGATATCTCCTTCCGCATTGAAAAGGGGCAGACGCTTGCCATCATCGGCGCAACGGGATGCGGTAAAACGACGCTCATTTCCTTGATCGCGCGTTTCTATGATGCTACTAAGGGTGAAGTCCTTGTAGACGGAGTGAACGTCAAGGATTATTCCTTTGACGGCTTATATAACAAGATCGGATATATCACCCAAAAGGCGGTCTTGTTTGCGGGCAGTATCCGAGAGAATATTACCTTTGGTGAAAGCCAAGATGGCTTTGACGAGGAAACGGTGGATATGGCGATCTCGCTCTCTCAGGCAAAGGAATTTGTGGATAAGACCGAGGGTGGTAAGGAGCACCGAATCGTACAGCTTGGTAAGAACGTGTCGGGAGGACAGAAGCAACGGCTTTCCATCGCCCGCGCTCTTGCAAGAAAGCCCGAAATACTGATCTTTGACGATTCCTTCTCGGCACTTGACTATAAGACCGACGCAACGCTTCGCCACGGACTTGCAAAGGAGCTGTCGGATACCACCAAGGTCATCGTCGCGCAACGTATCAGCACCATTCGAGACGCTGATAAGATCATCGTGCTTGAGCGCGGTGAGGCGGTCGGTATCGGCACACACGACGAGCTGATGGAAAGCTGCCCCGTCTACCGCGAGATCGCGCAGTCTCAGCTGACGGCTGCCGAGCTTGCGTAAGGAGGTGCCGAAATGAAACAAACACTTGCTAAAATTTTCAAATACATGGGCAACGCGCCTCTGGTTATTTTTGCGTTGCTTCTCGCCGCGCTTGCCGCTGTCATGACGATCATCACGCCCGACAAGGTCGGAGAGATCACCAATATCATTTCCGACGGACTTGTGGGCGGCATCGATATGTCGGCTATTGCCAAAGTAGGTATTACGCTGATCGTATTTTATCTGATCGGCGCTTTAGCGAACTTTGTTCAGCATTATATTATGGCGACCGTTACACTGAAGGCTTCTCGCAGAATGCGCCACGACCTTTCGGTCAAGATCAATAAAGTACCGCAAAAGCAATTTGGCGAGACCTCAACGGGTGACATTCTCAGCCGTATTACCAACGACGTATCGGTGCTTCAGCAAGGAATGACCAACAGTCTGCCCACGATGATCAGCGCCGCAACGCAGTTTATCGGATGTCTCATTATGATGTTCGTGACCGAATGGCATCTTGCCTTGACCGCCGTTCTCATCACGATGGTCGGTATGGTGCTTTTGATGCTCATTATGGGACGCTCACAGAAATACTTCAAGCAGCGTCAGGTCAGCCTCGGTGCGCTGAACGGGTACGTGGAGGAAATGTATTCTGGACACGACGTGGTTCGCATTTCTCGTGCCGAGAAGAAGGTGCTGAACCGATTCGGTAAGCTTAACAAAGACGTTTATGACGCAAACTGGAAGTCTCAATTTTTGTCGGGTATGATGCAGCCTCTGATGAACGTTATCGGCAATCTTTCCTACGTTGCCGTGTGTGTCATCGGCGCGGCGCTTGCCATCAACGGGACGATCAAATTCGGCGTTATTATTTCCTTTATTCTGTACGTTCGTCTCTTTACCGCTCCCTTGACGCAGATCGCGCAGGGAATGACCAACCTGCAAACGGCTACCGCAGGTGCGGGACGCATCTTTGAGTTTATGGAAGCCGAGGAGCTGGAGGATGAAAGCGGTAAGCCCAAGCACGAAACCACGGATACAAAGGGAGCGGTGGTATTCGATCACGTTCGCTTTGCCTATCCCGAAAATCCCGATAAGGTCATTATCAAGGACTTCTCGGCAAAGGTGACTCCCGGACAAAAGGTTGCCATTGTCGGCCCCACGGGCGCAGGTAAGACCACGATGGTCAACCTTCTGATGCGATTCTTTGAGATCAACGGCGGCAGTATCACCGTTGACGGCACGCCCATTCACGACATTCGTCGCGAGGACGTTCACGATATGTTCGGTATGGTATTGCAGGACACCTGGCTGTTTGAAGGAACGGTTCGCGAAAATCTTGCTTACAATATGACAGAGATCACCGACGAGGACATTATGCGCGTTGCCAAGGTCTGCGGAATCGACAAATTTATTCGCTCCTTGCCGCATGGACTTGACACGGTACTGACCGAGGGAACGACCATCTCGGCAGGACAAAAGCAGCTTCTTACCATCGCCCGTGCGATGCTTCAGGATGCGCCCATGCTGATCCTTGACGAAGCGACTTCATCAGTAGATACGAGAACAGAGGTCATTATTCAAAGAGCAATGGATGAGCTGACGAAAGGAAGAACCAGCTTTGTCATCGCGCACCGTCTTTCCACCATTCGCAACGCCGACTTGATTCTCGTCATGAAGGACGGCGACGTGATCGAAAGCGGAGATCACGAAGAGCTTATGCAGAAGGGTGGCTTCTACTATCAGCTTTATCAGAGCCAGTTTGACGTAGAGGAACAGGACGTATAAATTACAATAAACAAAGAAATGGAGATAAGCTAATGAAAATTGCAGTAACTTATGAAAACGGACAGATCTTTCAGCACTTCGGACACACCGAGCAGTTCAAGATCTACACAGTAGAGGACGGTAAGATCGTTTCTTCCGAGGTCGCGGACACGAACGGAAGCGGTCACGGCGCGCTTGCGGGATTTCTCTCGGCACAAAACGTCGCGGTACTGATCTGCGGCGGTATTGGCGGCGGTGCGCAAATGGCACTTGCCAACGCGGGTATTCAGCTCTACGGCGGTGTCAGCGGCTCTTGCGACGAGGCGGTAAATGCTTTGCTTGCAAATAAACTGAACTTCAACCCCGAGGTCAGATGCGATCATCACGATCACGAGCACGGCGAAGAAGGACACACCTGCGGTAGTCACGGCTGCGGATCGCATAATTGCGGCAATCACGGATGTGGCAATTAAAGGAGAACACGTTGAAAAATCAATATCAAGATAAGGATACACTGTTTGATGATCTGGACGAGGCGGCGCTTCCGACTGCGCTTGCAACCATGTCAAATGCCGCGATGAACGTGCTCTATCATCAGACAAAGAAAATGATGGGCAGGATCGTAAATTACAAGGAGCTCAGAATGATCTACGCCTGCGCGATGAAGGAGATCAAAACAAAATTTGACATATTAAACACAGAGTTCAGTCTTCAATACCATCGAAACCCGATCAACTCGATCCAAACCCGTCTCAAAAGCACGGCGAGTATCATTGAGAAACTTGCAAAGCTGAATATGCCCGTTGATATCGAAAGCATCGACGAGCATATTCATGATATTGCCGGTGTCAGGGTGATCTGCTCTTATATTGACGACGTCTATTTGGTTGCTGAAGCACTTTTGAAGCAGGACGATATTACGCTCGTTACACGAAAGGATTATATTGCCAACCCCAAGGAAAACGGGTATAGGAGCTTACATCTGATCGTTAAGGTCCCCGTGTTCCTATCGGAACGCCGTTTGGAGATGGAGGTAGAGGTTCAGCTTCGAACCATCGCCATGGATTTTTGGGCAAGTCTGGAGCATCAGTTGCATTACAAAACCGATTTTGACGGCAAGGACGAGCTTGTGGATGAGCTTCGCAGGTGCGCCGAAACGATCAGCCAAACCGACAATGATATGATGAAGATACGCTCGAAAATGGAAACCCTTGTTGACATTCCAAGCGAGGATGAGATCTTGTTTGAACGGATCAGAAAGCTCGATACGCCTATCGAGTAAAATATATTTGGCTCACAAACAATCTGTCTGTGAGCCTTTTTGAAATATTATTGGTTAGTTTATTTTCGGTTTAGAATACCTAAGTAAAATTTTTGCTGTAAGATAGATATAAGGAGCAAAAAATGTATTTACAAGATTATTTTTGGTTTATGCTTGCGATCCTCGCCTGCATGATCTTTTCGGGAATTGCAAGCGGAAAAGTGAAAACAACGTTTAACAAGCATAATTCGACAAGATGCCGATCAGGACTTACAGGATACGATACCGTAAACCGACTTATGCGGGCGAACGACGTTCACGATATTGCGATTGGATCTGTCAGAGGTTTTTTGACAGACCATTATCATCCAACGAAAGCAATTGTCAATTTGTCCGAGAGCACCTATGCTAACAATTCGGTCGCAGCCGTTGCAGTTGCCGCACATGAAATGGGACACGTAATGCAGAAAAAGGACGGATATGGGCTTTACAAAATCCGTACTGCACTCGTTCCTGTTGTGAACTTTGGAACACGTCTTTCGATGCCCCTTGTGCTTGTAGGTCTTTTACTTGATTGGTTTTCTGCAACAGCGGATGCTAATACAGGCTTTTATATTGCTATGGTAGGCGTAATCCTTTATGGCGGATCACTTTTGTTCGCCCTTGTGACACTTCCCGTAGAGTTGAATGCAAGTCACAGAGCGCAAAAAATGTTGCTTGCGGAGGGCATTCTCACACAGGATGAGATCCCCGCTGCAAAAGAAGTCCTTTCGGCTGCGGCATTGACCTACCTTGCATCGCTTATGACCTCTCTCGTTTATTTCCTGCGTTTTCTCGTCCGCGTTCTAACAATGTTTGGACGTAGAGACAATAGAAGATAACAAAGTGACAAAAGCTGTGATTTGTGAAGATATAGAGTCTTTGATATTGATAACTTTTAAGAAAGCGGTGAAAAAATGTTCCATATTCTTGTGGTAGACGATGATAAAAATACGAGGATGTATTTTGAGGCGGTGCTCAAAAGCAATAACTATACTGTAACCGTTGCCAAAAACGGCGAGGATGCGCTTGATGCGATGGACAAAGAGCATATCGATCTTGTGGTGCTTGATATTATGATGCCGAAGATGGACGGATATGAGTTTACGAGGACTCTGCGTGAGTGCGATAACAATCTCCCCATTCTGATGGTTTCCGCCAAGCAGCTTCCCGCGGATAAAAACAAGGGATTTGCGCTCGGTACGGATGACTATATGACAAAGCCCGTCAATCAGGACGAGTTTCTGTATCGCATCAAGGCACTCCTGCGCCGCGCGAAGATCGCAAACGAGCGTAAGATCGTTGTCGGTGACGTTATCCTTGATTATGATTCCTTGACCGTGACAAAAGGTAACGAGGTACAGGAGCTTCCGCAGAAAGAATTTATGCTTCTCTATAAGCTCCTTTCATATCCCGGAAAGATCTTTACCCGTATTCAGCTGATGGATGAGATATGGGGGGCTGAGAGTGAGACGGGATGGGAGACGGTTACCGTACACGTTGGCAGACTCCGCAAGCGGTTCGAGGGGTGGAGTGAATTTGAAATAGAGTCGGTTCGCGGACTCGGATATAAGGCGGTTAAAAAGGTATGAAAAAGACACCGCAGCTCAATATAAAGAAAATCAAGGAAAAAACGTCCAGAATGTCCTTGACGATCGCTTTATCCATTTTTGTATTTATCATTCTTCTCGCGGCGATCGGGTTGACGGCTCTCGGACTGTGGCTTTTAACAAAGGCGGGGGTGATCGTCGATATCAATGGCGAGCTTCAACTGGGGCAGGTCATTTTGTTTATGTCATTGATTAGCCTGATTATCGGTGGCGTAAGCGTCTTTTTCAGCAGCCGCCTGCCGCTGAAGCCCGTGAATGAGATCATCAATAAGATGAACCGTCTTGCAGCAGGAGACTTCAAAACCCGTCTGAAATTTGGCGATACGATGTCGGCGCATCCCGCGGTAAAAGAGCTTACGACAAGCTTTAATACCATGGCAGAGGAGCTTGAAAATACAGAGCTTCTGCGAAACGACTTTATCAATAACTTTTCTCACGAATTCAAAACGCCCATCGTTTCGATCACAGGGCTTGCCAATTTGCTTGAATCAGGGAATCTTACAGAAGAACAACGTGTTCAGTATGCCCGAGCCATTCGCGAGGAGTCCATGCGCCTTTCCTCTATGGCAAGCAACGTATTGAATCTGACCAAGGTGGAAAATCAAACGATACTTACCGACGTATCTCACTTCAATCTTTCCGAGCAGGTACGATCCGCCGTTCTTCTGCTTGAAGAAAAATGGTCAAGCAAAAATATAGATCTTCAGCTTGACTTTGACGAATATATGATCGAAGCAAATGAGGAAATGCTCAAGCAGGTATGGATCAACCTGATTGACAATGCCGTGAAATTTGTTCCTCGCTGCGGAACCGTTGAGCTTGAGGTGCTCGATGCGGGTGAAAATCTTTGCGTGAAGGTCAGCAATACGGGTAGCGAAATTCCCTCCGAAAAGCAAGAAAAGATTTTTGCGAAATTCTACCAAGCCGACGAATCTCATGCAACGCAAGGAAACGGAATTGGGCTTGCCATTGTGAAAAAGATTGTGGAGCTTCATAACGGAGAAATAAGCGTAAATAGCGGAAATGGTATCACCACCTTTGCGGTTATGCTACCGAAAAAGCAATGATATGGGGGTATGAATGAAATACATACTTTGCATTTTAATCGGATATTTAATAGGCGCGATCAATCCGTCTTACATAATTGGTAAGATCCGTGGGGTTGATATTCGTCAAAAGGGTTCAAAGAATGCGGGAGCATCCAATGCGTTGATTCTGTTTGGAAAGGTACTCGGTATAGGATGTGCGTTGTTTGATATAGCAAAGGCAACCTTTGCCATATGGCTTTGCGGAAAGCTATTTCCCGAGCTTACATATTCGTTTGCGGTTACCGGTGTGGCTTGTATCCTCGGACACGTCTTTCCGTTCTATATGAATTTCAAGGGCGGTAAAGGGCTTGCCTGCCTTGGCGGTATGATCCTTGCGTTTGACTGGCGAGTGTTCCTCATTATGCTTGCCGCGGAGATCATAGTAGCGATCGTAACCGATTACATTTGCTTTGTTCCTCTGACTGCATCGGCGGTCTTTCCGATCGTGTACGGCATTATGCGCCAAGATGCGTGGGGAACATTGATCATTGCTGTTATCCTTCCGCTTATGATATACAAGCATAAAGAGAATTTGAAGCGGATCAAGCAAAAAACAGAGATGCCGTTCAGTTTCCTTTGGAAGAAAGAAAAAGCACTTGAAAAAACAAATATTACAAAAGAATAAATCATTGACAAGAGCGAGCAGTACCAAAGCGGAGCTGCTCGTTTTTTATTTTGAAAAAATCATTGTAAGTTTCGATTCAGTTTAGAAACCGACCGTAAAATGATGTCGTAAAATGAATAATTTTCTTTCGTATTAAAGGAGATTTGAAAAGTGAAAGAAGTAAACAAACCGAAAAGAATGCTGCGAAATTTCTATCTCGTAGCCCTCGCCGTGCTTCTCGTGCTGAATATGGTCATTATGCCGATGATCATGAACGCCCAAGTCAAAGAAACCGATTACGGTACGTTTATGACGATGACTAGTCAAGGCGATATTGGCTTGGTTCAGATCGTAGAAACTGAAAATTATATCATGTTTACCGACAAAGCGCAAAAACAAGTTTATAAAACAGGTATTGTCAACGATCCGGGACTTACCGAACGTCTGCATCAAGCCGGGGCACAGTTTAAGGGTGAGATCATTGAGCAACCCGGTATCTTCTCACAGATCATTTTCAATTGGATTCTTCCCATTGCGATGTTTATAATCATCGGTCAACTGATTTCTAAACATATGATGAAGAAAATGGGCGGTCAGAATTCCATGATGTTCAATATGGGCAAGAGCAATGCCAAGGTCTACGTTCATTCCTCCGATGGTATTAAATTTGCCGATGTTGCGGGTGAGGACGAAGCCAAGGAGAATCTTGCCGAAATTGTGGACTATCTCCATAATCCAAAGAAATACGAAGAAATTGGTGCAAAAATGCCCAAGGGTCTTCTTCTTGTAGGCCCTCCCGGTACGGGTAAGACCATGCTTGCCAAGGCAGTCGCAGGCGAGGCGGGTGTTCCGTTCTTCTCAATGTCGGGCTCAGAGTTCGTGGAAATGTTCGTCGGCATGGGCGCGTCCAAGGTAAGAGACCTGTTCAAGCAGGCAAAGGAAAAAGCGCCTTGCATCGTGTTTATTGATGAGATCGACGCCATCGGCGGCAAGCGTAGCAACGGTGGGATGGGCGGTCACGACGAGCGTGAGCAAACGCTCAATCAGCTTCTTACAGAGATGGATGGCTTTGAGGGCAACTCAGGAGTTGTCATTCTTGCGGCTACCAACCGTCCCGAAACACTTGATCCCGCGCTGACTCGTCCCGGACGTTTTGACAGACGTGTTCCCGTAGAGCTTCCCGACCTCAAGGGGCGTGAGGAGATCCTCAAGGTTCACGTAAAGAAGATCAAAGTCGAGCCTAATGTGGACTACACGCAGATCGCCCGTATGGCTTCGGGTGCATCGGGTGCTGAGCTTGCCAATATCGTCAATGAAGCGGCTCTTCGCGCGGTCAGAAACGGTCGAAAGGCGGCAACGCAGGCTGACCTTGAGGAAAGCATTGAAACAGTCATTGCGGGCTATCAGAAGAAAAATGCTATTCTCACCGATAAAGAAAAGATGGTTGTGGCATACCATGAGATCGGTCACGCGCTGGTTGCGGCGAAGCAATCGAACTCCGCGCCCGTGCAGAAGATCACCATCGTGCCTCGTACCTCGGGCGCGCTCGGCTACACGATGCAGGTGGACGAGGGCAATCACTATCTGATGACCAAGGAAGAAATCGAAAATAAGATCGCCACCTACACGGGCGGTCGCGTGGCAGAGGAAATCGCCGTTGGTTCTATTACCACGGGTGCATCCAATGACATTGAGCAGGCGACAAAACTCGCACGCGCTATGATCACAAGATTCGGTATGAACGATGAGTTTGGTATGGTCGCCTTTGAAACGGTCAGCAACCAATACCTCGGCGGTGACACCGCACTTGCTTGCTCTGCCGAAACACAGACCAAGATTGATGAAAAGGTGGTCGAGGTAGTTAAGGCACAGTACGAAAAAGCAAAGAAGATCATTACCGAAAACAAGAGAAAGCTCGATCAGCTCGCGCAATATCTCTATATCAATGAAACTATCACGGGCGATGAATTTATGGAAATCTTAAATCAAGAATAAAAAACAAAGGAGAAAAACAAAATGAGAAAAGTAAAAATTATCACCGATTCCTGTGCAGACCTTACCGCGGAGCAGCTTAGTAAATACAATATCGATTATGCAAAAATGTCTACTGTGTACGAGGGGAAGGAAACGCCTGCAAAGCTGACGTGGACTCCCGATGAGGCGCATGAGCTTTACAATATTATGAGAGATGGAAATCGTATTACCACGGCACAGGTTTCCGTCGAGGAATTCAATCGTGTGTTTGAAATCTATTTGATGCTTGATATGGACATCGTTTACATAGGATGCTCATCCAAGCAGTCGGGCTCTGTCAATACCGGCTTTGTCACCGCAAAGAAGCTGATGGAAAAGTATGAAGGAAGCACGATCATTTGTATCGACTCGCTCAACGCAAGTATGGGTGAAGGAATGCTCGCCATTGAAGCGGCAAAGCTGGCAAACGACGGTGCGTCCGCTACGGAAATTGAAGCGCACATCCTCGCTATTCGCAAAAAGGTCAATCAGTACGTCACGGTTCACTCTCTTGATGCACTCAAGCGTGCGGGCAGAGTCAAGGGCTCGGCGGCGTTCTTTGGCAATCTGATGGGAGTTAAGCCGATCATTATTGCCGACGCAAACGGTGATCAGGCAGCGTATAAAAAGGTCAAGGGCAGACAAAAGTCCTTTGAAGAAATCGTTGCTATGTTGAAGGCTTCCATCATAGAACCCGAAAAGCAAACCATCTATATGACTCATGCCGATTGCGCAAAGGAAGAAATTGACGGGCTTGTTGCTTTGATCAAGCAAGAGATTCCTTGCCTTGATGTAGAGGTTGGTTATATCGGCCCGATCATCGGCGCATCCATCGGCCCCGATGCAGTCGGCATTTGGGGATTTGGACAAGAGGTAACTTACAAAATAGGAGATTGATATGAAGACTTTGGACGGAATTCTTTTCGCCCGTATGATAAACTCGGGCGCGGCGAACTTAAAGGCGCACGCAAAAGAGATCAATGACTTAAACGTATTTCCCATCCCCGACGGTGACACGGGAGATAATATGCTGATGACCATGATGGGCGGTGTTCATCACGATACGAATAGTTGCGACTCCTTGTGCGAAATGGCAGACCGCATATCAAGCGGAATGCTTCTTTCGGCACGAGGAAATTCGGGAGTTATCCTGTCGCAATTTTTTGAGGGCATCAAAAACGGCTTTACGGGGCTTCAAACGGCTGACACCAAAGAGATTGGTGAAGCCTTCCGTCAAGGCGTGAAGCAGGCGTATAGCTCGGTTATGACACCTACGGAGGGAACGATTCTGACCGTTGTGCGCGAGGCGACCGAATATGCCTGCGAGCGGAATACGGACACGCCCGAAGCCTTTCTCAATGCTTTTATCGACGAGGCAAAGCGTTCTCTCGCACGCACTCCCGAGCTATTACCTGTACTAAAAAAAGCAGGCGTGGTCGATTCGGGCGCTGCGGGTCTTATCTACATTGTGGACGGCATGATGCGAGCCGTGATCGGTGAGGATATTGCAGATTTCTCTGAAGTGTCCGAGAAAACGCAGGAGCTTGATCTTGACGCTTTCAACGAGGACAGCGTATTGGAGTTTGGCTACTGTACCGAGCTGCTTGTCCGCTTGCAGAACGCCAAGACCGATATTGCGAGCTTTGACGTGAAGGTTATAACTGACTATCTGCAAACCATCGGTGACTCTATCGTAACGGTACGCAACGGCAGTATCGTAAAGCTTCACGTGCATACCATGACACCCCAGAAGGTGTTGGATTTCTGTCAGCAGTACGGTGAATTTCTCAAGGTCAAGATCGAGAATATGTCCTTGCAGCATAACAATACCGTAACCGAAGAAAAAGAGAGCGTACCCGTCAAGGAGCGCAAAAAGTACGGCGTGGTTGCCGTTGCCTGCGGAGAGGGATTGAAAGAGACCTTCCGTGAGCGAGGGGCTGACGTGATCGTTGACGGAGGTCAGAGCATGAACCCGTCCGCAGAGGATTTTATTACGGCGTTCGATGAAGTCAACGCCGACGTGATCTTCGTGTTCCCGAACAATGGAAACATCATACTGACCGCCGAGCAAGCGGCGCATTTATACG
>SVTR01000013.1 GCA_015063685.1 Oscillospiraceae bacterium | reverse complement strand
CTGTAAAAGTTCAGCGTGCTTTCTTTGTTGGAACCCGTTTCAAGGGACATTTTGTAACAGCCTTTTTCTTTGGCTAGTTCAGTTGCTTTCATAAGTAAAGCCGAAGCGTAGCCTCTGTTACGATGATCCGCATGGGTAACCACATTTTCAACGACGGCAAACGGTCTGACGTTGTGCGTTAAGCTTTCAATGATTGCCATTTGAACGGAGGCAACCACTTGGTTGTCTGCCTCCAATACAAGCAGGTACATATTTTGATCTTGTTCAAACTTATCAAGCATTTTTCGCCACAATGCCATATCTTGTTCTTCCTGCGGTGGGAATCTTGTCAAATGTTCAAAATATAATATTTTCAAAGCTTCTGCATCAGAAGCTTTTGCCTTTCGAATATTCATGCCGACCCCTTTATTACAAAGTTAAGATTCTAAAATGGTATCAATTTGGTATCGCTTGCGGTATCATCAAGATGATATTTGCCAAAAGTGCCCGAAAACACAAGGGTTTCCGGGCACTTGTAAGCCATATAGGGTTATTCCCACTCAATAGTACCAGTAGGCTTCGGCGTCAGATCAAACAGCACTCTGTTGATCCCCTCCACCTCCGCAGTAATTCTCGCGGTGATCTTATGCAGCACGGGATAGGGGATCTCCTCGATGGTCGCCGTCATAGCGTCCTTGGTATTCACGGCGCGGATGATGGCGGGCCAGCCCTCGTAGCGGCTCTCGTCCTTCACGCCCACGCTCTTGATGTCGGGGATGGCGATGAAGTACTGCCAGACCTTCTCGGCCAGGCCGTTCAGAGCGAACTCCTCGCGCAGGATCGCATCGGCCTCACGCAGGGCGTGGAGACGGTCGCGGGTGATGGCGCCCAGGCAACGGACACCCAGACCGGGGCCGGGGAAGGGCTGACGGTAGACCATGGCGTGGGGCAGGCCCAGAGCCTCGCCCACCACACGAACCTCGTCCTTGAACAGCAGCTTGATGGGCTCCACCAGAGCGAACTTCAGATCCTCGGGAAGGCCGCCCACGTTGTGGTGGGACTTGACTGCCTTCTTGCCCTCGGCCTGCTTGACGCTCTCCAGAATGTCGGGGTAGATGGTTCCCTGGGCGAGGAACTCCACGCCCTCCAGCTTGCGGGCCTCGTCGGCGAAGACATTGATAAACTCCGCGCCGATGATCTTTCTCTTGCGCTCGGGATCACTGACACCGGCCAGCAGATCCAGGAAGCGGTCGGTGGCGTCTACGTACACCAGATTGCAATCCATCTCCTTGCCGAAGATCTCGATGACCTGCTCGGACTCACCCTTGCGCATGAGACCGTGGTTGACGTGGACGCAGGTCAGCTGACGGCCGATAGCCTTGATGAGCAGAGCGGCCACCACAGAGGAGTCAACGCCGCCCGACAGAGCCAGCAGAACCTTCTTGTCGCCCACCTGGGCGCGGACAGCGGCCACGGCCTCCTCGATGAAGGCGTTGGCCAGATCAAAATTCGTGATGCGCTCCATGGACTCGGGGCGCAGGTTGGAAGTAAAGTCGATCATACGAAATTCCTCCTAAATAAATCAGTTGGTGTAGTTATCGAAATAGCCCTGGACCAGCACCACGGGGGTACCCTTGTCGCCCGAGCCCGAGGTCAGGTCGCAGAGGGAGCCGATGAGGTCGGTGAGCTGACGGGGGGTAGTGCCCTGAGCGGCCATATTGCCCACGAGGGAGCCCTGGGCTTCCTTCTCGCGGATGGACTTGGAGATGGCCTCGCGGAGAGCCTCGCCCGACAGATCCTTGTAGTCGTTGTCGGCCAGGTACTTCAGCTTCAGCTCGTTGGGAGTACCGATCAGACCGTCGGTGAATGCGGGAGACACCACGGGGTCAGCCAGCTCCCAGATCTTGCCCTTGGGATCCTTGAAGGCGCCGTCGCCGTAGACCATGACCTCCACGTGCTTGCCGGTGGCGGCCAGGATGCGAGCCTGGATGTCAAGCACCAGGGGCTTGCACTCCCGGGGGAAGAGCTTTACCTTGTCCTCGGTGGACTTGTTGGAACCCAGAAGACCGTACTTTTCGTTGCAGCCGCTACCGTTTACGGGGGCGTTCATGATCTCGTCCAGACCGCAGACTACCTTAGCACCGTTGGCCTTCAGGATGCGCTTGGTGCGAGCGCGGGTGTGGATGTCACAGTTGAGAACGCAGTCAGTGTAGTTCAGAATGGTTTTGGCCTGGTTGGCGAAGACGATCTCGCACTCGGCACCGCACTCACGGATGAGGTCACCGTAGTAGGCCACGTAGTCCACGCCGGTGAACTCGTGCTTGTTCTCGCCGAAGAGCTCGCGGTACTTCTCAAGGGACAGCACGTCGGAGTAGGGATTCACCCCTGCCTCGTCGATCTTGTCCAAAGACACCAGCTCGTTGCCCACCTCGTCGGAGGGGTAAGACAGCATCAGCACCACCTTCTTGCAACCCATGGCGATACCACGCAGGCAGATGGCGAAGCGGTTGCGGGAGAGGATGGGGAAGATGACACCAACCGTACCGCCGCCCAGCTTGGCGCGGACGTCATCGGCAATGTTCTGCACCGTGCAGTAGTTGCCTTGGGAGCGGGCTACGATGGATTCGGTCAGGGAGATGACGTCGCGGTCATGAAGCTCAAAGCCTTCGGACTTGGCGGCTTCCAGAACGCTTTCGGTAACGATGGCGGCCAGATCGTCGCCTTCGCGGATGATGGGACAACGAATGCCCCGAGACACGGTACCAACTCTTCTTACGGTTTGTTCCATGGTTTTATATCTCCTAAAATAAAATAACAGGATGAATGTAACGCGGTCAGCACTTAACCACCGTATATTATATCAAATTTTCTCACATTTTGCAATAGTACAAATGAAAATCTCTAGGCCTTGTAGAAAAAATTTTTTGTGTAATTTTACATGATAGGCGGCATACATAAAAAAACGCTATCATCGACACACTATGATTGGACAAAAATAGCCCGACGGATGCCATGCTCCAAGGACGGTTTGTCCATGCGCAAGGCATTCATCAAAGGGTGCTTTGAGTAAAAAAGAACCGAAACCGCTCTCAAAAAGAGCAGAAAGGAACGGTTATGACTATGATCATCGACAGAATCGCTCTCATTATCGCCATCATCGGTACCCTGAACTGGGGTAGCGTGGGTCTTTTCCAGTTTGACCTGGTGGCCTGGGCCTGCGGTGGTGTGGGCACACTGCTGGCTCGTATCATTTACACTGTGGTAGCCTTGGCGGGTATCTGGTGTATCTCGCTGCTTTTCAGATCCAGACATTACGACGAGCTGGAAGAATCCGATATGGGGAACAGATAAAAGAAAGGGCCGCTGTGATGAAAAGCATCGTAGCGGCCCATATAATTACATACCAAATTTGTCGGAGCAAGTGTCGTATTACTTCTTTTTGATCCCCTTCCAATAGGCGTCCGCCGCCTGCTCTGTCTTATTCATCCCGGGGACGTAATACTTTTTATCCTTCAGGTCGTGGGGGAGATATTGCTGTTCCACATAGTGGTTGGGGAAGTCGTGGGGATAGACGTAGCCTTTGAACAGGGGGCTTTGGAGGTGTACGGGGATGTCTTGTCCTCGCCCCGCTTGTACGTCCTCGTCGGCGGCGGCCAGTGCCAAGTAAGCAGAATTGGACTTGGGGGATGTGGCCAACAACAGAGCCGCATTAATGAGGGGAATTCTTGCCTCCGGCATTCCCAACTCACGGGCAGACTCGCAGCAGGCGCGGACGATAGCGGCGGCTTGTGGATAAGCGAGACCGATATCCTCAGAGGCAATAACCTGCAATCGGCGCATGAGGGGGAACATATACCCTGTAGCCAGCATTTTTGCCACGTAAAAGGCGGTGGCGTCGGGATCTGAGCCGCGGATGGACTTTTGCAGGCATCCCAGGAGATCGTAATGCACGTCATCGTTAAAATTGCTCACACCGCTGTCAAAGGCAGACACGCACTCCATGGTGATGACAGCATCCTCGTCAAAGCCTGCGGCAAAGTAAGCATTTTCCAACAGACCGATGGCTCGGCGCACGTCGCCACCCACGCCCTCGGCCAGGGCAAGTCCCACCTCACGGGGCAGGGTAGTGGAGGTGCCGCCCCGTTCGTTGAGGTGCGCCAAGGCGCGATCAAGCATCACAAGGCATTCGGCTGCCGCCACGGGCTTGAACTCAAAGAGGGAGGAGCGGGAGATGATGGCGTTATAGACGTAAAAATGTGGGTTTTCAGTGGTGGAGGCGATGAGCACGATACGGCCGTCCTCCATGTATTCCAGTAGGGATTGCTGTTGCTTGCGGTTGAAATACTGGATCTCATCCAAGTACAGAAGAATGCCGTTAGTACCGAACATTCCGCCCGTTTGATTCAGAATATCCTTTACGTCTTGGAGGGAGGCTGTGGTGGCGTTGAGTTTATAGAACTCCATGCCCGATGCGGCGGCGATTACCGATGCGGCGGTGGTCTTGCCTGTACCGGGAGGGCCGTAGAAGATCATGTTAGACACCCGCCCCATGTTCACCATACGGCGCAGCACGCCTTTTTCACCGAACAGATGCTTTTGGCCAACGATTTCATCCATGCTTTGGGGACGGATAGCGTCAGCTAAGGGAGTGGTCAGCATGTGGATTCCTCCTCGTTAGTTTTGCTGTTTGTATTGCCAAATTTTATCGGCCAACGCAACAAATTCCCCAATATCCAACCGCTCGCCTCGGATATCGGCGCGGTGACCACAGGACTCGATCATGGCGGTAAGATCGGCCTTGGGAATGTCAGGGAAGCCGGTGGACAGGGCGTTGGGCAGAGTTTTGCGTCTTTGCTCAAAGGCGGCCTTGATGGTGCGGAAGAGGGTGGCCTCATCCAAGGGGCGGTAAGGCTTTTCTTTGTATAGATTGATCTTGACCACGGCGGAATCCACCTTGGGTGCGGGCATAAAGTTACCCGCAGAAACCTTGAAGAGCCGCTCGGCCTCGCCGTAGTAGTTAAGCACCGCGGTAATGGCACCGTACTCGGAGCTTCCTGCCTTGGCGCAAAGTCTATCCACCACCTCGGACTGGATCATGACCGTGATGCTCTCAAAGGGCAGATGGGATTCCAGAAGGGACATGAGGATGGGGGTGGTGATATAGTAGGGAAGATTAGCGCACACTGCCACGGGGCCTGTCTCAAAGGCGGGAGCCAGCAGCTCGGGAAGATTCAGCTTCATCACGTCACCGTGTACCACCTCTACCACGCCCTCGGGGCAATCCGAAAGGGTGTAGCGCAGAGCGGGGATCAGGCCGTTGTCAATTTCGATGGCCATGACTTTTCTGTATCTGAAGGCCAGTTCTTGAGTCAGCACACCAAGCCCCGGACCTATTTCTAAAATTGTGGCGTCGGAGGTACTACAGCAGGAATCGGCAATATCCTCAACCACCGTGCGGTTGGTCAGAAAGTTCTGGCCAAACTCCTTGCGGAAGGTGAGGTTGTAAATGGACATAATGTCACGGATAGTTTTGATGTCACAAAGATTCATAAAAAGACTCCTTAGGGAGATAGATATTTTATTTTATCATATTTTCAAAATAAAATCAAGAGGGAAGGGCCACGAAAAGAAATTATCGAAAAAATTTCTGAAAAGGGCTTGCAATTTTATAAAAGTTATGGTATAATACCCCTGTTGTGTAACACAACGCTGGTGTGGCTCAGTTGGTAGAGCAGCTGATTCGTAATCAGCAGGTCGCGGGTTCGAGTCCCGCCACCAGCTCCAAAAAGCTTGGCGTATTCAGGCCAAGCTTTTTGTTTATCTTTGATCGGAGGGTACCATGTTCCAAAAAGATATTTTTCAAAAGAATGATTTTACCTTGTATTATAATATCGATTACCCCGCAGGCTTTGATCCTGCTGAAATCTACCCTGTCCTGTTTTACTTTCACGGCATGGGCGGTGTTGGACAAGGGGCTGATTATATTGCTGAGCGTGGACCTCTGCAAAGAAGCCGTATGCCCGAGGATACTCCCTTCATTCTGATTGTTCCCAGTTGCGATGACTATACCTGGATGGGACATTTTTCCTATATTATGGACTTTATCAAGGATGTTGCTGCCCGTCCCTACGTAGACGATACGCGTTTGTGCATTTCCGGCTCCAGCATGGGTGGATATACTTGCTGGATGCTGGCCATCATGGAGCCTGACCTCTTTGCGGGCGCTGTGATTTGCTGTGGAGGAGGATTGTATTGGGCGGCAGGTCGCATTACCTTCCCGGTAAGAGCGGTTCACGGTATGCTGGATCCTGTGGTATTGCCGAGGGAAAGTGAGATCATGGCAGAAAAAATCAATCTCTCGGGTGGTCATTGCGAATTGATCCTGCACAATGACCTGAGCCACGACGTATGGACGCGTACGTTTACGGATCATGAGACCTATCGTTGGCTGTATCGCCAAAGGAAAGCTTGATTGTGCGAGCAGGAAAATAGAGAAGGCGATACGAATATTAGATGCGAATATTAAACATAAAAACAGGCTGTGCCATGGGAATTTTCATGGCGCAGCCTGTTTTGTATTATTCTTTGCTCGTGATATGCTTGAGATAGGCGTTGATAAATCCGTCGATCTTACCGTCCATGACAGCATCAACGTTGCCTTCCTCGTAGCCGGTACGGTTGTCCTTGACAAGGGTGTAGGGCATGAATACGTAGGAGCGGATCTGAGAGCCCCACTCGATGTTGTTCTTGTTACCCTTGATCTGGTCGATGGTGTCCAAGCGCTCGCGGATTTTGATGTCCATGAGCTTGGCCTTCAGCATGCGGAGAGCAGTCTCTTTGTTTTGAAGCTGAGAACGCTCGGTCTGACAAGCCACCACGATGCCCGTGGCCTTGTGGGTGATACGCACGGCCGAGGACACCTTGTTGATGTTCTGACCGCCCGCGCCGCTGGAGTGATAGGCCATGAATTCATATTCGTCCTCACGAAGCTCGATCTCGTCAAGCTCCGCAAACTCGGGCATGACCTCGATGGAGGCGAAGGAAGTCTGTCGTCTGCCCGCGGCATCAAAAGGAGACACACGTACGAGACGATGCACGCCGTTTTCGCTCTTAAGATATCCATAAGCGTTGGGTCCTTCTACCATGATGGTCGCGGACTTAATGCCGGCCTCATCACCGTCCAGCCAATCCAGAAGCTTGACCTTGAACCCGCTTCTTTCTGCCCAGCGGGTGATCATACGGTAAAGCATTTGGCACCAGTCCTGCGCCTCCGTGCCGCCGGCACCGGGGTGGAAGGAAACAATAGCTGTGCTGTTGTCATATTCACCGGACATAAGCACCTCAATGCGCTTGTGTTCAGCCTCCTCCTTGATGGCATCCAGTTCGGATTGAACTTCTTCCACACAACTTTCATCGTTTTCTTCGATAGCCATTTCCGCAAGAGCAATGGCATCCTCCAACCGTGCTATAAGGGCGTGATATCCCTCTACAGTATCCTTGTGTTGCTTGATAGTTTGGAGGATTTTGGAGGACTCGGCCTTGCCCCAGAAATCCGGGGCCAGAGTCTCCTGCTCCAGCTCTTCAACCTTTGCGGCAAGATATTCTACACGCAAAGCGTTTCCAAGCTCTTCAATTTCGGGGCGCAGATCCAAAAGCTCACGCTTTGCTTCTTCTAATGCTACGATCACAACAGTACCTCTCTATGATAAAATTGGGAAATTTTCGTCAACCATATCAGTATAACACATTTCCTATCGTCTGACAAGGGGAAATGTGAGAATTTTCTGTAAATCTTCTGGTTGTGGCGATAAATAGATTTGAAAACATATAAGTCTATATCAACAGATCCATTCCTATATCGTATAACTTGCCATCCATGGCATCCGTCAGCCACTTGACAGGTGTCACTCCGTCAATAACACCTTGGGTATAAGAGGGTGTGCCGATGATGCAGTGCTGAACGCCGGGGGAAAGCTGCTCTTTCATAAAGTCGTGGATATAGATTGTGAAATTAGGTGTTAAAGCCTTGAAAGCATCGATCATTTTCTTAAGTGCCTTTTGAAATTCAACAGCATATGATTCTTCCATGATAAACTGTTCGTCTACAACATAGTGCCAGAAAAGCATCAAGACGTGATCACGGTTACCGCAGGTAAAGAGATACCGGGGCTTACTACCGTATTTTTCATAAAGCGCAGTAAACCAATCGGTGACAATGTTGTCACTATGGACGGGATTGGCAATATGCGGCGGGCATTGCCATACTTCACGTGCAGTTTGAGACCAATCGCCGTAAGGTACGATAGCGCTGTCACATAAAATCGTCACGTCCTCACAATCAGGGTAAACGTCCATGACGTCTCCTGCCAAGGCAGGGACAGCAAATCCACCGGCGCTTTCACCGCATATGAGCAGACGATCGATCTGGGGGAAAAGTTCTTTGATCAGATCCAGTACCTTTTGCAGATTCAGATATCCGTGATGATGGAGGATGCGTTCTGAACCATCCGCGGCTGTAAATGGAAGATCGCCTGTGCCTGTATGAAAGTCTCCTGTAGCGTAGGGGACCATCACCTCACTCCAGTCTGCAAAGGGATTTTCGTCTCCTGTGGAGTGAATGCCGCTATTCTCGTTCATCTCGATGGAATGCAAAGAGGGAACCGGATCGGCACAGATGGTGTAAAGGCCCACGTGATTTCGTGCTGCTGTTTCGGGAGAGGTAGGCCATTTGGCGCTTTCCTTGTCCCAGGAGACGCCGCCACCGCAAAAATAGAAGATCAGCTTATGTGGATCTCCCTTTTTGACATGGATACAATAAGGATCTCCAAAGGCACAGAGGGCCTCAGGAATATAAATTTTTAGCCATTGTTTGTACTTGATATCCTTGAATTCCATAAATCATGAGTCTCCTTTTTGAGAAAAAACAATAGAAAGCAAGTTACTTCTTCGTGCGATGAGTTTTGTAAGATGCTCCGGATGCATCAAATTATGTATACGGTTTTCTCAAGCCTTTGGGATAATGGTTCTTCATCATCCCTCCGCTGGCCTTGCCCCAGCCCAGGGCAAAGCCGTCCATGGTGACGAGGTACCACCCCTTCTCATCCCGGCAAGGGATCACGTCACCGTGGAGATAGGCTTGGGCAGAAGGAAAATCGACAGCAAAGGACTTCTTGGCTTCATGCGTATCCAACGCCAAAGCCAGCGTGTGGGAGGGCTCGAAGCGGTCACTCTTGATCGTTCCTAAATGCAACCCATGGCGCAGAATGCGAAGCCCCTTGGGCGGCGCGGGAAGCTCGTGGGGACACAGATAGAGTTGGTCACCAAAGAGACAGGGAACACCGTCCAAAGCCTCTTGGGTCACGTCCTTGGCGAATAGTTCAAACAGCTTGTAAGCCTTGTCTGCGGTCAGATGACCGGTCATTTGACCCTTACCCACGTCCTTGTCCTGGCGCTTGGGCTTACCTTGATCCTTGGTTTTGGCCGCCTCTGCGGGCGCGTCAGCCGACTTGTGCAGTAGCGCGGCAAAATGTCCCTCGCCATCGGCGTGGTGAGGGAACAGACGGACGGTCTTGCGGAGTGCGTCAGCGTAAGCCTCACCGCCCTCAACCCAATCGGGGTTTCCTCGGTCAATGAATCCCCGTTCAATGCAGGTAAGCACCGCAGGATTCACAGGCTCCACCACCTCAAATTCGGGATGAGATGTGAGGAAATCCAGGATCACACCCTCGTTTTCCTCGGGGGCAAAGGTGCAGGTGGAATAGGTCAGGTAGCCGTCGGGGGCCAGCATCTCTGCGGCAGACGCTAAAATTTCCTTCTGCCGCGCGGCGCACAGGTCCACGTTGTCCTGACTCCACATGGTGAGTGCCTGCTCCTCCTTGCGGAACATCCCCTCGCCCGAGCAAGGTGCGTCCACAACGATCTTGTCAAAGAAGGCAGGAAAGTGACCCGCCAACTCATGAGGCGCGTGATTGGTCACCACAGCGTTCACGATCCCCATGCGCTCGACGTTCTGGGACAGGATTAAAGCGCGCTGTGGATGGATCTCATTAGCCACAAGCAATCCCCGACCGCCCAAAGCGGCGGCCAACTGGGTGGATTTGCCTCCGGGCGCGGCGCAGAGATCCAGCACCTTGTCCCCCGGTGCGGGAGGGCAAAGAGACGCGGGAATCATGGCGCTGGCCTCCTGTATGTAGTACACGCCCGCCTCGTGGTAGGGATGCTTACCGGGGCGAAGCTCGGCGTCGGGATCAAAATAATATCCGTGAGCCGCCCACGGCACAGGCTGTCTCATGGAGGGAAGCAGGGGCTTGTCCGTATCGGTATTTTTAATGATTTTCATGGGATTGAGCCGCAGGGCAGGGGTGTTGGGACGATCGTAAGCGGCAAGAAACGCTTCAAAATCGTCGCCCAGCATGACTTTCATGCGTGCGGCAAAGGCTTCGGGTAAGTTCATGCTTCTATCTTTTTGATCTCAATGGCTAAAGTGCCATATCTCTTGATCTCATCCTCCGTATAGTATTGGCTCATATCCTTGGGATCCGCCGTCTCTCCCTCGCTATATCCCATGGCGATGGGATCTTCGACCCCGTACATAGCCTCAAAATCGGGGTACTTGCGAATATCTGACACAGCGGCACGAAGGGTCTCCCCCGTCTCGGTCTGGGTAAACACAATGGTGTCCCCCACCTTGATCTTCTGCCGCTTGCCGTCGTTGAGGCGAAGCTCAAGGGTCTTGTGGCCGCTTTGAATGGCGGCAAAAGGGGCAGGCTGTAATTTCATCAAATGTGTACCGGGAATGGTCATAGTAGATGCTCCTTGGAGTTTCGTAAAGTTCTTTTTGATAAATTTGTAAGCCCTCTGGCCGAGGATAAAGGTGATCTCGGAGCAGGCGAGCTTTGCGGCAACGGTTTCCTTGTAGGGGATCATGGTGACGGTCACTTCATCCTTTGAAAACATATAACATCCAAGATCATTGACGGGATTAAAGAAGCCGTGAAGCAGATTGGTGGTGATGCGAAGCTCGTCTCCCACAAAAAAGACACAAACGTCGTGCAGGTTGAATTTGGCGTCGTTCAAGCACTCGTAGCACTTGGTCACGAGACAAGGCTCGGTGAGCTTGTAGGCTGTCCGCAGATGCTCGGTGGCCTTGAATCGCAGGATGTCTTTTTGTTCCTTTTGATGTTTTGCTCCCATATTCCACAAGGGAAGGGCCACCAAAACGGAAAGGATTAGCGAAACGATAAAACAGCAAACGCGGAACAGAAACTTAATGATTCCGTTCAGTATGTAAAAAAAGACACCGTCGGCAAAGGGGCGGATCAAATTTGAAACCTGTATAGCCACAACCATACAGAGACAGACAGTCAGGAGAGACACAATCTTTCCGATAAAACCGAAAAATTTGGCTTTTTTGTATTGCCGCTTTTCCTTTTTATCCAGCGCTTTATATAAAGTACGGTGGGCGTTGTAGCCTTCTATGGTGGTGGGGTGTTTGTAGAACTTCATGAAAACTCCTATTTGTCAAAGAAGGATGTACCCGACAGGAACCGATCCATGTATCCAAGTGCATCATCTATGTCATAGGGATGCCCGTGGCTGTATCTGTCTTGACCGTCTTTGAAGAAAAATTCCACAGAGAAAACGAACACCGTGTCGCCTTCGCTTTCTTTATATAGATCAAACCGTCGGTCGGCGCCTATACCGCGGATCACTGGAACGTCAATGGTATAGCCGTCATCCAGCGCCGCCGTGGTGGTCAAGGTCAGATCATATATGTCTTTCCGTTGATCGTAGATCCATTCCAGTTCGTTCATAGTTGCCTTGATTTATTCGCCTGCGATATTGTCCACAATGGCGGTCAGCTTTTCCGCCACCGTGCCATCCAGCTTCAGCGTTGACAGATCACGAGGCATCTCTCTAAACACCGTCTTGTAGTGGCACAGCGCGGCCACACAGCTCCCCGCATAGGAGGGATGGGACTTGTCGGGATCGTACAGGTTGATCTCGGGCGCGGTCGCCACGGCTTTTGCGAAGCACAGACCCACGGGGGACACCTCGCCGTGGATCAGCTCGGCGGCCTTGCAGTAAGCGTCGTACAAGCCTTTAGTCATGGACTCACGGGTCCAGCCGAAGTAGGCAAGATCCTCGCTGCCGTCCATGCGTCCCCAAGTAGCGTACATGACCGTGCGGTCAGCCCCCACGATGGAGGCAAGCCCCTGGGCACCCGCGCAGAACAGCTCGGTGTTATGATAGGGAAGACAGGACTGCTCCTGGAGGATCAGCACGTCATATTTTACCTCACCGAGCAGTTCAGCGATACGGACAGCCAGCCCGTCGGTGGGATGGAGCTTTTCGTGAGTCTCGTCAAGACACTCGTGCAGCTCACGGCCGCCGGCGGTGACCGAATCCACGCGGACGTCATGACCGTTGACGCGACACAGATCTGCGAAAAGGGAGGGAAGGTCGAAGAAATACGTGTAGCTATTGCCAATGAAGAGAATATTCATGACGGGATCCTTTCTTTATACTTTTTACAATCTATATTAAGTTTGTTATGAAGGGTACTTACAGGATTTTTCGTTCTAATGACACGACCACTTCTGCATGGGAGGTAAACGGAAACATATCCACCGGCTGAATCTTCCTCACCTTATACCCCCCTTTGACCAGCGTGTACAGATCCCGCGCCAAGGTCTCGGGGTTGCAGGACACGTACACCACCCGCTTGGGGGCCAGCTTCATGAGGCTGTGCAGAAATTTCCCGCTGCACCCCGCTCTTGGCGGATCGGTGATGACCACTTCGGCAGACTCGCCGCGCTCTGCCATCTCGGACATGAAATCCCCCGCGTCGGCGGCGTGGAAGACGGCGTTGGCCACTCCGTTGCGCTTGGCGTTCTCCATAGCATCGGCGACCGCGTCCTTGTTCACCTCAACGCCAATCACCTCCTTCGCCTCCGAGGCCACGGTCAGTCCAATGGTCCCCGTGCCGCAGTAGGCGTCGATCACCGTCTCCTGGCCCGTCAGCCCAGCGAACTCCTTGGCCTTGCCGTACAGGACCTCGGTCTGGATGGGATTGACCTGGTAGAAGGAGCGGGGACTGATGCGGAACTCCAGCCCGCACAGACGGTCGGTGATGTACCCCTCACCATAAAGGGTGTGGCTCTCACTCCCCAGAAACAGGGCGGTGTCGGTGGGATTGATATTCCGTACCACCGTGGTGATCTCGGGATGGCGGCGCAAAAGCTCATTGACAAAGGATCGCTCCGAGCGGAACTCGCCTTTTGTCGTCACCAGCACCACCATGATCTCACCGCTGACAAACCCCTTGCGGATCAGCACGTGCCGCAAAAAGCCCTGACCCAATTCCAGATCATAGGGGCGGATCTTCATGGAAGCGCAGAGCTTGCGGACGGTAGCCAAAATGGGCGCGGCGCACTCGTCCTCCAGCATACAGGACTCCACCTCCACGATGCGGCGGGAGGCGGATTGGTACACTCCCGATACCACCTTACCGCTTTTCGAGCGGAAGGCCGCCTGGATCTTGTTGCGGTAGTGGGTGGGATCCTCCATGCCGATGATCTCCTCCACACGCCCAAAACGGCCAAGGAGCTTTATCAGCTTGGCCTGCTTCAAGTGGAGCTGTTCTTCATAGGGGAGGTTCTGGAGGGAGCAGCCTCCGCATTTTTTCGCGTAGGGGCAGGGGAGCATGGTGGGTTCCTTTCGTTCGTGTCGTTATATTCAATCAATTTCGATATGCCAAAGAATCTTTTGGCATGTAACGTAAGCGTTTTCAACGGGGATATCAAACTCCGGCCTGTTGATCCAACCGCCGTATCCGTTCAGGACGGTAAAGGTGAGGCCGTTCTCCGCCTTTTCAATTTTTGAATCCAGAATCAAGCCAACCTTTTTCTTGAAGGTTTCTTTGGTGACACCGCAGAAGCGCACCGTGATGATACACCCCCAAGTGGTGTCCAGAGTGACCGTAAGATCCGTATCCGTCTCGGTGCAAGCGATGGGCTCAGCATCATGAAAGTGAAAGGATACGGTTTCCAGAGACGCGGCATCGGTTTGGGTCTTCAGCTCAAACCAATCCGGCAGAGTGATGGGGGCGGTGTAGGGGGCAAAGCGGTTGTCCTCGGTCAAGGGGAGCTTGTCCCCGGCGAGAAACCTCTCCATGAGGTCTTGGTCATTCAGCAACCAATCCAAACCGCTCCATTTCTTTTGGGCATCGCCGTACTCGTTGGAAACAATGTACAGACTGCGGATCGACCTGGGATGCGGATATCCCTCCTCCCACACGCGCAGCCAAAGATCCAGCCTTTGCACGTAGGAAAGGGAAGGATCCAATCCGATGGCGGCGGATTCTCCTCCCGCAAACTTGATGGCAAAGAGGGGGGATATGTAGGTGGTGTTATCGGCGGTCTTGACAATGGCGTAGGTCATGGTGAGGCTCCTTTCAACTAATCATCAAACGAACTCAATCACCCTCGCCGTCTCCATCCCCGTCTCGATCTGGGGGATCCTCTCGGCGTACATACTCTCAAAATCGAAATGCTGATGCCCCGTCAGGATGTACTTGATGAGCGGCTCCTTCGCGATGTATTCCATCATCTCCAAGGTCACTCCGTCCGCCTTCTGCTGGACGTACCGATCGGGGGGATAACCCTGCATCAGCTCCTCGGGCACCCCCATGAGGTAAGCGCAGGGACAGTAGCTCATCATGCGCTCGTAGAACTTGGGATCGTACAGCGGGGTGTGCATCATCAATACGATAGGCAGCCCCTTCTCCACCTCCCCCTTCAAAAACTCAAACTGCTCAGGCTCAAAGAGGTAATACCCGTTATCCAGAGCCACAAAGTTGACCCCGTTCACCACACGGGAATCCATACGGATGTTGTTCTTAAAGCAAGCCTGCACCGCGGGCAAGCTTTGATTGCGGTAGGCCGCGTCCTCCTTGGCCTCCCCCACGTAGAGGGAGAACTCATGGTTGCCCGTGGCCATGTAGACGTCGTGAGTATCGGTGAAGGCCTTCACCGCCTCCAAGTTGGCCAGGGATACGAAGTCGATGAGATCCCCCGTATGGAAGATGGGGGCGTTCAGCTCGCGGGACAGATCCCCCGCCTCGGCCAACACATTTTCGGCGTTGGGGAAGGAGGGCAGCCGCCAGTCCACGAGATCCACCTTGCGCTGGCCGTCGCGGAGATCGGCATAGGTCAGATGGGTGTCGGAGAGGTGGATGATCTGGAAGGGCGCGGCGGCACCGATGTTGAGGGTGGTGTAGATGATATTCATGGTTGGTTCCTTTCACGCCCGTAGGGCATATCGCAATTACTTTAGGGTAGCGATTTTGTGGGGTACTGCCCTTCGGGCGTGAATCACAGCAACCCCCAGAAAATCCATATAAACAGATAACCTGACAAAACCGCCGTCAAGGTAAACGGCACGCTGATCTTCATGAAGTCCTTTGCTTTGACCTCATGCCCCTCCTTGCGCAAGATTCCGATACCCGTGATATTCGCGCTGGCACCGATGGGGGTGATGTTGCCGCCCAGAGTCGCGCCAACCAGCAGACCAAAGTAGAGAACGTAAGGCTCCACGCCCATACCCGCCGCAACACTGGTCACCACGGGGAGCATGGTCAGCACATAGGGGATGTTGTCAACTACGGCGGAGATCAGCACGGAGGCGAAAACGATAACGGTATACGTGAGGAACAAACTGCCACCCCCAATGGCCACAAGACCCTCGGCCAGCTTGTCAATGACACCCGCCGAGGTGATACCCTGGATGACCACGAACAGGGAAGCCAACAGGAGCAGGGTTTGGTAGTCCATTTCCTTGAACACGTTTTTGGTAGAATCAAACTTCTTGGTACGGCAAAGATTGACCACGATACCCACAACGAGCAGCACCATGCAGATGATACCGTTGCGGAGATTGTAGAGGGTCAGGAGTGCGCCCTCGGTAGGCTCGGGGATGAAGGAGGCCAGGATCAGCGCAACCACCACGCCCACCATGAGGAAGGAAGGGACGTAATCCTTGACCTCCGTGCGATCGGTCAGCTTCAGAGGGCTGGTTTCCTTGCGGAAAAGGAACAGAAGGATTACCACGGTCAAAGCCGCGCCCAGCTCCACCGCCCAGAAGATACCGGGACGGCCGCGGAACCAGAAGAAATCAAAGAAGGTCATGTCAGCGTAGCCACCCAAAAGAATGGATGTGGTGTCACCCACCAGGGTTGCCGCCCCCTGCAGATTCGACGAGACTGCAATGGAAATGATGGCAGGCACGGGGGAAATATTTTGCTTTTTGCACACCGCCAAAGCGATGGGGGCGATCATCAGCACGGTGGCCACGTTATCCACAAAGGCCGACACCACGCCCGCCAGCACCGCCATAGCCACGATGGCCATCTTGACGTTCCCAAACTTGGACAGCATCACGTCGGCAATGCGCATGGGCATTTTAGATTCAATGAACAGGGTCACGATACCCATGGTGCCCGCGATCATCATGAGGATGTTGAAGTCAATGGCGCCTACGATGGTACCGAGACCGAACTCGATGTCAGCGCAGAAGAAGGTCAGCCACACCGAGAAGATCACCGCCGAGCAGAGGGCTATGTAGGAGCGAAATTTCGGCAGGGAAAAGAGAAGGACATAGGTGATGGCAAAGAGGATGATAGCAATGATGAAGGGGGACATGCTAGGGCTCCTTTCACAATGTTAATTTTAGAGATGCCCTTTGTTTTTACGGCAATCTTGAATAAGAACTTTTTCGCAAGCTGATAAACTGGCTACGCTTTGGCTAACGAAATCTTTTTTTATGTTTGTTTTAACCCACAAGGGGGATGTATGCCAAAAGTTGTAACCCATATAGAGGGCATCCCAAACAAACAGATATTCCCGGTTATCCATCATTTTGATGAGGGCGGTGACCCGGTCGTCCATGAATCTTACAGTGATTCGCCTGACTTCATCATATGGGAGAATCTTGATTTGGTTTTGTTCAATGGCTATGATCCGTTTAGAATTGATACGGATACCGTAATTGAACAGAAACATCAAGGAAATCGGCACAATAGAGGCTATCGGCAAACATAGGAATGCGAGACCGCCGTTGTTGTCTTTGATGAGGGCGTAGGCGAGGAATCCCAAAACCAGTAGCAAAAATATGGCGATGATTACGAATAGCCATGCATGACGGTAGGGGACAAGCATTTTGGATTTCATGGAAGACTCCTAGTGAGACTTATCATATTCTAACTGGTTGCTCCTTTAGGTGTTGATGATATTTGGGAATTGTCATTATTGAACATCATTATTGTAAATTGTTGCTGCACCATAGTGATTATCGGCATCTGTGATTTGCAAATCAAACTTGTGCCACGAAATATCGCTTTCACTTGTTTCGACTTGGATAAGATATGCAGACAATTCATAACCGTCCGTAAATTCCTTAACTAAATTTGTGTTGATAACAGGCATTTCTTGATTATCAATACTTGCCTTAATAATAATTTTCTCTGGTGCAATATCCCGCATTCCCTGTTGGAATTTAGGCAAACTCATAGGTCTAAAATATACCATCAAGCTATTGCCCGCACCTTTGACAGAAAATACATGCAATCCGTATATCTCTAATTTATCAAAGCTCATATCCAAGGACATGTTGGCTTGAAGTGAAATATTCTGACACCAGTATTCTAAATAGTTTATTCCATAGTCCTTCACCGCTGTCAAAAAAGGGTATTTGCCTGTTGGTATATCAAGCATATAATGACCATCTTCCTTGCTCTCCGTACTAAATAGAGTAACAAAATTTTCTCCCTTTACCTCAATAAGAGCATTGGCAATGGGTGATTTGTTTTTATCTGTCACATATCCCTCTATTTTCACTTTTCATAACCTCGTAAAATTCAAGTTTATCTGTCAGTTTGCTTTTGTTTGCAAATTCTTCGAATGAACGGATATACGGATACAATCGGCGGTTGTTGTCCTAATCAAAAGAACAACCGACTCCACATGCCCCGTCCTCGGGAACAGATCCACCGGCTGTACCTCGCCGATCACATATCCTTCATCTCGGAAAACCTTACAATCCCTCGCCAGCGTTTCGGGATCACAGGAGATATAGACCACGCGCTTAATATCCCTCCGGGAGATTTCCCCGATCAGCTCGGAGGTAGTACCCTTGCGGGGCGGGTCAATGATGACAATGTCGGGAGAAGGAACGTCACCCTTGTCGGCGGGGGCAAAGATGCGGGCGGCCTCGGTGGCGTCGGCGCAGAAAAACTGTGTAGCACCCTCGGGGATCAACCCAAGCTCGGCGTTGCGCTTGGCGTTCTCCGTGGCGCAAACCACCGCCTCGGGGATGATCTCAATGCCCACCAGACGGCGCACGCGGTCAGCCATGGATAGCCCGATGGTACCCACGCCGCAGTACAGATCCCACAGCACCTCGTCACCATTAAAATCCGCCATCTCGGCGGCGGTGTTGTAGAGCAGCTCTGCGGCATCGTGATTGACTTGATAGAAGGAGCCGCCGCTGATGCGGAAGCGCTTGCCGCACAGCGTATCTTCAAGATAGGATTGCCCCCACAGGGTTACATATTTTGCACCCAGCACCACGTTGGTATTCTCGGTGTTGATATTCAATAAAATACCTGTAATGCGGGGGAACTTGCCGATCAAGGTACAAACCAAATCCTCTTTTGTACGCTTGCCCCCGGGCAGCTCGCGGGCATTGATGACGAGGCATACGTATAAAGCCCCGTCCACAGCCGTGCGGAGATAGATATGCCGCAGAACGCCTTTGCCTGTGATCTCGTCATAAGCAGGGATGCGGTTTTGGTTGAAAAACTGACAGATGCAGGCCACGATCTCCCCGAACACCTCGGGCTGGAGCGCGCAGGAGGTGGCAGGGATGAGCTTGTGGGATTTGGCGGCAAAAAAGCCTGCCTCCACGCCGTTTTTGCCCTGACGGACGGGGTACATTCCCTTGTTGCGGTAGCCTTGTGTCTTGCCCGTGGACAGCACGGGACGCACGACTACGTCGGGAAGCCCCGCCATTTTGAAGGCCTGGGTCACGCGGTTGTGCTTGGACAAAAGCTCGTCCTCGTATTTGAGGTGGCGGTACACGCAACCGCCGCAGGCCTCGGGGGCGGTGCAAAAGGTCTCGGTTTCCCGCATGGGCGAGGCCTTGACCACCTCGATGAGCCGACCCACGGTAAAGGATGAGGTCTGTTTGATGATCTCGGTCTTGACAATATCACCCGTAACCGCGCCGCGCACGAATACCACCAGCCCCTCGGCCTCTTTAGCCTCGGCAGGGAGCCGTCCCACGCCGCAACCCAGGTTGTTGAGGTCGGTGATCTCTACGGTATAAGTGCCGAAGGACTTGTCCTTTCCGCTCTTTCCGTGCTTCTTTCTATGATCAGACATAAAATTCCTTTCCGTCTTCCAGACGCAGACAGCCCAAGCGACCGCCGCGGCCCAATCCGCAATCAACGAAGATAGTGCCGTTACCGTAGAAAATGCGATCCGCGCCGCCGTTACCTTCGGTGGTAGGAGTGTGGCCTACGACAATGGTCTTATCGTCATAATATTTCTGAGTAGGATCCAGTGCTTCGGAGAAAAAGTCATCGGGCTCCAGCCAATCCAACTCCATGTCGGGAGTGAAGTCGTAAATGCCACAGTGCAGGAGAAGATAGCTTTCACCATTTACCTCAATCTCCTCGTAAAACGGCATATCCGAAAGATAATCCAGGACACCCTCACGGGCATCGTCATCCGGTAATGCGCGGTAGGCCTCCATGGTCGCGGCGCCGCCTTCGCTGACCCATGCGGTAAACTCTGCCACAAATTCAGGGTCGGGCGCTTCGCCGTTTTGTCTGGCCTGCATCATTTTTTCATAGCCGGAAAGCATTTTGGCAGCCTTGAAATCATGCTCTCCTGCGATGGGATAAACATTACTGCGTAGAGACAGATCATTGACAAGACCGATGGTGTCAGGGCCGATGTCTACAATATCGCCAAGAATATACATTACGTCACGGCGTTGGCTGAAAGCGATGGTGTCAAGCAGGGTCTTGAATTCCTCCAGGTGACCGTGCAGATTAGAAACAACGTATGTCATATTTGGATTTCCTTTCTTATGTCAAGTATCAGATGATGGAGTTTTGATGGTTTCGTATATGCTTATGATCTTTTCCAGTCGATGATTAAGGCCTGATTTGGTAATGGCCGGATTGTGAAGCTCTGCCAACTCACGCATGCTGACCTCCGGGTGTGAGATTCTCAGCTTGGCCGTTGCTTGGAGATCCGGAGGCAAAGAATCCAGCAGATGATTATCTTCCAGATACGAGATGGCATGAATATATTTGGCGGCAGCGGAGATTGACCGTTCAATATTTCGGGTGTCGCAATTTGTGGCGCGATTCTCGTTATTTTTGATTTCTCTTTCCACTTGGGTATTGAGAATATCAAAAACGCCTGATGTCGCTCCCATAAAGTTCAAAAGCTCGATCACCGCAGTACCACTTTTCCAAATAAAGCCCACATCTCCGCTGCGCCTTGTGCTGCCCGGCATGGAGTCGATGTTCATAAACAAAGAACAAAGCAGATCCGCGCGGCCGTCGGAGGGAGCGCGTATTTCCAAATGATAGGATTTTTGGGGATCATTCACTGTTCCCGAGGATAGAAATACGCCTCTGACGAAATGTGACAGGCAATCCTTACATCTCAGTCCCAAAACGTCGGTCAAAAGGGCTTGATCGGCTTCCGATGCCTCTGAAAGCGTGGCTAATGTTTTTAAAACCTGCTTATGTTGAAAATGCAGATGGATATATCGATGTGCTCCTCTGGTCTCACGGACGGTTTCGGGGACAAAGGTATATTGCAGGCGAAAAAGATCTTTGATATACGTCTCATAATTCACGTTTGTGCCTGACGGAACAGGGAAACGCATGAAAAGGCCCTCGCCGCGCTGTTCAGGAAGCCTTGAACCGTATACAAGGCCAAACAATAGGGCTCGTCGGCAGCAAGTACTTTTAGGTGTCAAAGAGGAAAGCTCATCTTTGATTTGAGCGCAAAAAGACATGATAACCTCCTCTTAATTTGACGAGATCATTTTGATCTCACATTCTAACTCTATACCGTAATTGAATTTCACTACGTGTCTTACGTGTTCAATCAGAGCTTTAATATCCGAAGCCGTGGCATTACCGTTGTTGACAATGAACCCGGCGTGCTTCTCGGAAACCGAGGCCCCGCCAATGGTATAGCCCTTAAGCCCGCTGTCTTCGATCAGCTTTCCCGCGAAATGCCCTTCAGGGCGCTTGAAAACGCTTCCGGCGTTGGGAAGCTCCAAGGGCTGCTTCAAGCGTCTGGACGTCATATTCTTTGACATTTCAGAGATAATAAGTTCACGATCATCCTGTGCCATGACTAACGTGGCTCGCAGCACTACGTAATCAGGATGCTCGGAAAAAAGACTATGACGATAGGAAAATCTGAGGGCATCGGCTTCTGCGGTGCAGACTGCTTCGATGGCAGGATCGTAATAATCCACGGAAAATACGACGTCGGACATCTCTCCTCCGTAGGCGCCGGCATTCATGACAACCGCGCCACCAATACTTCCGGGGATGCCAAAGGCAAATTCAAGACCTCGCAAGGCTCGGTTTTCAGCGACGCATTGACGGGCAAGCAAGGTCAGAGAAACGCCGCACTCAGCGGTAATCGTTGTGACATCTTGCTCATCCGGTTTTGAAAAGGAGACGTTTTGAAGCTCACTCGTAAAAATGACAAGGCCGTCGTACCCCTCATCATCAAACAACACGTTGCTCCCCTTTCCGAGAACACAAAGGGGGAGGGAAGGGGCTATTTCTTTATGTAAAGTCAGGATACTGACCAATTCATCAATAGACTCAGGGGCTACGGTCATAGCTGCCACGCCGCCAACGCGAAAGGTTGTGTGAGACGACATGGGTTCATTCAGCTTCAATGACGGGCATATATCCCTGAGCGCGTCAAGCAAAAGGGTATAATCAATCAGGCGCATGCGGCCCTCCTTGGATTCAGTTCAAAATGATGTTTTTGATATCGTCAAAATGGGATGCTGTGTAGGTTGGAGCAATATGGGAGGTGTTGATTTTTCCGTTGGGATTGAACCAGCAGGTATCCAATCCCGCATTGATGCCGCCCTGTATATCCGATGATAAGGAATCACCCACGACGAGAGTATCCTCCGGTGTATAATCTGCAATCATAGCGGCAACCGCATCGAAAAATCGTTTTTCGGGCTTGGCACATCCCATTTGCTCAGAAATGAAACAGGCTTCAAACATGGGCGCTAAAGGACACGGATCAAAACGCCCCTTTTGGACAGAGGTATTTCCGTTGGTGATGATAAACATCCGGCATTTACCGTAAAGGGCACGGCAAAAATCCAGAGCCCCCTCCATCAGGTAGGATTTCGTTGATAAAGCGGCCATATAATCATCGGCCATCTGATGAGGATCGGCTTTGTAACCGTATTCATCAAATAATTGCGCAAAGCGATTGATGCGCAGAAATTCTCTGGTGACCTCGCCCCGCTCCAGCATTTTCCAATGATCATCATTGATCTTTGCGTAGCGATCGGTGATCTCCCGATGAGTTGGCAATCCACGCTTGCGAAGACAGTCGCAAAGTGCCTCGTGTTCAGATTTGGTAAAATCCAGAAGGGTATTATCAGCATCAATCAACGCAATACGGTAGGCCATTTTTATGCTCCTGTTATATTAAATGTATATGAAAGTTTGATATCGTTTGTTCGATAGATACAACTATACAGTATATTATTATAACAGATTTCTTCATATATTTCAAGGGGCAGATACAATAAATTAGTAGGAACTTATACGAAAATGAATGATTTCCTCCAGATTCATGGTAAAAGTGACCCTGAAAAATTTCGAAAAATTTATCCAACTTTTTTTAAAAATCCCCTTGACAAAACCAAAAGGTTGTGCTATAATACACGAGTGCTCAGGAGAGCACCCTGCGGTGTTAGCTCAGCTGGATAGAGTGCCTGGCTACGAACCAGTAGGTCGGGGGTTCGAGTCCCTTACACCGCGCCAACAAAATGCCCAAGGCAATCGCCTTGGGTTTTTTGTATTTATTTTTGCTACTTGGTAAAACTCTCTCGGTGGGAGAGCTTTACTCGACAACGCGGGTGTTGTCAGATATTTGAATATATGTTATACTATCCTTGGAAGCAAGGCCGAGCTTACTATATTGAAATGAGGAAATGCCATGAAACATATCGGACAAAGGATCAAGGAACTCAGAAAAGCAAATGATCTGACGCAGGAACGTCTGGCGGATCATCTCGGCGTGACTTACAAGGCTGTATCCAAATGGGAGTGCGGTCTTACTGTGCCCGATTTGTCGCTGATCATGCCGCTTTCAAAGATTCTGCACGTGACCGCGGATGAGTTACTGGGCGGAAAACCCGAGGAAAACAATGCTCGCCGCGCCGAACTGAATGAGCGTTGCCAAAACTATTGGAAATACGACATGAAGGAAAACTATCAGATCGCTTTACAGGCGGTCAAAGAATATCCCGACGATTACCAATATCTCATGTGGCTTGGCACGATGGAGTATTGGACGGCGCAATGCCAAAAGCATGAGGAAAACCCAAATCTGCCCTCTGTATCGGAGCTTGTAGAGCGATGCCTTCGCCACAACGATACGGTGATCGAGGAATGTAAAGATTCGTATATCCGCGGAAGAGCCATGTGGAATGCCATGCTTTGCTGTCGTGACAACGAACGTCACGAGGAAGCTTTGAAATACGCCGAAATGTTTCCGTCGGCGAAGGTTACCACGCGAGATAAGGCAATGATGATGTGTCTGGAAGGCGAGGAAAAGACGATACATCTTCAAAAGATGGCTCTCAATGCATTGTTGGATTTTTGTTTATCCTTGTCGGAGTTTTACCAGTTCGCCGAAGGAAAGGAGCCCTGTGTGATGGCCGCGCTGGACACCGAGGAAGCAGTGCTGAAAACTGTTTTCCCTGATGGAAATTATCTTCGATTTCATGGAAATCTCTATTGCGCGTATCAGAAGCGTGCGGAGTTTGCAGTAAAAGAAGGGGATTATGATATGGCTATGGCGTATCTGCGGATCATGGTGGATCACGCGAAAAAACTCTACTGCGAGGGCGGGCAGTATACTTGCGGTGTATTTGAGAGCTTCGCCGAAAAATTCTCTCTGAAACACCCTTTCCTCCCTTATATCACAATTGGTAAAATTGACCTCCAAAAGCCTTTTTTAGAGCAGGTGAAGGAGTCTCTTTTGGATAGCTTTTATGCGCCACTTCGTGAACGCGAGGATTTTCAAGCCCTGCTTCAAGACCTTTCCTCATAAAATTCACTAAAAAACGCAAGCCGATATATTTTCGACTTGCGTTTTTTTGCATTCTGTGCTACAATATACCTGTAATATCAGAGAAAGGAAACCGTACACATGAAAAAACGAATCCTTGCACTCATTCTGACATTAATTATGCTCCTCTCCCTGTGTATTTTTCCCGGTGCGGAAGCACCTGCCCGGGAGGATGTGACCATTCTTTTTACTCACGATCTTCACTCTCACCTTCTGCCCTCAGCCAACGAGTCCGGGGAAGGAGAATACGGCGGCTATGCCAGACTCATGACGCTGATCAAGCAACAAAAGGAGCTTGATCCGGACGCCATTCTGGTGGATGGCGGTGACTTTTCTATGGGCTCACTATTTCAGACTGCTTATGCTACCTCGGCCATCGAGCTTCGTATGATGGGAGCTATGGGCTATGACGCCACAACATTCGGTAACCATGAATACGACTATCTTCAGGAAGGACTTAAATCCATGCTGAATGTCGCCGCAGACTGTGGAGATCCCGTCCCCTCCATCCTCTGCGCCAACTATTGGCCTCCTAAGGAAGGAGCAGACGGCTATGACAAAACCATGTGGGACGCCCTGAACAACTATGGGGTTAAGGATTATATGATTTTGGAACGTGGCGGTGTTCATTTTGTTATATTCGGAATTTTCGGCTTCGACTCCGATGCCTGTGCCCCCAATTCCGGTATGATCCTGGAGGATCCCGTCACGATAGCCCGGGAGGTCGTCGATACTGCCGTCAAGGATTGTAAGGATCGTTACGGCGCGGAGCCGATTGTGATCTGCCTTTCCCATAGCGGTACCGTGGATGGCAAGGGTGAGGATTACGAGTTGGCTAAGGCTGTGGACGGCATTGACGTCATCATTTCAGGTCATACGCATACGCTGGTGGAGGAGCCCATCCAAGTCAACGATACATTGATCGTCTCCGCTTGGGAGTATGGTCGATATCTTGGCGTTCTCAAGCTGACACAGGACGGCTCGCTTAAGAGTTACGAGTTAATCCCTGTCAATGAGCGCGTACCCGAGGATCCCGCTATCTCGGCCTTGGTAGAAGGCTATAAAGCCGACGTAGAGACCAATTATCTGTCCAAATACGGCTATACTTTTGACCGGGTATTGCTGAACAACAATATCAAATTTGACACGGTGGACGAGGTCTATGCCACCCAGCATGAGTCAACCTTGGGCAATGTGTTCTCGGATGCTTATAAAGCTGCCGTTGAGACAGCCACCGGGAAAAAGGTGGATGTGGCATTAACTGCTGCCGGTGTTGTTCGCGGGACCCTGCCTGTGGGAGATGTCACCGTTTCAGATGTATTCAACGCCGCCTCGCTGGGTGTTGGAACCGAAGGTGAATTGATTGCTATTTACCTGACCGGCAAGGATCTGAAGAACGCTATCGAGCTTGACGCCTCGGTTCAGCCGCTCATGACATCCGCTCAGCTTTTCATGTCGGGTGTGGAGTATTCCTTCAATCGCTACCGCATGATTTTTAACAAGGTTGATTATGCCATGCTCAGAAATGATGACGGTACGCTGTCCAAAATCGAAGACGACAAGCTTTACCACGTCGTAGCCGGCATGTACATGGGACAAATGCTGGGCTCTGCTGAGGAGACGTCTATGGGAATCCTCACCATCACGCCCCGCGACGAGCAGGGAACTCCTATAGCTGTCAGTGATCTTGTCAATTACGTTGTCAAGGATGAAAACGGCACTCCCGTCAAGGAATGGTACGCCATCGCCAATTATCTTGATGCCATGGGCGGAGAGATGGATGAACGATATGCCCAACCCGACGGAAGAAAGGACGTATACGCCAGCCTGAATCCCATAAAGCTTCTTCGTAACGCAAATGTTTTTACATATATTGTCTTAGCCGTGATTTTTGTGCTGATTGCCGTGATCCTTTTGATTGTCCGTAGCATCGTCCGAAAACACAAGAAGAAAAAGCAGGTAATGACCGCATAAGCTGTTTATAACACGCGTTATATAATGATTTGTCTTTTGGAAAGTATTTTCAGATGAAAAATGCACTAATACTCCGCAATTTTGGTCCTTTGCTTAATATTTTGATTTTTCCTTGACTTTCGATAGAATATGGTATATAATAGGGACAGTTCTTCAAATTCATGAAACGGAGTCAGATATGAGTCAAAAAAACAATGGATTTATGAAACAAATCGTGCCATCCTTTACTTGGGAACGCGTCATTTGTCGCTTGATAGCCGCTTGGTGTAGCTTTGCGGTAGTAAATCTCACCAAAAAAGGGAACTTCTTTGAGCTTTCCTACGCACAGGATACGTCTCTTGGCCGCGTCTTTTTGATGACCGCCATCTTTTTCCTTTTGTATTCTGCAATCAACGTATTGTTGCAGGCTTTTGAAACCGATTCCTGGTTTCTTGTAGGCGCTGCTACTGTCTGCGTCATTCGTTGGCTCTCGGTCTATGAGAACAGTGATAACAGATTTCTCTTTATGATGGCTACCATTGTTGTCTATTCGCTGTTCGTCATGTATTTCATTCACAAAAATGATCTTTTGTGGGAGAAATGGCAACCGGGCAAGAAAACCGTATGGATTGTAGCCGCTGTCTTTGGTGTTTTTTCTTGCTTCATCATCGCTGCTATCACCTGCTACCGATATCTTACCTTCTCCTCGCCCAACTTTGATTTTGGCTTGTTTGTCAACATGTTCCACAACATGAAGGAAACCGGCCTGCCCCTTTCTACGGCTGAACGAGACGTACTGTTGTCCCACTTTGTGGTACACATTTCTCCTATCTACTATTTGCTCCTGCCGTTCTATTTTATCTTCCCCTCACCTATGACGCTCCAGATCGGACAAGCCGTTGTTTTGGCTTCCGGCGTTGTTCCCGTTGTTTTGCTTTGCAAGCACTTCAAGCTGTCCGGGAAGACCACTATTTTGATGGCTATCATCTATTCCTTGTATCCCGCGCTTTCGTCCGGATGCTTCTATGATATCCATGAAAATTGCTTCCTGACTCCCTTGCTCTTGTGGACGTTTTATTTCTTTGAGCGCGAGAAATATCCCTTTATGTATCTCTTCGCTTTCCTTACGCTGATGGTCAAAGAGGATGCCGCGATCTACATTATCCTTTTTGCGCTCTTTGTCCTTCTGTCAAGGAAGAAATTCCTCCACGGCGGCATTTTGATTCTGAGTTCGCTGGCGTATTTTGGAATTGCGCTTTCTATCCTGCAGGCGACCAGTACGCATTATGCGGAGCTTTACGCAGACGCAACACCGAATCCCGGTATAGCCGGCCCTATGATCAATCGCTTTAACAATTTGATTTTTGATTCTGCCGAAGGCTTGATCGGTGTGATCAAAACGGCGCTTGTCAATCCCGGCTATCTCTTGACACAGCTTTTCACCACAACCAAGAACGGTTGGGAAAAGCTCATCTATTTCATCCAGATGTTCTTGCCCCTGGGTCTTATACCTTTTTGTACCAAGAAGGCTTCTCGCTGGCTTCTCATTGTACCGATTCTCATGAATCTTCTGACCAATTATCAGTATCAGTACGATATTGGCTTCCAGTATCACTTCGGTATCATTGCCTTCCTGGTATATGTAGCTATTATGAATCTCCCCGAGCTGAAGGCGCCCAGCCGCAGAACGCTGATCAGCTTTGCCGCCGTTGCGTGCTGTTGTATGTACCTTGTCATCGTCCTGCCCAAGTACACTACCTACTCGGAGCGGTGGGAATCCGGTAAGGATACCTATCGGAAAATGGATGAGATCTTGGATACGATCCCAAAGGATGCTTCGGTATGCTGTTCCTCATTCCTTCTGTCTCATATTGCGGATCGAGAAGAGGTGTATGAGCTGAAGTATCACGAAAATGTCGGAGATACGGATTACGTTATCTTTGACAAACGGTATTCTGTGGATAAGAAGCAGTTGCAGGCATATCTTGATCAAGGCTATGTCGTCAAGGAGGAGCACGACGGAATGCTCTTGATCCTTGAGAAAGGAATCGAATAATAACTTGCAAATTACCCGATATCTGTCAGATAACAGATATCGGGTAAAAATTTTTCAAAAGCTATTGACATTACAGTCTGCTATAATGTTATAATATAAAATACCACATCGAAAAGGAAGGTTTTGTATATGACCAGTATTACATCTGCCTGGCATGAGGTATGCGAAAATTACCCTAAACTTGCGGAGAAGCGCAACAGGCTTATAAAAAATATAGCCATTAAAACGATGATTCTGGAGCTTATCATTATGGGCTTGGTCATTGCTGCTTATTTTGTAGAAAAGGAGCATTTTCTGCCTCTCTTGGTTGTAGGATTGACAGGTGGTCTGATTTTACCGTGGGTAATCGTCAAGCCGCAACGCTTGATGAAAAGAAAATATTTAGGACAAGTCACGTCCATTCAATATATTCAAAGAAGGATTTCTGTAGACGGCGGCCCATCTCGGATGATGACAAGTATGGTAGATGCGACCTTTATCTGCTGTACCGTAATGGACTCAAAAGGGAAGCGGTATACTTTTGAATTGCCGGAGAAGTATTCAGCTGTCTATCACGAGGGGGATTTGATCCTAAGTATGAGCGGATTTAAGTTCCCGCTAAATATGAGCAAGCACGATTTGTCAGTTTGTCCATGTTGCGGAGGGATTGAGCCACGGGCAAATGGCGGATGTCGGAGTTGCCATTAAAAGAAAATTAGCGTTTCAACTGCATAGTTGTAAATATTCATATTAGTTATAGCAAAAAAACAAAAACGCCGTCATCGCAGAAGTGATGACGGCGTTTTGGCACCCCCAACGGGAATCGAACCCATAACTGCCCCTTAGGAGGGGGCTGTTATATCCATTTAACTATGGAGGCACATAAAATTTTTCCCCGACGCTCACGCCGGGGAAATTGCGCGTTCAGGCGTTGGTGGGCCATCAAGGGCTCGAACCTTGGACCAACCGGTTATGAGCCGGTAGCTCTGACCAACTGAGCTAATGGCCCTCTTGAGAGGAGTCTGCATGAACACGACCAATAGTATACCACAAATCAGTCGTATTTGTCAATATGTTTGGAAAAAATTTACCTTATTTTCTAGATAAAATAAAGTTTTGTATAATTGAAGGCGCATTTTCAAATTTACATTTCCGTGAGTTTTCGTTGTAAAGTAGCCATGAAATATAAAGAACAGGACACGGAGAAAGCATACGCCCGTATCCTGTTCTTATGTAGAAATCAAAAAGATCTCAAAAATTATTTGCAGCTAGCAACCAATTCCTCCACCCAAGTCAAAAGCTCGGCCTTCAGATCATCGGACAAGGTACCGCCGAAGGGACCAAAGCCACCAAGGGAGATCAACTTAGAGCCTACAACATTTGTACCGGCACCGGAGATAACCTCAGTCAGCTTATCCACCACGGCCTGGTCGCCGTCGACCAGAACAGCCACGTTGGCAGCACGCTCTTTTTTGAACTCACCACAGAAACGGCGGATAGCATCGCTTACATCCTTCTTAGCACTGATCGCAATGATGACGAGGCGTTCGCGGTCACAGGAATATGCAGGGGGGATTTGATTGTCAACGGCATTGACGGGAAGCTCATACTTTTCCTTAACAGCCGTTGCAAATTGAGCCATGCCTTTCTTGCCGGACTCATAAAGAACTCTCATTTTGATTGCCATGAAATATTTCCTCCTCAATTAACTTTACCGCCGAAGCGTAAGTCTTATATGACCCATTATAACATATTTTTTACGAAAATGGAAGAGTTTTTTAAAACTAATATGAATTTGTAGGATTTTACAATTTTAATTGAGTAAAACAGGACATAATGCCAAGGAGTCGTCCATGGCAGTGTCTATGGAGATCTGCCAAATCCCATATTTACCCTCATTGGCTGCTCAAAAAACTTTGGGCTGATGTTTTATGCAAATTTCCTACCCTGTTTTATACAAAATTTGCGTTTTGTTTTTTCAGGGCGGAGCTCAGATGGAACCCGCGTCTCCGAAACAGTAAGACACCTATAGCGTTCGGCTACGTGAGGGATCGTAAACCCCAAGACCGGCCTGGAGGGTACAGGCGACACAAAGAATTAAAAGCCCGCGGAGATCTAACCCCGTGTAAGATCTCCGTCCCTGGTCTGTCCGTCTCCAGGGTGATCAATCAGACGTGAGGAGGATCCGCGATGGGTATGCCGCCATAAAGGAACCGCAGGTTCCGTTATAGTCACGTGGGCGCGGAGCGTGGGCAAGGGTTGACGGGGTGAGCTGCAGTCTGATGGGCTCTGTCGGGGGGCGCGTCCGTGTAGCGGAGATCTGCTTTTAAGGGGGTCTCTGCGCCTTCAGGGATATCGGGGAACGCATCAGGCGGCCTCTGATCGCGCGTCAGCGCGGCAGAATTCGCCTGGAGGCGTGGAAAAGGTGTGGAAAGATTGTGGAATAGTGCAGGGAAGAAAGGGAGCGTGTGCCCCCTTTCTCGTGTCAGGATCGACGGTCCCGCCAATCCCAGGGAAGTGTGTCCAGCTCGTCGGTGATCTCTCGTCGTATTTCTATGACGAGCTGCGCTTTTTCCTTTGTTTCGGCTTCGTGTATCATACGGTCCAGGATCTCAAGCAGGATTTTCACCCGAATCAATGAAGTAGCGGTGATCATAAGACCACCGCCTCTTCGATTTCGTTCAGCTCTGCGATCAGCTGATCGTAGAGCTTGGAGAGCTCTGTGATTTCTTCCAGGATCGCTCTTGTGTCCCTGGTAGTAAAAAAATCGTGTTCTCTGATCACACGCATGCGGCCGTTGATAGCGGTGATCAGGCCGCGAGTGGTCGAAAGATCCGCTTTTCTCCCGGTGTTGACCTTCTGCAGGTGCTCTCTGGCTTGCTCCTTCGTCATGATCAGATCACCTCCTTTCCTTCGGACTTTGCCTCGATCATGGCGCTGACGATCTCAGAAGCCTCCAGCCAGGCTTCTGCAGATTGGAGCGCCGCCTGGCGTTCCTGCTCCTGATCGGGGGCGCTGTGATAAAATTTTGCGACGATGATACAATTTTCGGCCATTTCTCTGAATCTTTTTCTGAGGAACACTAACTCTTTCATGTTTTTTACTTCCTTTCTGCCGCCTTGCGACGCCCGGCACAAAGCGCCCGAAGAGGCCATGTCAAGGGGCGAGAGGAATTAATTTACAAAACGACGACCGCCGCAGCGGGCGGCGCTTTGTAAAATGATTCCGCCCTTGACAGGGACGCGCGAGGGTGCTACACTGAGAGGGCGCAAGGACAGACATTTTTACGCGGCAGCTCGCCGCCCATCAGCGCGGCGATCGATGGAGACCCCTTTGAAATACAATTGGCAAGGCGTCCGCCTTGCCTACCTTATCCCGAAAAAATCCCCCGCGGAGGATCTCCACGGGGGTTAACGAATTGTTTGAAAACTTAACAAACGTGTTAAGTGTGATACAAAATCGAGATTTTGTATGTTTTGTGACGGGTGTGTGAACGGGCAAAATGTCAAGTTTCACAAAACCATCACATTACCAACAGGCAACCGTCAGGTTGCTGTAGTAGGGTGAAATAGATGAGCCGTCAGGACTTCGTAGCTCTCAAGGGCTTAGAGCCGACGCCGTCAGGCAGGCGGCGCACGAGCTCATTGATATTCGTCCAGGCTCGTTTCTGATCGGGCGTCAGGCGTCCCATGATCTGATAGACGCTGATCAGGTCATAATACTTGATCAGGGTATCGATAATCAGCGCCTGGGAAAGTCCTGAAGTCTCGGAGGCCGAGCGGAGCCAAGCGCGGGCGTGTGGCGTCAGCCACATGGACGTGCGGTGCAGCTTGGCGGTTGGGTCGTAGGTGAAATATGCACGTTGGTCTATAAAATCAGCTCCTTTTGCGTGAATTTCGGCGCATCTTTGCGCCGATCGCACGCAAAAGTTTAGCCGAGGTATGGCCTAAAGGTATGCATGAATATTATAGCACGGATGGGAGGCGGTGTCAAGGTCGTGTCGAAATATATGTTACAGTACCTGGATTTTTTGACGCAAGATCGGGTGTATACCTTTGAAGCTGAGAGCATGTACCAGGCTTGTGAGATCGCAGAAGCGTACCTGCAGGCGCTGGAGGCGGATTTTATCCGCCGACACGCCAAAAGGAAGCTTCGTCCCGGGCGAAAGTGGTACCGAGCGATCCAGGTCGCAAAAATTGAATAAAAATCTATATTTGTCTTACTGGTGAGCGCTGAACGAGCCCTGATAATACAAAAGGCCAATTTTGTACCCCCGGGGGGCCTCTGTGATTCGGGGGAGCGGCTCCGCAGGAGCCATAACACCTTTTACTCCCCCGAATCATACAAAATTTTGTTTTTGTATAATTGTGTGCATGCTTCAGTAACGATAATCAAAGCTACTCCCCTGCGGACTTTGGAAGCGATTTCTGCCCGTTTACTCAGTTGTATCCGTCTCTTTTTTCCTTAAAAAAGCTCTTCAGCAGTTCTCTGCCTTCTGTCTCAAGACATCCCTCATCTACTGAAATCCGAGCATCATTAGGGTGTGTATGTAATGACCATACGCTCCCCATAGCACCGGCAATAGGATCCTTAGCACCAAAGACAACTCTCGGGATTCTGGAAGCAAGTATAGCACCCGTACACATGGGACATGGTTCAAGTGTTACATACAATGTACAATCTGTCAGCCGCCAAGAGCCAAGTGCATGGCAGGCTTCGTTTAAGGCTGATAACTCGGCATGACCCAAAACATTGCCTTGAATCTCTCGTGTGTTGTGACAAGCAGCCAGGATCTTTTCGGTTTGATTTTGAACAATAACTGCGCCTACCGGAACGTCTCCATGGGTCACAGCTTTCTTAGCCTCCTCAAGCGCACGGTTCATCATCGCAAAATCAATATCGGTAAATTTTTTTTTGCTGTTTTCTTGATTCATTGTCCTCTCCCGGTGCATGATCAAAGAATGATAACGCTCATAACCACTGACAGAAGCGAGATGACAATATACGTCATCATTCCGGGACATGCCAGCAAAATTTTAAAACCTTGTCCTAAAGGCAGATGGTGACCACCGATATTTTTGATTTCAGCTCGATGTATGCCAAAGGCACCTTCGGAACAGATTTCATCGGTTCCCTTCTTTTTCTGATCAGCATTTTTCTTAATGATCAGCAGGCATATCGTTGATATGGCTCCTAAAAAGATCAGCAGTCCATGAGCCAAGTAAATGATGGCTGAAGCCGATGCTTCATCAAAGCGATATAGGATCGCGGTTTGGAGTACGGCATACAGATTATTACACATATGTAGCAGTATGCTTGTCCAAATGGAGTCTGTGGCTTCATATACCAACGCAAGGATCACGCCTGCTACCATGGTATAAAACAATTGAGCCGCGTTCTGGTGCATAAGCGCGAACATCAGGCTACTGACCAGAATCGCATAGGTTTTTCCATAAGGTCGTAGATTGGAATATACGACACCGCGAAACAGTAGCTCCTCGGCAAATGCGGGGGCCAAAGAAAGAGTCATATACAGTGCAAAGATTTCGGGATCACTCATGTATTGAGCGGTATCCACCATAGGGAGACTGAATCCAATAAAATCACAGAACCAATCGTTCACCATACTTGCGCTCATGATCACACCAATGCCGGAAAGGAGGATCAGAGGCAGATATTTCGGGAGCTTTAATCTGAACCTGATCGGTTCGGAATAATTTTGTCCCCCCATGGCAAAATACAGGCTTGCAGGAATAAGAAACATGCTCATGTAAAAGAAGCTTTCAAAGAAAGCTCCCAAAGAAATCGTCAGCTTCTCTTTTCCAACAATGACAAGCGAAGCATAGACCATTTCATTTACAACGGTCATCAGGACCATGACGCCACACATGATCGTCAGTGCCCATCCGAGACGGTTTATCCGTTTTTTTATATCATATTCAGCAACGAACGTTGACATTGATCTCCTCCCAACTTAGAAATGACCCATATATTATATCATATTATATCGCTTTTTTTTATAAATGTCAAGTAAAAGAAATATAGGGCATCTCTAAATACTCAGCGTGTGGCGAGAAGCGAGGGATTTTTTCGTCAGACTAAACACAAAAAGCTGCACGCATAGTTGACCCTATGCGAAAGAATTTTGCGACGTATGACGGAAAAAGCACCGTCGTATCGTCGTGCGATGAGTTTTTAGAATGCCTTATAGTATGTCAAAGCCCATGACAACATAGGATATAGCGGAGGTGATATAATGTATCTGGTTATCCGGCGGGTATTTTGTGTTATTATGGTCTTTGTCACTGTGATTGGCACATGCAGCTTCGCCCCCGAATCTGAAGAAGAAGGATCCCAGGTTCATGAAATATTCGTTGAGGATGTTTTGCTCCAATGCTTGGAGGATTATACAATGGCAATTGATCTCTCAAAGCATAAAAAGACAGTTTCCGAAGTGTCCATTGTCTATCAAAAGCTTCTCGAAAGTCATCCTCAGCTTTATTTTGTTTCTCCGGCTTTCACATATACATACGACAAAGACGGGTATCTCGTAGTTTTATACCCTAAATACAATATGAGCTTGGATATGCTGAAAAGCAGTCGAGAAGAGTTTCTTGAATTTCTTCAAGAAGTCCAAAAACAGGCTACGCTTTATGGTTCAGAGGGAGATAAGGCACTATTCATTTATGACCTGTTAATCAATAGCTTTACATATAGCCCTGCCGGCAGCGAAAATTACGATGCCTATAGGCTGATTTCTGAGGGGCATGGCGTTTGCCAGGCATTTTCCATGTTGTTCATAGCCCTTGGGCGATGCCTGGGGCTTTCCTGCCATATGGTGACGTCAGAGGCAATGGATCATGCCTGGAACCATGTTCGTATAGATGGCAACTACTATCATATAGACGTCACAAGAGATCTTCCCTCGGAAGGCCGGCAAACGGAATATCGGCGATTTTTACTGTGTGATCAAGGGATGCAGGATCTGAATTATTATGACTACACCTGCCATGAAGAGCATACTTGTTATCGGCATGATTATGAAGTGATTGCGGATGATACCGGACACGTGTCAATGATTGCTCCCGTATCAGAAATTGGTGTTTTTATACGGGGTAAGTGGCTTTGTATGATTGACCCCAAAGCCCTGTTTTTGCTTGATCTTCGAAGCGACGCGCAGCAAGATGAAAAAAGCGCGGCGCAAATTGATCTTGATGGGGATGGGCAAGAATCCTTGACGGATATGTTGATCTTACTGGAGAACTGTGAAGAAAAAGAATATCCGGATTTGCTGAGAAAAAAACTGATGGAGGCTGCTTTGGAAGAGTATACGGATGATTCATTAAGTTACTCCGACAAAATTTTTTCCATACCGATTTTTTGAGGCTTGAGACCGCACTTTTCATAAAATTTCATAGCACTTTCATTACACGACCACACGTTGAGTGTCAAATTATAGCAACCGTTGTCCCTCGCAAAGGCTACCACGAAATCATATAGACTTGAACCGATGTGATGACCGCGCAGATCCTCATCCACGCAAAGGTCATCAATATAAAGGGACTTAACGTCTGTAAGTATATTGTTATTCACATGCTGAATAAATATACAAAAAGCGTAGCCGGCCAATCGGTTCTCCTCATCGACCGCAACGAAAATCGGGCGATTGTCGTCGTCAAGGATCGTCAGTAGCTCTGCATCTGTGTATTTTTTAGCATTAGGCTTGAATAAGTCAGGCCGTCCGTTATGGTGAACCATGAGAACTTGTTGTAGCAGGCGATTGATCCCGTCCATATCGACTTTTTGCGCACGACGGATGATGAATTCTTTCATTTGATGAATGCTCCTCGGTTTGTAGATTTGTATCGCCGTTATTATATCATAAATACTGTCAATTGTCTATAGAGTTCCATTCATTATTGAGTATTTAGAGATACCCTATACAAAAAAAGTGGGAGAGATCCCACTTTTTTATTGCCTTTTTATGATGCTTCGGGCAGCTCTGAGCATGGGCTCAGGATCCTCTGCTACAATCAAAATCACATAGTTACCACAACAGGTGACAAGCGCATTTTCAACCATTGTCCCATAGGCACTTCCCTGCCAGCTTTGCTTGATCATATCCAATCTTGCCGAGCAGATACCCATCACAGAGGTAAGTCCTCCGGTTGTATCTCTTTGGTCAACACAGCGAAATACCGCAATTTCAAAAGGGTGTAGAACCTCCGACAGATAGACCCCTCCGCTGTCTATCACTCGAAATTCGTCTGAATGATACCACTTGGAAGCGGCTGCTCCGTAGAGCGCAACAAGAAGGGGTTCAGTCAGCTGTTTTCCCTCATCAGGAGCGGCCAGAGACAGAAGCCTTCCACTTGGGTGATCATCAGCCGCAAGCATGACCTGAAGTACCGTTTCGGCGGATATCGGCGGGGCTTGCTTTTTGGTACAAGCGCAGGATAAAAGGATGAGGCTTGTAGCCAGCAGAATACAAATGATATTCGTCATAATTACTGATTTCAAAAGACCTCGCATATCAATCAGATCAATAGAAATTTTGTCCAAATACGCTGAAAGACATCCCAAAATCCGATTTTTTCAGAGGTTTCGGCAGAAGACACCGAAACTCGGCCGATTTCTCGTCCTTGACAGGTGAAGACAACCTCACCAACGGCCTCTCCCTGCCTTATGGGCGCAGAGATGCTTTGGGGAATTTCGATTTTCCTTTCGACCAATCGGATATCACCCTTAGATAACACACACGTAAAGGAGGGATATCTGATATTGACATTCATCAACTTCCCGCCTTTTACCTTGAGAAGTCCGAGGGTTTGACTGCTTTCACCTTCACAGGTATACAGCCCGTAATTGGCAAAGCCCCAATCCAGTAATTTCGTAGCAGCAGCGTTCCTGATATCCCTGCTTTCTGCGCCCATAATCACACATATAAGAGTCATTCCCTCTCGCTCGGCGGTCACTGATACGCAAAAGCCGGCTTTTTGGGTGGAGCCTGTTTTCAGCCCGTTACAGCCCCGATAAAAGCGCACCAAGCGGTTGGTGTTGGTCAGCCCGAAAGCACCGTTACGGATGGTATCCATCCAGATAGAGCTATACTCCAGAATTTCTTTGTGCTCAATCAGCGCACGGGACATGATCGCAATATCTCGGGCCGATGTTACATGATTTTGGGCGGTATCATCCAGCCCATTGGTGTTTTCAAAATGGGTATTCTCCATTCCAAGCTCAGCGGCACGGCGATTCATCGTATCCACAAAAGCGCCCTCACTCCCGGCAACGTGCTCCGCGAGTGCTACAGCCGCATCATTTGCCGAGGAAATAACGACACTTTTGATCATGTCCCGGGCTGTCATCTGCTCGCCTTCTTTGAGATAGATTTGAGATCCTCCCATAGAAGCGGCATGGGCGCTGGCTGTAATCATATCCTCCATATTGAGCTTCCCGGCTTCTATCGCTTCCATTACCAACAAAAGTGTCATGATTTTGGTAACTGAAGCAGGAGGCATGGCCTCCGATGAATTCTGCTCATACAGGATCTGCCCCGTGGATGCCTCCATAAGTACCGCGCTCTTACAGCTGAGGTCAAGCTCTGATATAGCTACGGCGTTTTCAGAAATTACCATTGTATTATTTTTTGCGTTAGCCGAAAAATACGGAATTGTCGAAAGAACAATTCCCACAGATAGACATATACACAATACTTTTTTGATTTTCTGCAACATAATTACATCACCTCTCATCACAGGATATGGGTGACGCTCCCATATTATTCTCAGCTTTTATAGATTAAGAAATATTAAGTTTTAATTTTTCTATAAAAACATATTGACAATGACAGAGGCATATGATATACTACAAGTGCACTATTTCACATGGTGCACTTCGGATGATTCTGATAGAAAGGAGTCAAAAAGTCATGTTGTTTGTTGATAAGCTTTCCGCAATTCCTGTATATGAACAGATCATCGACGGAATTGAGAAAAATATTCTTCTGGGCATATATCTGCCGGGAAGCGTTCTTCCCTCTTTAAGAGAGCTCTCTGTGACTTTGGGTATCAATCCTAATACCATTCAAAAAAGCTATGCAGAGCTGACTCGACGCGGGATCATTTGCCCTTCGCCCGGGAGCGGCTGTTATGTTTCTCCCGATGCCGTATCCATTATCCGAAAAAAGGCGATGGAAAAACTGGAGCAGATTCGAGCTATCTCGGCCGAGCTTCGATTGGCCGGGGTTTCTAAGGGAGACATTTTGGCTACAGTCTGTGAAGTCTATGCCGGAGAATCTCGGAGTGACGATGAAGAAGATGACAAGACATTAAAAAAACATAAAACGGAGGTAATCGCACATGATCAAAGCTGATAAAGTTACCAAGTCGTTTTTCAGTGCGGGAATGAAAGCTCCTTACATTGCGCTTAACGAGCTTTCCTGCGAAATTCCCAGCGGTTGTATTTACGGTCTTGTAGGCTCCAACGGCGCGGGAAAATCAACCTTTTTGCGCCTGCTTTCGGGCGTTTATAAAGCGGATAGCGGTGAAATGACCATTGACGGTCTTCCTGTTTGGGAAAATCCAATGGCAAAGGATAAGCTATTTTACGTTCCCGATGAATTGTATTTTCTCCCCCAATCCACCATGCAAAAAATGGCTCATTATTATAAAGCCATTTATCCCAAATTCGATTGGCAAAGATACTACAATCTCACCGAAACCTTCGGCTTGGATGATACCGCCAATCTTAACACCTTTTCCAAGGGTATGAAACGGCAGGCGGCCACCATTCTTGCCTTGGCCACAAAGCCCGATTACCTGTTCTTTGACGAGACCTTTGACGGTCTCGATCCCGTCATGAGAAATCTTGTCAAAAAGGTGATCTACAACGACGTGCTGGAACGCGGTACCACCACCATCATTACATCACACTCCCTCCGCGAACTGGAGGATACCTGTGACCAGCTCGCCCTCCTGCACAAGGGAGGTATTGTCTTTGAGTCGGATATCCAAAATCTCAAAACCTCCCTCTTTAAGGTACAGACCGCTTTTTCCGTTCCCTTCGACCGTACAAGATTTGATATGGTGGGCATTGAGATTCTGTCCTATACCCAAACGGGTAGCGTTTGTTCTTTTATCGTCAGAGGTGACAAGCAAACGGTTGAAGCCAAGATTCGTTGCATGAATCCCTTGCTTCTGGATATTCTTCCCCTGAACCTGGAAGAGGTCTTTATTTACGAAATGGAAGCACTCGGATATGCTTTCAAGGAAATTCTGATGTAAGGAGGAGCAAGATATGCTAAGTACAAAGCTATTTAATATTCGCCTGTACCTTGAAGGTCTCAAGCGGCTTAAGGTTATCGGCATGGCTGTTGCCATTCTTTCTGTGACTATCTCTGCCCTTATTCCCCTTGTTCGATGGATGGATCTTCCGGGGGCTCACGTCGAAACTATCAAGCAGCAGGCTCTTTGTGTTCCTTTATACGGTGTTATCTTCCTGGCTCCTTTCTTTTTCTCGGTGCTGTTTTCCTTTCTGCACAAACGGCGTGAATCTGACTTCTTTCACGCCATTCCCTATACCCGCACTTGTGTTTATCTCAGCTTTGTGGCCTCGGCGCTGACCTTCGTTTTCGCCATCATGATCGCCTCAGCTGCTACCGCGGGCATCCTTTGGGCACTCAATCCATTCACTACCTTCAACGTAGGAGAATTGATCTCGCTTACCCTCATGTGTATGCTGGCGGCCGCTGAGCTTTCCGCTATGATGATGCTTGCCTTGAGTCTTACCGGAACGGGTACGACCACATTTCTCATGTTTGCGCTGTTTTCCCTGCTCACCCGTTTAGTTATGTTTTATATGGCCACTTGCGTTGACAGCAATATTGTCGTTATCTCGCTTTCCGAGGTGCCGTTTTTCAATTTCAGCTGGTTTCTTCCCTTCGGCGTATTCACTTACGCTATCAGCGGCGCACAATATAATCCTGCGGATTCACTTGCCAATATCATTTATTCTGTGGTTGTCACGTTGCTGGTTTTTGCCGCCGCTTGGTTCTTCTACAAGATCCGTAAGAGTGAAATGGCGGGCAACACGGCCCCTAACCGCGTGGCACAGCACATCTTCCGCATTCTATTCACCCTGCCCTTCATGTTGCTTATCCCAATGTTTATGATCACCGATTCTGTTGACTTCCCCGGATTTTTTGTCATGATCGTGATCACTCTGTTGGTATATTACTTGTACGAGTTGATTACTACCAAGCGTTTCAACGGCTTCGGACGAGCGACGGCGCTCCTTCCTGTGCTGGTAGGTTGCAGTCTTCTGTTTGCGGGTATATATAGTTGCGTCGAAACTGCTATATTCCGGTCATCGCCCGATGATCCCGAAAAGGTGACCGCAATAAATATTGATGCGTCCTATGCCTTAGGATGGGATAATTATCAAAAATATCTTATGCAGGACAGTACCTCCGAGGATCGGGAGTTGATTGAAAAAGTCGTTGATAACATGATCCTGACAGTCAAGGGTGATCGTACAGATAATTTTCAGCATCATTTCGGTAGCGGATCCCGTACCGTTCTCAACGTCACCTTTACCATGAACAATGGGAAAACCATATCACGGCGTGTGGCATTCCGTAATTATGAAATTGAAAACATCAGGCGTCAGTACATAAATACGGTTCACATAGATCCCGAGGTCTTCTGGTCCCTTCCCCATATGAAGCATATTACCCAAATTTACGGTGAATTGTATTCGAACGGTGATTACGGCTTCATTGACGTATATCACTTTTCCGAGAGGGAAATCAATGATTTCTACAAAACGCTTCTTGAAGAGTATAATGCTCTTTCCATTGAAGAAAAGGATTTTATCCGAACGTTAAATCCCGCCGACGAATACAAATATCAAGAAAATGCCAAGAACGATGCTTATTTTGCCATTACGATCAGCGGGCGCTTGCCGGATAATGAAAGCTTATCCGGAGGATACGGCAGATATTTTTCTATCAGCTTGGCTATCACTGAGGACATGATGCCCGAGACATTCAGAGTGCTCCAAAATCTCAGTAAAACTTATTTAGAGTAAGATCATTCTGCCCCAAAGTGTCTATTGACAAATTTGTATTTCAAATTTGCATACTGATAGAACGTCATTCCCAAGGGCGCAATAAAAGGTGCCGCAGCTTTGGTTGCGACACCTTTTTGTCTTTTTTATTACTTACCTGTAAAATTGAAGGTCACAAGTCCCATAACGAAGATGATCGCGATAATGATGGGGACGACAATGGTCATAACCCAACGCATCCAAGGGCGGACCTTGAGTCCTTTACCCGTATTGGCTTCCGCTATGAAGTTTTTCCACCCCCAACCGTAGCGGGTGACGCAGAAGAGGGTAAAAATCAAGGCACCAATGGGCAACAGAAGATTGCTGACAATGAAATCCTCCAAATCAAGAATACTAGACGAACCTCCGAAGGGCTTGAAGTCCGACAAGAGATTATAGCCGAGAACACAGGGCATAGACAAGAGAAACATACCGATACCCACAATAATGCAAGTCTTTTTTCTTCCCCATTTGGTAAGATCCATTACGCAAGCAATGATATTTTCAAAGACTGCCAAAACGGTAGACAGAGCGGCGAAGGACATGAATACGAAAAACAAGGTTCCCCAAAGACGTCCCAAGGGCATGTGGTTAAAAACGCTGGGGAGGGTTTGGAAAATGAGGGCGGGACCTGCCCCGGGATTGATACCGTAGGCAAAGCAGGCGGGAAAAATGATGAGTCCGGAGGTGAAGGCGACAAAGGTATCCAGCACCGCGACGTTGACTGCTTCTCCAAGAAGTGCGCGGTCTTTGCCGAGATAACTACCGAAAATAGCCATAGAACCAATGCCTAAGCTCAGGGTGAAGAAGGCCTGATTCATAGCGGCCACAATCACGTTAAAAATACCTGTTTTTTTGACACTTTCTACATTGGGAATGAGGTAAAACTTCAGTCCTTCGGAACCCCCTTCAAGGAAAATACTGTTGCCTGCGATGACCACCATGAGGACAAGAAGCGCCACCATCATAACCTTTGTCACGCGCTCAAGGCCCTTCTGCACACCCAACATGCAGACAACAATACCGATAATGACAGTAATCGCCATGAAGATAGTCTGCCAGGTGGCATCTCCCAGCATAGCGTTAAACTCAGCGTTGACTCCTGCCGTACCCAGACCTTCAAAGGTTCCGGAAGCGGTCTTAACAAAATATTGCATCATCCAGCCGGACACATTGGTATAGAACATCATGAGCAGGACACAACCCATCAAGCAAACAATGCCATGCCAATGCCACTTGCTTCCCTTTTTCTCAAGCTGTTGAAACATGAGGGACGGAGATTTTTGGGCGGCACGGCCCACGGCAAACTCCATGGTCATGACGGGAATACCCAAAACGATCAAACACGCAATATAAATCAAAACGAAAATGGCACCGCCGTACTGGCCCACCATCCAGGGGAATTTCCATACGTTACCGATACCGATGGCGCATCCGGCACTGAGGAGGATGAAACCGAGTCGGCTTCCTAGTCTGTCTCTTGCCATAGCTATGACCACTCCTTTCACGCAAAGGAGATCTCCTCCACCGAGGCGTGGGTGAAGTCTCCGAAGAATTTGATGGTGAGGGCGTGCATCCCCGACACCGAAGGGATAGGGGCTTTTACGGTGGTATAGGTATCGGCGGTAGCCACTCGGAAATCTGCAAGGTAACGACCGTCCAAGTACAGCTCCACCCGGCATCGGGCATCGTTTTTCATGCGGATGCTGAAAGATGTCTCTCCGATGAAGGCAAAATAGCGGAAAGTGGCGGTGTCGCCGTTTTTGATCTCGGTGAGTACCAGGTTATGGAGAGAGTCCGCGTCTCCTGCGATACGGACGCGACCGCTCATCTCACAGGCGCGGTGGGCTTCCAGGCGGGTATTGGCGGGGATAGGGTCACCCACCCCCGAGGTGGTCTGAAGGATCTCGGAAATAGAGCCGTCCTCGTTGAAGTAGATGGGTTCGGCACAGACGTGGCGGGAAAACTCGGAGCCATGGGTGGAGCGGTGGTAAAAAACATACCATTGTCCCTTGAAGCACTCCATGGAGCCGTGGTTGTTCCATACCTTGGGGTCACAGCCGAAATTGTCGATAATGATACCACCATACTTGAAGCCCTTCATGGGGTGATCCGAGACGGCATAGCCCAAGCAGGAGGGACGGCCGTCGGGACGGTTAGGATCCCCGTGACGGTGAGTATCAGCAAATAGATAATAGTATTTGCCATTGATTTTTTTGACAGAGCTTCCCTCGTGGAATTCGTGCTCCTCCACGGTAAGGGGCGTGGTGATGGTATCCTCATCGATCTCCACCATATTTTCCTTCAGTTTAGCCACATGGCACCAAGTAAGCTGTCCCCAGTAGAGATAGGCTTGTCCGTCATCGTCAATAAACACGGCGGGATCAATGCCCTGGACGCCCTTGATCTGCCCCACATCCTCAAAAGGCCCCGTGGGGCTTGGGGATTTAGCAACGCCGCACCGTCCGTCGGGGACGCAGTAATAAAGGTAATACCATCCATTGCGATAAGCGCAATCCGGGGCGTACAGCACGCCGCAATCCTTGGCCCAGTTGGAATCAGCCAAGGAGAAGACCACGCCATGGTCCGTCCAGTGAGCAAGATCATCAGAAGAATAAACGTGATGAACGTCGCTGCAAAAATATTTTTCCCCTTGGTGATCCATAGAGCCGTAAAGATAGATGCGACCATCCCCCCATGCGTGGGCTTCCACATCGGGGATGAATGTGCGGCTATCAAGCAAGGGATTGGGTGCAAATTTGGACATAAGGAGATCCTCCTGTTTTTCTTGATATTCATAGAATATCATATCTAATTACGAAAGTCAAGGCGAATTTAGCAAAAAAACTTGCAATTTCATGCGGTTGGTGGTATAATAGGATTCGCTATTTTCAATGGTAAATTGCATTTTAGCGGCAAAATACAAGATATTACAATTCACAAAGGACGGCTCTCATCGTGTCTTCATTCATTCGCGGCTTCAAGGGAGGTATCCCCATCGGACTCGGTTATCTCTCGGTTTCCTTTACCTTCGGCATCATGGCCGTGTCCTATGGCTTCGCCTGGTGGCAGGCGGTCATTATTTCCATGATGACCCTAACATCTGCCGGTCAGCTTGCCGGCATCGGCGTTATGACCTATCCCGGTCAATATATGGAAATGCTCATTTCACAGGTGACCATCAACCTGCGGTATTCCTTCATGTCTGTGTCCCTGTCTCAAAAGACGTCTCCCGAATTTCGCGGCATCAAGCGGTGGCTTCTCGGTTTCTTCATGACTGATGAAATCTTCGCCGTGGCCTCCGCGGAGAAGGAGGTCAACACCAAGTTTTTCCTGGGCCTGTCAGTTATGCCTTACATCGGTTGGGCGCTGGGAACACTGTTCGGAAGTCTCTTGGGTAGTGTTTTGCCTGATATGGTGCTGAACGCTCTTTGTCTTGCCATTTACGGCATGTTCTTGGCCATCATCGCACCTCAGGCAAGAACATCGAAACCGGTGTTGGTGGTTGTAGCCGTGGCGGCAGCCTTACATTGCATCTTTTACTACGTTCCTGTGTTGAATCAGATCTCCTCCGGACTGACCATCAGCATTTGTGCCGTGGTAGCGGCAGTTTTTGGAGCGATCCTCTTCCCTGTCAAGGATGAACCTGCGGATCACGGTGAGGAGGTGTCGGTATGAAGGACTTCTGGATATATCTCGCCATACTGGCAGGCTCTACCTATCTCATCCGTGCCATTCCCTTCGCGGCGTTCCAAAAGAAGATCACCAATAGGTTTATTAGGTCCTTCCTGTACTATATCCCATATACGGTGCTCGCTGCAATGACCATTCCCGCCGCAGTCTATGCCACAGGGCACATACTGTCCGCAATAGCGGGATTACTGGTCGGTGGAATTTTTGCCTTTAAGGGCAAGGGACTGACCTTGGTAGCCGTTATATCATGCTTGGCAGCTTTCCTGGTAGAACTCTGCATTTTTTTACTTTGAACTCTATAACATAAACGGTACGGGCCTATCAGCGACTCGTACCGTTTATGTTATGCCGTATTTTAGATAACCAAACAATTTTCGAATTTTTGTCAAATATACTTGACACTCTTTTCCATATATGATATAATCAAGAAGTCAAATAAATTTGACAGGAGGCAATATGATCAATCAACGAATGAAAACGGCAAGACAGGTAAAAAATCTGTCCCAAGCTGAGCTTGCCAGGATCATCGGGGTGTCCAGACAAACTGTCAATATGATCGAAAACGGGGACTATAACCCTACCGTCGCCCTGTGTATCAAAATATGTAAAGCTTTGGACGTAACGCTCAACGATCTTTTTTGGGAGGTGATCATATGACAGACACGAAATTTTACGACGAACGCATCAACACGGAATGCGGCAAGATCTACCAAAGAGGCATTTTATATGCAACGCTGGTCGCACTTGTGTATGGAATCATGCATGTTTGGTCCTTGACATCCTTCAAATCAGGTCTCGTCACAGTATTGACCTTCTCAAATTATTACGTTTTCTTTCTTCCCGAAGCAACAGTTTTTTTGTTCGGTATAATCATCCTTCTTGTGGGTGTGCTCTTACACGGCCATCCAACTGACGAGAGAGAGCTATTTGAAAAGCATAACTATTATCTGACAGCCGTTAAGGTGTTCGTCATCGCGGCATTTATCGGGTATGCTGTCACTATTCCCTTCTCCACTACCAAATACATAAATAATGTACCGCTGAACTATCTCGTCAAACTGTTTGAGACTTTGGGTGTGATTTATCTGTACTACGCCTTTAAAAAACGTGATATCTTCTTCAACTATTCGTTTATTCACGAAAATAAAGCCGCGTATTACAAGCGCGTCTTTCTCCTTATTGCTAAGCTGGCTGGTATTTTGTTCCTTGGCTTCTTTGGTGCGGCACTCATTGATCTTGCCATACATCAATCCATCCTGAATTTTTGGAGCATCCTCCTTGCTTACGTATTTTCGATCCTTGGCCTTGGACTTGAATACCTTTTTATCTCCTGGCTGGAAAAGTTATCTTACGATGAGAAAGAGCATCGGGGACTTCATATTGGTACCTTTATTAAGTTCATTTTTCTCTTGTTTAATACTCTTCTCGCATTTGGCGTAATGATGCTTCTTTTGCAAATCACGAACGGTTCTTTAGGAAGCATGCTCATTAACAAAGGGTATCATCTGGGGGAGATCATTGCGGAAATTACCAATATCCGCAATCATTTTGCCCATGAAAGTTCAGTGCTGACAGCCATGGTCCTCTGCAAATTTATGTGCCAGATACGTAATTGTAAGGTTGCTCGCAAGGCCATCGGCGGTATCATTCTTCTGACGAGTGCTTCCCTTCTCCTCAGCTATGTCAACACCTTTGCCCTGATCATCCTTCAGCGAATCGGTCTTGGCGCTACAGAAAAAGCACTTCAGATCTTCGTCTCCTGGTCGGGTGTTATCAGTATTCTTGAAGCGACGATCAACGCAGTGCTTTGGACAGTGCTGATCTGCGATTTGGTGAAAACCGAAAAACTTTCTCCCCTCTTATGGATCGTTGCAGGTGTACGCTGGTTCCTGACAATTTTCAATGCTTTTTCCTCTTTTACGGGACACCAAGGCGCAACTACGTTTTACGCCACCGCAGGCGGTATTCTTGGGCTCTCCTCTTTGATTTTGCTCCTGGTTCTTTTACATCGCCACCAATATCATCACGAGCATGAGGAATTTGTCTGAATTCCCATGATATAACGCGATAAATTTGGTGTTTTGCCTATTGCTTTTCTACGAGAAATATGTTATAATATGCAACGTTGAGTCTGTGTAAGATCTGTTGGGCATCTCTAAAAACTCATCGCACGCCGATATGACGGTGCTTTTTCCGTCATACGTCACAAAATTCTTTCGCATAGGGACGACTATGCGCGCAGATTTTTGTTTAGTCTGACGAAAAAATCCCTCGCATCTCGCCGCACACTGAGTATTTAGAGATGCCCTGTTCTTATACAAGAAAGGAGTTTACCGTTACATGAAGAAGATCATTTGCAAGGTTGAATACGATACCGAGGCTGCTGATCTGGTGGCTAAGTTCACCAGCGGTGAGCTGGGCGATCCTGCCGGTTATGAGGAAACTCTCTACGTGACCGCCGCAGGTAAGTATTTCCTCTACGTCAACGGCGGTGCTGAGTCTCCCTATACCGAGGAGAACATCAAGAGAATGTCCGCTGCCAAGGCTGAGGAATGGCGCGCAGAAAAGGGTATCTGATTCTATAGAAAAGCGACAGGCTGATGTCTGTCGCTTTTTGGTTATTAAAATCAAAAATCCGGAGTGAACTTTACCGTGGCAGAATCCTTTCCTTGGGTGTAGCCGTCAAGCCCAAGGCGCAACGCTTCTTCCACAACCGAGGAATATTCAAAATCCGTTACACGGCGGTGAAGATTTTTGTAGGGTGTATGCTTGGCAAATTCAGGGGTATACTGTCTCATAAGAGAGAGCTTGAAACCATCTTTAGGCAATATTGCCGAAAGATGCTTGACAACCGCTATGGAATCACGCCGACAACCGGGCAAAACAAGGTGTCGCACGATCAGACCCTTAGTTATCAATCCGTGACTGTCAAAAAGAGGGTCTCCTACCTGACGGTACATCTCTTGTAGGGCCAAGGAGGCTACTTCAGCATAATCAGGCGCGCCGGAATAAGCAGAGGACAGATCTCGGGAAATGTATTTGAAATCAGGTAGGTAAACGTCCACCAAGCCCTCCAACCTTTGAAGAGAAGCAACGCTTTCATAACCGCTACTGTTCCATACCACGGGGATTGACAACTGAGACTTGATGTCTTCCAAAATTCTTACAAGATTATCCGTATAATGGGTAGGCGTTACCAAATTGATATTATGAACACCAAGATCTACCAAGGAAAAAATCATTTGTTTCAATTGTTTTTCGTCTACGGCTTTTCCTTTTCGCTCACGGCTGATGATTGCGTTCTGGCAAAAAACACAACGGAGATTGCATCCCGTAAAGAAAAGTGTTCCCGAACCACGGGTACCGCTGATAGGAGGCTCTTCCCACATATGCGGCGCACACCTTGAAACATAAATTTCATTTGGCATACCGCAATAGCCAGCCCCCTTTGCGTCCCGATCCACACGGCATTCTCGGGGGCACTGGTGACAATATTGCTCCATTTGTCATCGCCTGCCTTTCTTAATTTTGTATTTCACTTTACATGCCCTTCTATTATACAGGATTTTCGAAAAAATTTCAATCTTTTTCACGCAATTCATCTTTACAAAAAAATGGATGTATGATATAATGATAAAAGTGTCATGTATTTGTGCCGCGACATGCGGCTGAATGGGGTTTATATGAGCGAAAAAACGGCATATTCCGGCCTGCGTTCCAAGCCGATCATAACAGCCGAAATCCTCTGTGTGGGTACGGAGCTGTTGCTTGGCGATATTGTAAATACCAATGCCTCCTTCCTGGCAAAACAATTAGCTTCTCTCGGTATCTCGGTCTATCATCAAAGTGTTGTGGGAGATCATGCCGAGCGGTTAACCGCCGCCCTGCAAGATGCCTTCTCCGGCCATGGGCGTCCGGCGGCTGACCTTGTGATCCTCAGCGGTGGCCTGGGCCCTACCTATGATGACATGACCAAGGAAACCGTTGCCGCTTTCTTTGGCCGAAAGATGTACTGCCACGAGCCGTCCTTGGCGGCTATCAAAGAGTATTTTGAGCGAACCGGCCGTGTAATGAGCGAGAATAATCGCAAACAAGCCATGATGCCCGAGGGAGCAGTGGTTCTTCCCAATCCATACGGAACCGCCCCCGGCTTGGCCGTTGGAGACGATACCCGAACGGCCATTCTATTGCCCGGCCCTCCCTCTGAGCTGATCCCGATGTTTGAAACCCAGGTGCGTCCTTTGATCAACCCTTTTTGTGAAAATGTTTTGGTCAGCCGTAATCTGCATATTATGGGGCTTGGAGAGTCAGATGTAGAGTCAAGACTGAAGGATCTTATGATCTCATCCGGTAATCCCACCATCGCGCCTTATTGTGGCAACGGAGAGGTTAGGCTTCGCATCACCGCAAAAGCCCCAAGCGAGGCCGAGGCTGCCCAAATGTGTGACCATCTCATAGAAAAAGTAACTTCAACTTCAGTTGGTGATTATATTTACGGTATCGATATTCCAAATCCGGAAACTGCCCTGCTTTCGCGTCTTAAGGATCTGGGCTTGACCCTCGCAACCGCCGAATCCTGTACAGGAGGGTTGATGGGCCAGCGGATCACCGGCGTTCCTGGAGCATCGGCAGTTTTTCTCGGCGGATTTATGACATACTGCAACCAAGTTAAGGTCGATGTTTTGGGAGTTTCTCAAAAAAGCATTGATCAATTCACAGAAGTCAGCGCCGCAGTTGCCGAAGAAATGGCGGCTGGCGCACGGCGCGCCTTAGCCTGTGACGTAGCAATTTCGGCTACAGGTTATGCCGGACCCGGAGGCGGGACAGAAGAAAATCCCGTCGGTACAGTCTATGTGGGTATCGCTACTCCGAAAGGCACTTCCTCTTTTCGTCTCTATTATCGCAACAAGTCGCGGAATTATATCCGTGAGGCTGTAGCATCCCGTGCGTTTATTGCTACGCTTGAAGCGGTTAAAAATATGTGAAACAATCCAAAATTAAAAGGAGCTTTGTTCTATTATGGCAAAATTCAGAAAAATCGGTATCCTTTCTTCAGGCGGTGATGCCCCCGGTATGAATGCTGCGATCCGTGCTGTTGCCCGCCGTGCGCTCAGCCAGGGTATTGAGGTCGTGGGTATTCTTGGCGGTTACGCCGGTCTTTTGGGTGCAGCTGACCAAAAAGACCCCGAGCATATCAAACGGCACCATCTCCGTCCTTTGGATTCCTCCAGCGTGTCTAATATCGTTACTCGCGGTGGTACAATTCTTTATTCCAGCCGTTGCCCGGAGTTCAAGACCAAAGAGGGTATGGAAAAGGCGTTGCGCGTATGCGAGGAGCATCAGATTGATGCTATTATTGCCCTTGGTGGTGACGGTACGTTCCGAGGTGCTACGGATCTGACCAATCACGGGATTCCCTCTATCGGTATTCCCTGTACCATCGACAATGATATCACCGCTACCGACCAGACCATTGGCTTTGATACCGCCTTGAACAACGCTTGCTCTATGATTGACAAGCTCCGTGATACTGCGGAGTCTCACGCTCGTTGCCTGGTTACCGAAGTCATGGGTAACGGTTGCGGATACCTGTCTCTCTACACGGGTATCGCTACGGGTTCCATCAGCCTGACGATTCCCGAGATTCCCTTTGATAAGGAATACGCGATCAACAAGATCAACGAGGCAAGACGGAAGGGCAAGCGCGGCATGATCGCCATTGTCAGCGAGGGTATGCCTAAGGTAAACGACATGGAATTCGGCGCTGCGCTGGCGCAGGAGATCCGCGAACGAACCATCGTTGACTGTCGTTTCAACAAGTTAGGTCATATCATCCGCGGCGGAGATCCGACCCTGCGTGACCGTTTGACCGCCACCCAGATGGGCGTCGAAGCTGTTAACCTTCTGCTGGAAGGCAAGAGCAACATGGTCATGTCTATCCTCGAGAACCGCGTAACAGCTGTGGATATCAATTTCGCGCTCGTACTTGATAAGATGTATAAAAACAAGCTGAAAGACGGAGATCTGGAAGGCTTTACCGACTATCAGCTCGCACAGATGCGCGCGCGTTGTGAATACAGACATGCCAAGATCGAACGTTTGTATCGTTTGAGCTACGATATTTGTATTTAATCTGAAAAAACAAAATTATTTACAATTTTAACCTTTTCTTATCTTATTGTTTATGTTAAAATAAAGTATCAATATCCATCTTAAGGAGGAAAATATGAATTTGTTCAAAAAACTGCTCTGCGGTTTCTTGGCCGGTATCATGATCTTGGGCACCTGCGCCTGCGGTGTAAGCGACGAGAATGGTAAGGGCGACGATACTCAGGGCGCAGCGACAAATGCCATTTCCGAGGGCGAATCCAGAGAGCCTCTCGAGATTCCCGCTACTCGCTATGATGGCACCGAGCTTGTTTTTTTGACCCGTGATGAGTCTGAGTGGAGTACCACATCCATCTTTGCCGAGAAGGATCAGATTTCTGAAGATCCTATCAGTGAGGCTGTATACACCAGAAACGACCACATCCTGCAGAATTACGGTGTGACCATTAAGGAACAAAAGGAAGTAACCACCAGTATGCCAAATATCGTGCAGAAGGAGGTTAGCTCTAAAGCGGGCGATTTCCATGCCATCGTCTCCAACGTCTCTAACTCAGCAGGATTCTCCAACAACGCTCTTGTTTGGAACCTCAAATCCGAAAGGACCGCAGATATCGATCTGTCCAAGTCCTGGTGGGACCAGAGACTCGTTGAAGGCTTTGAGATCAATGACATGATATTCTTTGCAACCGGTGACCTGTTGACTCTGGATAATGATGCAACCTTCGTTATGATGTTCAACAAGACCCTGGCTAAGGAATCCCAGATTCCCGATCTTTACAGCATGGTCTCCAACTACGAGTGGACCTTCGACAAGTTGTTTGAGTACGAGCAGCTCGTCAATGACGGTGACGGTGTGAACGATTACGACAAGGGTACTTGTGGCTTTGCCATGACCAACGACGTTTTCTACAGCATGTTCTACGCCGGCGGTCTTACCGTTGTTACCAGAAACGATGACGGCACTCTTGAGTATGGTCTGAACGTTGAGAGAGCCCAGAGCGTAGCCGACAAGGCAAAGCTCATCTTCTCTAAGGATTACATCGTCAATTTCAATGACGTTGCTACTTCTACCGGTGCGGGCGTTTTCGAGATTGGTAAGACCTGCTTCGGTGATAACCATGCTCTGTTCCTTGGCGAAGTGCTCCAGTGCGTTGAGAGAATGCGCGGTTTCGACGTTGACTTCGGCGTCATTCCCTACCCCATGTACGACACTGAGCAGAAGGCTTATTATCACATGATGCACACCACCGGTAGTGTTGTCTCTATCCCCCGCAGCATCGATTCTGACATTGCTATGGTTGCTTCCATGATCGAGGCTATGGCTTACTACTCTGTGGATACTCTGACCAAGCAGTATTACGAGATTAACCTGACCACAAAGAACGTTAAGGACGAGCAGTCCGGTCCTATGATCGACCTGATCCTTGAGAGCCGCGTTTGTGACCTGGCTTACTACTATGGTTGGGGCAACGCACTGGCTACTCTCACCTCTGCTTTGAATCCTACTTCTTCCGCTTCTATCGCCTCCTCCTCCAAGTCTTTGAGCAAGGCAGTTACCAAACAGATGGAGCGCGCGATCGAGAAGATTGAAAAGAATTACAGCGATAGTTAATCTACATCTTATAGCAAAAAGCTTCCTCAATTTTCGAGGAAGTTTTTTGTTTTCTCTTGAATTATGACTGACAACGTGATATAATTATCCATGGATTTTTAAAGTACCCGAGGTTTTCTTCATGCAGTCATCAAAATATCCAATGGAGCAGCGAACGGTCAATCGCTCTGCTACCCGTCTTTTTCTGCTTTGCTTTCTTTCCTACGCTTGTAGCTATATCGGTCGAAAAAATTTTTCGGCCTGTCTTCCGGCCATGATCTCCGAAGGATTTTTAACCAAATCCTTTGGTGGCTATATTACCACAGCCTATATGATCGTCTACGGAGCGGGGCAACTCTTTAGTGGCATCATTGGCAGCCGTGTCAAACCGAAATATATGATCGGCACCGGTCTTTTGGGGGCAGGACTCTGCAATATTTTCATGGGACTTGTGCCTTATGCAACTGTTTTACCGGTGATCTGGGCCGCCAACGGACTTTTCCACTCTATGCTTTGGGCTCCCATTCTTCGTGTTTTCACCGATCTTCTTCCCGAGGAGCGCAGATCCTCAGCCGGTACAAACATTTCCGCATCATGCTCCATTGGGGCGGTCTTAGCTTTTTTAATACCTGCTATTTTGCTCAAATTCAGCCATTGGCGCACAGTTTTTAGTGTCTCCGGCGCGCTCTTGCTTGTGATGTTTCTGATTTGGGTGATCGGTAACCGTACGCTGGATAAGTATATCCAAATGATGGAGCAGGCTTGTTTGACTGAACGCCGGACAGCATGTGACTCTTCCGTCACCTTAAATCATGTTGAAAAATTGAAAACCAAACATTTCCTTCCCGTTGTGATCATCACCTCGGGTCTATGGCTGTCGTTGTTTAGCCTAATATGTAATGGAGCGCTGCGCGACGCGGTTGAATCCTGGGCTCCCACGTTCTTGTCAGAGCAATTCCATCTTGGCAGTTCCATGGCGGCTTTGATATCTGTCATCATCCCCATCGTCAGCGTGACGGGCACGTACATATCCAACTGGCTTTTTGAAAGGCACATACATAACGAAGTCTATACCGCCGGTGTTATGTTCGTCGCTGCTACCCTTTGTGTTGCGGGTATATATCTGACAAAAGAAAATAGTGTTATTTTGTGCGCCCTGTTTATGGCTGCCAGCGTGACCGCTATGTGGGGAGCAAACCATATGTTTCTGACGGTCGTTCCTTATCATTTTGCTCCTTTAGGGCTTTCTGCAGCCGTAACGGGATTTCTCAATAGTGTGATTTATTTTGCCACGGCTATTTGCTCGGGAATTTACGGCGTTCTTGCCGAGAACTTTGGATGGGATAAGCTTGTCCTTATTTGGCTCGGCATCGGAATCGCCGGCATCGTTTTCTCTATCCTTGGTGGAAAACTTTGGGGCATCTCTAAAAAGTCATTGCGCGGGGATCGGCGAAATGAAGCAACATAACCCTGTAAAAAAGAAAAACCGATGCGGAATGAAGGCTCCGCATCGGTTTTATTTATACATTGGTGAATTCAAGAATACCTTGATAGATACCTTGGGCAAATAAATCCGGGCGATCACGCATCAGGAAAGCATCTCTCGGGTTGGTGATGAACCCAAGCTCTACCAATACGGCCGGCATAGCGGTCTTTTTTACTACGTACAAACTTGGACGTACCTTCATGCCTCGGTTACGAAGACCCGTTATCTCAGACAGATTTTCGAGAATATCTTCCCCCAAGCGAAAGGCGGGGGTTCCCCGCGCATAAGCAAACGCCTCGGTTCCCGTAGCGGATGCGTTTGATGACGCGTTTGTGTGGAGACTGATGAAATAGTCTGCCCCCCATGAGTTGGCGTCGTTGACACGGAGGCGCAGACTGGTATTATTGGATGTACCTATCTGGGTATCGGTGCTTGGGCGCGATAGACGAACCTCAAAATTTCCGTTTCGACGCAATAAAGTAGCCAACTCTTGACCGATGCGGTAAACGAGATCCTGTTCCCTGAGACCGTTACCCTCCGCACCCGCGTTGGGATTGACCGGGTTATGCCCCTGGTCTATGTATATTTTGATGGCCATGATTTCCTCCTTCGGTTTTTGACAGTATATGTTATGAGAAAACCATATGTGATTGCTTGAAAAATCTTGGTTTATACTTGAATTTTCCCGAGATATATGATATAATATGCCTATATAATTACAAAATCAAAGGAGATTTATTTATTATGGCTATCATTACACCCGGCAACGCTTTCGGCGCCGATCTGGGACAGGATCCCGCAAAGAAGCCTCTCGCCTCCGTCGGTGGCAAGCCTATCACCGAAGAGGACGTGACCAGATACATTATGGCTATGGGCCGCAACGGCCAAGCTTACAATAATCCCCAAGGCCGTGCCGCTGTGCTGGAGCAGCTTATTGCTCAGCGCCTTTTCCTGCTGGATGCACAACGTAATCTGATGGAACGTGAGCCTGCATTCAAGGAGCAGCTGGCCGTCATCAAGGAGCAACTGCTCATGGAATACGCAATTTCCAAGTGCGTGGAGGCCGTCAAGGTCAAGGATGAAGACGTAAAGGCTTTCTATGAGGCACACAAGGATCAACTCAACGCCGATGAGACTGTCAACGCAAGTCACATTCTGGTAGACAGCGAGGACAAGGCGAACGAGATCTTGGCCGCCATTCAAAACGGCGATATCAGCTTTGAGGATGCCGCGCAACAGTATTCCTCTTGCCCCTCTTCTCAGCAAGGCGGTAACCTGGGCGACTTTGGCCGCGGCCAGATGGTTCCCGAGTTCGACACCGCTTGCTTTGAGATGACCGAGGGAGAGGTGCGTGGGCCTGTGCAGACCCAATTTGGTTATCACATCATCAAGCTCAACAAGAAGAATGAGGCCGCACCCATGGCTTACGAGGACATTAAAGACGAGCTTTACGCTCAGGTGACCCGCGAAAAACAGCAGGCCGCTTACCAGAGCAAGGTCAATCAGCTCAAAATCCTCTACCCCGTCGATAAATATTGATTGAAGGAGGCTCCCATGCAAGATCACACCTTATCATTGTCGTCCTTTGTTGGACAGGCTCTCGGTGTGCCGCTGGGAGCTATTCCTTTATCATCTTGCCACATCAGAAAGCCTTATCTTCTTGAAAAACAGGGTATTGACTCACAAGGAACCGCCATTCTTTTTGCCGTTCCCTATGTGATGGCAAGAGATGTATCGGATCCTGAACGTAATCTGTCCTTGTATGCCGTGCCTCGTGATTATCACCGTTATTTTGAAGATTTGGCCGCTGATCTTATCCCTCGTTTGAAGGTTGCTTTTCCACCATACCGCTTTGCGCTGTTTGCCGATCATTCACCGATTGATGAGGTTGATGCGGCCGCCCGGTGCGGTCTGGGTGTTATTGGCGATAACGGCTTACTGCTAACGGCGCAGTTTGGCAGTTTTGTTTTCATTGGAGAAATCGTGACCAATATGCCGTATGAGATAGTCACTGATCATCCCCGGTCTCTGATTGCAGTAGAACCGCCTCGATGTGAAGGATGCGGTGCATGCATATCGGCCTGTCCCGAAAAATGCTTGCCTAACCAGAAGGAGCAATGTCTCTCCGCTCTTACACAGAAAAAGGGCGATCTTTCGGAGCGCGAACTCGTTGCTCTAAGCAACCACTCCTTGGTATGGGGATGTGATATCTGCCAAATGGTTTGTCCCCATAATCAAGAGGTGATGGAAAGAGGAAGGGATACGCCTGTTGATTATTTCCGCCATGAACGGCTCCTGTATCTTAACCGACAAGCGCTTGATGAGATGGATGATCAAGCCTTCCGGACCAGAGCTTATGCCTGGCGCGGCAAATCTACGATCCGCCGAAATCTTACCTTATGGGAAGAAAGGAGAAAAAAATGATCCGTTTCTTGTTAGGACGAACCGGTAGCGGAAAAACCGAAACCGTTACAAGGGAGATCCGAGAGCTTTTGAAGGAAAAGCGGCAACAAGTATATTACATTGTCCCCGAGCAACAGCTTTTCAGCGTAGAACGTGATATTTTATCTTCCCTTCCGCCGGATGAAACGAAATATCTCAACGTCACAAGCTTTACAAAGCTTTGCGACATCTTAGAGGAAACCTATGGCGGACGGGCACATACTTCCCTGACCAACGCTGCAGGCGCGCTCCTCATGTGGCAAAATCTCAGGGAACTTTCCGGAATGTTCTCGGCATACGATTCTGTGCCATCGGGTGACGTTTCTCTTACCCGTAAGATGCTGGATACCTTCAAGGAGCTTTCTGCAAACGGCATTACATCCCAAGCGCTGGAGGATGCCGCGGATAGCTTGCAAAGTGATTCTCCCTTGAAAGCCAAGCTATGCGATATTGCCATGATTATGGCATCTTATCAGCAGTTGACGGCGGAGCTTTGCGGTCAGGATCCTTCCGACCGTCTCCAAAGAGCCGCCGAAAAGAGCAGAAAGCATCGCATTTTTGACGGTGCAGAGGTCTATCTGGATTCTTTCACTAGCTTTACCGCCCAGGAATATAACGTTCTCGCGCTCATGATCGGCCAGGCTGATCGTGTGACTGTCACTTTGGGGTTGGATGATCCCTTGAGTCATGAGCCCCAATTCGATAGCCTGAAGGACACCTATCGCAAATTGAATGCCCTGTCTTCGACCATCGGGTCGGAACGGTGCGTTCAAAAATTGACGAAAGACGCTTCCCTTTCGGAGATCTCACTCCTGGAAAGTGCGCTTTGGGATTTTTCTGCCTCTCCCTATCCTCAAAATTCTGATATTCCTCGTAATCTTCGCTTGTTTACTGCTCCAAATCCCTATGAAGAGGCTGAAGCTACTGCGCTTCATATTTTGGCGCTTTCTCAAGAGGGGATCGGCTTTGGAGAAATGGCGGTGGTAGTTCGTGACATGAACCAATGGAAGGGCATATTGGACGTGGCTCTGGAGCAGTACCACATCCCCTTCTTTCTCTCTGAAAAGACTGACCTCAATACCAAGCCCGCGGCACGTCTCCTGTTGCTGGCACTAAAATGTATTGGACGTCATTATCAGATTGGGGACGTGATGTCCCTGTGTAAAACGGGACTTTGCGGTATTGATCTCAGAGACCTTGATTATTTTGAGGAATACACCGAAACCTGGCATCTGACCGGTAACCGTTTGACTGATCCCCTGTGGAGTATGAATCCCGATGGCTATAAAACCGATTGGTCTGCTCGAGGAAAGGCCATTCTTTCTTCTGCCAACCGTGTCAAGGATCAAGTCATGATTCCCTTAATGGCTTTGGAAGCAAAGCTGAAGGCAGCGGAATCTGTGACTGATCAATGCAAAGCATTATACGAATATCTGTGTGACCTGTCGGTCAAGAAGCAGCTTTCCGATCAAGGCACCACTTATTTGGAGCTTGGCCTTGTTCGGGAGGCCGGTGAAACCGTGCGCCTTTGGTCCTTCATTAACGAGGCGCTCTCTACGTTGGCCTCTGTTTCTTCGATTCGCTCCAATTATCATCTTCCCATGTCCGCAGATGAGCTTTCAAGTGCTCTATCCCTCATTTATGCGGAAACGGATATTGGTTCTGTTCCTGCACGTCACGATTGCGTGATGATTGGTAACGCTGATACACTCCGCGTGGATCATATCAAGGCTTCCCTTCTCTTAGGACTTTGCGAGGGAGAATTCCCCAGAGCGGTCACCGATCACGGTTTATTTTCCGAGCAGGATAAGGCCTTGCTTTATGAAAGGGGGATTGAATTCTCCTCCCGTGCCGAAATGATGACTTCGGAAGAGCTTCTGTACGTTTACAGAGCTATGACCAAGCCAACGGAGTATCTGTATCTGTCTCACAGTCTCGCCGGGACAGACGGTAAAGAGTTGTCACCGTCTGCCGCCTTTACCCGGGTCGGTTATCTTTTCCCCTATATCAAAATTTTACCCTTCAGCGCATCCTTGCTTAATAAGTCTCTGTCTTCTTCATATGTCCCACCAACAGAAGATCAGTTGTCCCCCCCTCGTGCCTATGCGCTTTTCGGGGAGGAAATGTGGCTCTCCCGAAGCAAGCTCCAGCGGTATGCCTACTGTCCTTACAGTTATTATGGCTCGTATATTCTGAAATTGAGAGAACAGATGAGCGCCCAAGTGGATTATCTTACCTCGGGTCTTTTCTTGCACCACGTTTTGGAGACCTTCCTGAGACACGCCATGGATGAGGATGGAAAATTGCGTCCCGTCAGTGAAACAGAGCTTATAGAAACGGCTGATAAAGTGATCGATGCTTACGTCCGATCCATTAATCACTCAACCGATATCTGTCATCAAGGTCGTTTTCTGCATACGTTTGAGCGACTTCGATCGATCGCTTTGACTCTGCTCAGAGATATTGTTCAAGAATTGTCCCACGGAAGTTTTACGCCAATAGGCTTTGAATGGGATACCCATGGCTATACGCCTGATGACCCTCTCCCCATGACCTTTACCCTGCGAGATGATACAAGTAGCGGTGACTTGCCGGTCGGTATTGAAAAAGGCCGCTCCGTCCTGCTCAAGATGGGTGGTGTCATTGACAGAGTAGATATTTACAGAACCGAAGATGGCAAAACCGCATACATCCGTGTCGTTGACTATAAATCATCCAAACATGAGTTGTCGGAAAAGACCATGACAGAGGATATGGACGTTCAGCTTCTTCTCTATCTGTTTACTCTGTGCTTAGATGAAAACAGACACCTGTTTGCTGATGAAAACGGGAGAATTCCCGAAAGTGTCCTGCCCGCACAAGCAATGTATCTCTATCCTACGGAGGATTCCGATACCGGCGATATTTCGGCACACAGATCCGGCATTTTGGTTGAAGACCGCGACATTATTCATGCGGCTAACCACGATTTTGATCTTAAATATCTTCCGGAAGGTATCAAAATGAAAAAGGACGGCTCGTGGTCCGGCAATGCGCTATGCTCCCAGGAACGCTTGGAATCCTTGCAATCTTTACTGATGGATACCATTCATACCCAAGCTTCTAACATGTATGGCGGTATTGCTCATCGCACGGCTTCCGCAGATGCCTGTCAATATTGCAATATGCGGCTGTCTTGTCCTATTTTCATAGAGAAACCCCATTACTGATGGCTGAAAGGAGATAAAATATGTCAAGAGATTGGACAAAAGCCCAACTTTCTGCTATGAATACCCACGGGCGGACATTATTGATCTCCGCTGCGGCCGGTTCCGGTAAAACGGCAACCCTGACGGAGCGTATCATCAGAAAGATTACAAATCCGGAACACCCCGCCGACCTTTCCAAAATGCTGATCGTTACTTTTACCAAAGCGGCAGCAGCCGAACTGAAGCAACGTATTTCCAAGGCTTTATCCGAAGCTATCGCCGCTGATCCCGGAAACAGGCATCTCCAAAACCAACTGATTCACCTTGGAAGCGCCCATATCAGCACCATTGACGCTTTCTGCTATCAGCCTGTAAAAGAAAACTTTGCGGCATCCGGTATGCCCGCCTCCTTCCGCATTGCTGACAACGCAGAAATGCTTCCCCTAAGAGAACGACTCATGAATGAGATCATTGATGAGTTCTATGAGAAATATCATCAAGAGCCTGTTACAGACGACACTGAAAAACTGTTTACAATCCTGGAACAGAATCCCTTTGCTGATCTTTGTGACAGCTTATCCACTTTTAAGAGTGACGAAAACCTGTTTTCGCTTCTGAATAAGCTTTATAACGATCTTCTTGACTTTCCCGAGGGAATTGAAAGGATCCGCATCCAGGCTGAAAAGTTATTGATTTCTGCCGAGGAAGACTTTTTTTCCTCCGATCACGGCAAACTCCTGCGTCAATGGACGGAAACCTTCTGTAAATCAGCCCTGTCCTTTTTTGAGCAGACACTTTTATGGATCGAAGATGATCCGGCGGCTACCAAGGCTTATTTCGAGAGCCTCTATGAAGAGACAGAATTTTTCAAGCGCCTTGAATCTTTGCTTCAGGAAGGATGTTATGAGCGCGTTCGACTTCTGATTCATGGCTTTGTTGTTAAAGATTTTTCTAGATGCATGAATCCTGCGAAGGATTACACGATACTGAAAAAACAACGGCAAAAATTGAATGATGATTTGGATGGTTTCAGACATGAGCTTTACGGTAGTTCTGCTGAAGTATTGGCCGATGATCAGCGACACATGGCAGAGGTGTGCTTTGTGCTCTATGATCTTCTGAACACCTTTGATCAGCGTCTGACCGAGGAGAAAAAACGGCGCGGGATCTGCGATTTTTCGGATAACCGCCGTCGTCTTTTGGCCATGCTGCAAAATCCCGACGGCACACCTACCCCGCTGGCAGAGTCGTATCTGAACAACTATGACGAGGTTTATATCGACGAGTACCAGGATGTTGACGAGCTTCAAGATACCATTTTCCGTCTTATTGGTGGAAATCATCGCTTCATGGTAGGGGATATCAAGCAGAGCATTTACGGCTTCCGAGGCGCAGATCCCACGGTTTTTGCGGGATACCGTCAAAGCTTGCCTCCACTTTCCGAAGGAGAATCTGCTTGCGGCAACAGTATCTTCATGTCAGATAACTTCCGCTGCGATGAGTCTGTGATTCGAGTAACCAACGGTATCTGCAGTCATATTTTCAGTGCTTGCCCGGATACCATTGGCTATCTACCGCAGGATGATCTCGGTTTCTCCAAGAAATGTCCCGAGGGCTATATAGCACCCAAGGTTCAGATCTCCATGCTGTCATCCACACCTCGAAATCAACCCAAAGGAGATTTCAGCGGATGTGAAGCTGAAGCTGTACTGGTTGCCAACCAGATCGCGGATTTGCTGAGACGCCGTGTCAAGCTGGCAGACGGCAGTATCATCCAGCCTAAGGATATCGCTATCCTGATTCGTGATACATTGAATATGCCGACGTATACTGCCGCTCTTTCGGCTATGGGGATTCCCACCGGCTGTGAAGATATGGAGAAAGAGCAGGCCGCCCAGGATCTTTTGCATGGTGCGGATATGATCTATCTTGTTAATCTGTTGCGCGTGATCAACAATCCTGACAACGACCTGTCTCTGTCTGAGCTGTTGAGGGCAGATTTTCCCGGATTGTCCTTGGAAGAGCTTATCATCTTGCGCCATGCGTCTCCCCCAAGCTCGTCCTTGTACGGCGCCGTAGAAGCTTATCTGACCGTTGATACACCCAATCCCGCCTTGCGACAAAAGCTATCATCATTCGTTGCGTGGCTTGAAAAATACCGCCATCTCAGCACCACGCTGACAGCTGAGCGTTTGTTACATTTGCTTCGCGGCGATGAATGGGTGGCTTGCCGTCAAACACAGGCCTTTACTTTTTTGTATGAAAGCGCTCGCACCTGCCGCGTGGCTCCTTTTGTAGGACTATATACTTTTCTGAAGCATTTCGAAAGTATCATGCTCAATGAAAAAAAGGTCACGATAAACAATGGCAATACCAAGGCAGGCGGCGCAGTCTCTATCATGACGATCCATGGCTCCAAGGGCCTGGAATTCCCTGTTTGCTTCGTGGTTCGTTGCGGAAATATTAAGAAAAACAAATTGGCTTCTCTGGATCTTGTCTTTGAAAAGAACTCCGGCGTTTCCATGAAATTTTATAATCGTCGTGACCACAGAAAATATGACAACGGGCTCAGAAAAATCGCAGCACAGATCCGGTTTAACCAGGAAAAGGAAGAGGAAATGCGGATCCTGTATGTGGCCATGACCAGAGCCCGAGAATATCTGTATATGGTCGGTTTTGCCAGCGATACCCGTGTTCCCTTCAATAGCGGTGACCGATTTGGCGCTCTGACCTCGGGCACCTATATGGAATGGATCAAGGCCGGTCTTGCGGCGCATCCCGAGATTCTTCCTTTCTGCGAGATCCAAGAGATCCCCGAGAGTAGCATCAGCCGTGATGAAAAATATGATGCAAGCAATATCGTTCAACAAAATACTGACGACCAACAGCTTGTTGAGTATTATGGAGGACTCCAGGCACTTCGTGCTTCCCTTTCCCCTTTGGAGGAAATGCTTCGGTCTGTTCCCAACAAGGTACCTGCCTCCCGCATGACCGATATGCTTCTTGACGAATGTGTTTTTTTCTCCTCCGACCTACCTGTATGTGATGAGGATAAGCTCCCCATGTCAGAACGAGGTGTGACGTCCTTTGACGTACAGAGCCTGGAAAATATCAAACGTTCTCTGCGTCTTATGGCTAAAAGTGATGCTCCGGATGAATTTGAGCTCTTGCTCAAGGAAAATACCCGTCCCACAGCCGCAGAAAAAGGCACAGCGGCGCATATGTTCCTACAGTATTGCAACTGGCAACGTGTCAAAGATTTCGGCATAGAAGAAGAAATTGCCCACCTTCGGGAGGAAGGGTTTATCACCGAAAGAGTAGCTGACATTCTTGATCGCGCACAACTGCTCACTTTCTTTGAAAGTGATTTTGCTAAGCGTGCTTTTACCGCTTCTCATATGGCAAGAGAGCTGAAATTCCAACGATTTATTCCTCTCCGCGACCTGACCTCTCATGCAGAGCTTGCCGATGCCTTAGGGGATAGAACGTTATACGTCCGTGGTTCTATCGATCTCATTTGCGAGTACCCCGACGGATGCCTGGAAATCTGTGATTACAAAACGGATCACGTCACCCGCGAGGAACGGGAAAGCCGTGATCTGCTGGTGGAGCATCTAAGAGATAAGCATTTGTCCCAGCTCAAGCAATACGCGGCTGCCATGGAGGAGATGTATGGAAAAAGACCTGATAAGGTGTACATCTTCGCTCTGGCATTGGGTGAGGCTGTGGAGATCAGCCTCGACTGACATATAAAAATCATTTAATAAAAATATCCGCCGGCGGTAGTCCATGACTATCGCCGGCGGATTTCTATTTCTTTACACATTCAAGATTATTGGTGGTTTTGAATAAACATTTCTAAATTAACATCATGGTGGTATTTTTCTGATGCTTTTTTATCCTTTTCAAGCATAATTTTATTCAGATCAATTTGATTGACAGCGGCAATCGCGACAGCATAATGAATTATATCTGCCAATTCCTTTCCCAATTCCAAATGTAAATCTTCAGAAATGGCATCTTTTCGTCCTGCACGCATATTAAGCACTTCAGCTGCCTCGCCCATTTCTTCCACCAACTTCATAAAAAGAGACTGTTCGTTTACCCGACCGCTATATCGCTCATTTAAATAATCCTCTAAAATGTCAATTCTGACTTTCATCGCATTTCCTCCAAAATCTCAACTATGTTACCTAATTCATTGCATTTTCTCCACAGAATCTTCTCTATTTCATTTGTAGGTTTGATCATATCAGGGATCATAACGGCGCGCATCCCTGCGGCACAGATAGCTTTGACACCGTTCATGGAATCCTCCACGCCGATACATTCGGTAGGATCAACACCCAGTTGCTCTGCGGCCATCAGGTAGATATCCGGAGCGGGCTTGCCGTGGGTCACCATGTCGCCTGTGATAATAGCATCAAAATATTTGATCATATCGGTACGTTCCATATGGTCTTTGACAACGGCCATAGGGGTTGAGGTAGCCATACCAATCTTGTAGTCATTCATTTTTAAATATTCGAGGAGCTCGTAGGCGCCCGGCTTGACAGGCACGCCGGCCCGTATGATCTCATTGAAATGAAGACTTCGGTATGCGAGGAAAGCCTCAAAGGAAATATGAGGGTATTTTTTTGCCCAATAAACGGCGGTATCTTGAAGATTGATGCCTGTACAGTCGCGGACTGTGTCCTCAATGTCCGAAATTCCTCCACAATCTTCAGCTGCGGCTTTCCAAGCGCGAAGGAAGACCTTTTCTGTGTCGTGGAGAGTGCCGTCCTTATCGAAGATCACGGCTTTTACTGCGGTATTTATCATTGTAATTCCCTTATTTCAATTGGTATTTGACAGTAAAGGTGAGATCACTTCCATTGGTTAGAGTGACAGTGGGATGATCTGGCAAAGCAAAGTGAGCCCAGGATATGCCTGCCCATACGGTGCTTGTGAGAGAGGTTGGCAATTCTTTTCCCTCAGAAGTGACGGTAAACTGCGGAGGCAGCCCCGTCACGGTCTTGAGAGGATTTCCGCCGATGCGGAAGGAAAGTTCTAATGCGTGTTTTCCTTCTGTGACAAGGATTATTTTATCTCCGGGGAGCAGCGTGACCGTATCCGCGCCTTTGGGGATAGGGGTCAGCTTCCACTCGATCAGCGTATAGCCGTGGGCGGATACCCTGACAACAGCCGAATTCCCTGTCTCCTGCCATACAGGGAGCACAGGTTCGCCGTCTATGATTACAGAGGTGATCATCACGCCGCTTTGCCAGCGGGGGGAGGAGAGGTTATAGGTTACGTCATGAGACGTGGGGTTGACCACTACGCACAGTCCCTCAATTTCATTTCCGGTGTCATAGCCGTAAATTTCACCGCGAGCGGCATTACCCACGATATGGGTAGTATACTGCCCTGCCATAGCACGCTCGAAAAGGGCATTCACCAAACTGAGATAGGCATGATCACTATCATCCAAATCCCGCAGATCGCCGTAAATCATGAGCTTATGTCCACCCCGCATCAGATCCATCAGAATGCTTTGGCGGAAGTGAGACTTGCCCAGACGGTAGATAGTGGCTGTATGCCCCATCATAGCGCCATCATCGTCAATGGCTTCCGGGGGCACGAGGGCGTCTGAGAAGAGCTTTATCATTCCGTCTGTATACCAAACAAGCGAGTCTGCGGCATTTTCTGACGGGAACTCCGAGGGACGAGGATCACCGCAATAGATGTAATCCACGTGTTCACACCAATAGGGAGAGATTGCAAAGCCTCTGCGATCAGGGTCAGGAGTGTTCATCCAGCCAAGTTCGGTCATCCAGCCATTATAAGCGAGAATCTTCAGGTCAGGCTGAAGGGTGCGTAAATGATTCATCATATAGATAAAATTCTTTACCGCCTTTTCCTTGGATTCTGTAAAATCTGTAGAATGATTATGTTGGGGATTTTTACACTCAAAATAACCGAAGTCCAGCTTGATAAGCTGCACGTCCAGTTCACGGATCTGTTTTTCCATGCCGCGACAGATGAGCTCTGCAAACTGGTCACAAGAGAGACAAAGGGCACCGTTACCCAGTTCAGCGTTGTACTGCGCAAGTTCAGGACGCTCAGCTAGCCTCGTGTGGATGCCGTTGATGTCAAACCAAAGCCCTAACTTGAGGCCGGTCTCGTCCAGCGCGGCCTTGATTTTGTCCATCCCCTCGGGGAAGGCAACGGAGTCGAACTCGGTGTAGGGCTTTCCCTTCTCAAACCAGAAGGCGTCCATGAGGTAGTAATCAAAGCTCACACCGCTCTTTCGGTTCAATTCGGCTACACGCGGGATATTTTCGAGGGTCAACGCGGCGGACATGGTAGGCTCACCGGGGGTAAGATCGTCGTGAAGCCCCCAATCACAATAGATACGGAGGGGATTTCCGTCACCACACAGCTTTCCGCGTATGTAGGAAAGGAACGTGGAGGCAAGATCACCGCAGGTATCAAGTCCATAGACCATGGAGATGGAGTTGAAGGCTTCAACCAACTCGGCGTAAGGAGCTTGGGTACAGGAGAGGGTGGATCCATCATATAGATTATTCGCTACGGGGAACTCTGTGCCGCAGAAAAGGTGGGCAGTATTACCGTTGCCGATAAAAATGGGCTGTCCTTCCCCGCCCCGTGTCACGGGGGCAAAAGCGCGGCGGTTTTCTACGGTGATACGACGAAGGGTGATGCCTTCGCCATTTTCCATATGCACCGTGATGATCTTATCAAACACCGTATTTTGCGCCTGATAGCTAACTTTGACGGTTACATCGTCCTTAATAAAAAGAAAGGACAGATGGACTCCTTCTGTATATTGGGTCTCGATGAGTCGACAGTCACTGTCCCGCAGGACGGTGGTCTGTCCTTCTTTGTCGCAAAGATAAAGGACGAACTCATCACCGCCACCGAGGGTCAGGGTCTTGCCTGTTCTCTTATCGGTGAAAATGAGGGTGCCGTCGTGGTAAGTAAGGGTACTGTGTTGGTTTTGCAGACGGTAGCTCATGGTTCGTCCTCGCATTCTATTGAAATTATTAAGCTCCAAGCACGGGTCAGATACAAGATACAAGATACGAGATACTGTACCGGCCGCAGCCTTATCTTGTATCGGCCGAGCTTGCTCGGCGCGTATCTAGTATCTTTGTATCTCCATATTTTAATCGGGACAGCGCTCACCCAAAATTAAGCGGTACTTCTGGTAGAAGCTCTCGAAGTAGCCGCCCTCCAGGGCCTCGCGGATCTTGCGGGTGAGATTGTTGTAGAAGTACAGGTTATGGGTGACCGCCAGGCGCATACCCAGGGACTCCTTGGCCTTGATGAGGTGGCGGATGTAGGAGCGGGAGTAGTTGCGGCAGGTGGGGCAGTCGCAGGTCAGGCCGATGGGGCGGGGATCCTTCATGTACTTCTCGTTGAGGAGGTTGATCTTACCCTCCCAGGTGAAGAGGTTGCCGTG
>SVTR01000012.1 GCA_015063685.1 Oscillospiraceae bacterium | reverse complement strand
TGCGAAAGAATTTTGTGACGTATGACGGAAAAAGCACCGTCATATCGGCGTGCGATGAGTTTTTAGAGATGCCCAAAAATCTGCACGCATAGTTGACCCTATGCGAAAGAATTTTGTGACGTATGACAGAAAAAGCACCGTCATATCGTCGTACAATATGTTTTTAGAGATGCCCTGTTATTTTTGAATGAAAATAACTGTTGTAATTTGGCCAAAAACATGATATAATAGATGCGGAAACCCCAAAAATAGCGGTAGCATCAAAAACAATAACCATTCTGACCACTTTTGGAGGTAAAGATATGCCAATGCAAATGACCTTCCGTTGGTACGGCGAGGGCAACGACCGCATCTCGCTGTCCGACATTAAACAAATTCCCGGCGTGACGGGGATCGTGTGGGCTTTGCACCACAAGATGCCCGGTGAGATCTGGGAGGAGCATGAAATCGCCGAGGTGAAGCGTCAGCTGGACGAATACGGCTTCAACATGGACGTGGTGGAGTCGGTCAACGTCCATGATGACATCAAGATCGGTCTGCCCACCAGAGATCACTACATCGAAAACTACAAGCAGTGCATCCGCAACCTCTCCAAATTTGGGGTCAAGGTGATCTGCTACAACTTCATGCCCATTTTCGATTGGACCCGCTCCAATCTGTTCCATCCCGTGGGCGACGGCTCCACCGCTCTGTTCTATGAGAAGAACATGATCCAGGACGATTACAACGCCATGGCCAAGTACATCCTGGATTTCACCGAGAAGTACCATATGTCCTTTCCCGGCTGGGAGCCTGAGCGCATGGCTAAGCTGGACGAGCTGTTCAAGGCTTACGAGGGCATCGACCACGAAAAGCTGTGGGCGAATCTGAAGTATTTCCTGGAAGCCATCATGCCCACCTGCGAGGAGTGCGGCATCAAGATGGCCATCCACATGGACGATCCGCCGTGGGACATCTTCGGTCTGCCCCGCCTCCTTGTGGACGAGGCAAGCATTGACCGATTCCTCAGAATGGTGGATCACCCCTGCAACTGTCTAACCCTTTGCTCGGGCAGTCTGGGTGCCAATCCCGACAATAACGTGGCGGCCATTGTCCGCAAGCACTGCGACCGCATCGCCTTTGCCCATATCCGCAACGTCAAGCACTTTGAGAACGGCGACTTCTCCGAGGCCAGCCACCGCGATTGCGACGGGGACACGGGGATTCTGGATATTCTGAAGGCTTACCACGATTGCGGCTTTGAGGGCTACATCCGCCCCGACCACGGCCGTCACCTGTGGAACGAGGGTCCCGGAACGGTAAGACCCGGTTACGGGCTGTATGACCGCGCCATGGGCATCATGTATATGCTGGGCGTGTGGGATATGCTGGATAAATTGGAGCAAAAATAAATCTGTGGGTGTTTCATTAGTTACATGAACCATGGTCGTAGGGGAGGGGTTTCCCCTCCCGCCACATCCAAAATGTTGAATATCTTACATTTCGGGAGGCGAAACGCCTCCCCTACAAAGCGAAAATAAATGATAGAGGTACAAATCCATGCTGAATCTTCCTTTGAATATCGACTACACCGGCAAGGTAGTGGTCATCACGGGCGCGGGCGGTCTCATCTGCTCGGCTATGGCCCGCGCCTTTGCTCAATCCGGCGCGAAGGTCGCGGCTCTTGACCTGAATGAAGATGCCGTCAAGGCTCTGGCCGAGGAACTGACCGCCGAGGGCTTTATTTGCCGTGGCTACAAGGCCAACGTCCTTGACCCCGAAATGCTGGCGGCTGTCCACGAGCAGGTGGTAGCCGATCTGGGCACCTGCGATATTCTCATCAACGGCGCGGGCGGCAACAATCCCCGTGCCACCACCGACAACGAGTACCAGCACGAGGCCAAGGAAGGCGGCAAGTCCTTCTTTGATCTCCAGCCCGACGGCGTGGACTTCGTGTTCAAGCTCAACTTCCAGGGTACCCTTCTGCCCACCCAGGCCTTCGCCAAGGATATGGTGGAGAAGGGAGCGGGCTGCATCCTGAACATCTCCTCCATGAACGCCTATATCCCTCTGACCAAAATTCCCGCTTACTCCGCGGCCAAGGCGGGCATTTCCAACTTCACCCAATGGCTGGCTACCCACTTCGCGGGCACAGGCATCCGTTGCAACGCCATCGCACCCGGATTTTTGGTGTCGGCACAGAACTACAAGCTGCTGTTCAACGAGGACGGCACCCCCACCGCACGCTCCAACAAGATCCTGAACGGCACCCCCACCCACCGCTATCTGGACGCCACCGAGCTTTTGGGCGCGACCCTGTTCCTCTGCGACGATCGGGCGGCTTCGGCCATTACGGGTGTGGTTCTGCCCATTGACGGCGGATTTGCGGCTTATTCGGGTGTATAACATTCGTATGGCGATCCAAGACTTTGGCCGATACGCAGACGTTTTCTATGGGAACGGCGAGACCGACCGCTTTTTTGAGGACGGCCTCGCTTCCAAATGGTTCTACATCAAGGCCCTTTGCGGAAACACCTTTCCCCATGCCACTCTCCCCTTTGGAAAAATGTCGGTGGGTGCCTACAGCGGGGGCTACCCCACGGGGTACGGCACACACTTTCCCAACTCCTGCGGAGGTATTCGCAAGTTAGGGGAGGAACACAAAATATTCGGATTCTCCCACCTCCATCAATCGGGGACGGGAGGCATCCGTTACTACTACAACTACGCGGTGGTCACGCCTTTCTACGGGGAGCTTTCTGCCACCAAGGAAGGACGTGTCCCCAAAAGCGAGACTGCCCGCCCCGGCTACTACGGAACAACGCTGGAGGATATTTTCTGCGAGCTGACCGTGGACGGCGGCGTGGCTCTCCATCGGTATACCTTTGGCCACAGCGACGGTCGCGTGGCGGTGGATTTCTCCAATGACGGGCTGTCCAAGGTCTTCGGTCCTCGGTTTTACGGTGAGGTGAAGGAACCTCATATGGAAACCGTAAGCGAAAATGAGGTGGTCTTCTCGGGTATCTTCTCAGGCATCCGACTATACTTCTGCGCCAAGGCCGAGTGTTCTGCCCCGCAGGTCACTCTGTTGCCCCCTTACAAGGCAGTATGGGATTTCGAGGGTGATTCCTTTCTTTTGCGGGTAGCGTACTCAACGGTTTCTGCCGAGAGAGCGCGGGCGGCGGTTCACGCTTCCACCGTCTCCTTTGACGAGGCCGCCGAGGCGGCCTATGAGATTTGGAACGAGCATCTGGCCGCCTTTCGCTTGGAAACTAATGACGAGGATCTGAAAGTCAAGTTCTACTCCAATCTGTACCATTCTCTCATCAAGCCCTGCGACATGAAGGGGGAAACGGTGCTGGGGGTGGAGGGTGACACCGTCACCGACTTTGCCACCTTTTGGGATCAGTACAAGACCTCTCTGCCTCTGATCTTCATGTGCTATCCGGACATGGGGAAGAAGATGGTAGCGGGAATCGCAAGCATCAGCCGTACCCTTAAAAAGATTCCCTGTAGCTTTGGCCTGACTGATATCTTCCCCTGCGAGGAGCAGGCAAAGATGCTTGGGATCTACGCCCTGTGCGACGCTTATCACATGGGGGTTGACGGGGCAACGGTGGCGCTCATTGAGGAATGTTTGCATCGTGAATTGGCAAGGGCGGACTATGAATCCTTCGTGAAGACCGGCCACTTTGAACGCTACACCCATATTCTCGACGTGACCGATGCCTGTCTCTGCGTGGCGGAGCTCACGAATAACGCTGCCTTGAAGGCACGCCTTTTGACCCTCGCGGAGAACTGGCGGAACGCTTACGGCGACGACGGTCTTATGTCAGAAGCCTCCCCCTACTATGAGGGCGATCGCTACACCTACTCCTTCCGTTTGCTGCGGAATATGGAGGAGCGGATCGCGCTGGCGGGCGGTAAAGATAAATTTGCCGCCATGTTGGATGATTTCTTTGGATTTGGCGGCGAAAGTCTCTCGCAGATCACTCATTTGGATGCAGACGAGGACATCGCCTCGTGTCATTATCACCGTTTCCAAGGCTTCAATAACGAGTGCGATATGGAAACCCCATACGCCTACATTTACGCCGACCGTCACGACCGCCTCTGCGAGATCTTGCACGAGTGCGGGACTCGTTCCTTTGGATTGGGGCGCGGAGGGCTTCCCGGAAACAACGATTCGGGCGGGCTTTCCTCCCTGTTTCTCTGGAACACGCTGGGAATCATCCCTGTCAGCGGAAGCGGCGAGTTTCTGATTGGCGCGCCTCAGGTAGATGGCGCAGAAATCCTGTTGTCGAGTGGCAACACCCTGCACATCTGTGCGGAGCGTCCCGATCCTGCCATGATCTACGTGGATCGGGTGGAATGGAACGGAATGCCCGTAGAAGGCTTCCGCATAACTGCCCGCGAGATCATGGAGGGCGGAGTCCTTCGGTTTTATATGAAATAATTTTTTTGGAGTTACGTATGGAAAAATTCATTCCCGTGGTGGTGATCAAGGAGCTGTCCGAAACCGACAGGATCCTGACCGCCCTCAAGCATAATAACATCAACTGCGCCGAGATCACCTTCCGCACCGCCTGCGCCGCCGAGGCCATCGCCTATGCCGCACAGCATTACCCCGACATGGAGATCGGCGCGGGCACCGTCATCAACGCAGAGCAATGCGAGGCGGCACTCAAAGCCGGAGCGACCTTCATCGTGTCCCCGGGGCTTTCTCCCGCCGTGGCAAAAATATGCAACGAGCGGAATATCCCCTACTATCCCGGTTGCGTGACCCCCACCGAGATCATGGCGGCTCTGGAGCTGGGCATCACCACCGTGAAGTTCTTCCCCGCCAACATCTACGGCGGTCTGAAGGCGCTGAAGGCGCTGTCCGCTCCCTTCCCCCAGGTGAAGTTCATTCCCACGGGTGGGGTGGATCGCTCCAACATCGACGAATTTTTGGCCTTTGACAAGGTAGCGGCCATCGGCGGCAGCTTCTTTGTGAAGGAGGCTCTGGAAGCCATGGAGAAAAAATGATGATACCCCAAGCGATTGATCAAAGTGCTGATGGGCTCCGCAGGCTCATCTATGAGTTTGACCATCCCTCCGCCGAGTTCTCTCCCATGCCCTTCTGGTTCTGGAACGATACTCTGACCGAAGAAGAGATCGCCCGCCAGATGAAGGCCTTCAAGGAAAAGGGGGTGGACGGCTTCGTCATCCATCCCAGGCTCGGGCTGGATCCCGCCATCCCCTACATGGGGGAGCGGTGGCTGTACTTCGTCCGCTACGCCGTGGCTAAAGCCCGCGAGATGGACATGAAGGTCATGCTCTACGACGAGGCCATGTACCCCTCGGGGTCTTGCTCGGGGCAGGTGGTGGCCGAGGATCCCGACTACGCCGCCAAGGGGCTGAGGATGGCCCGTCATGCTTCCCTTTCCGAGGGGGAGCGGTTGGTGGGGCAAACCGAGTACGGGGGCGAGACGGTGTACTTCATCCTGACCCCCTCCCGCGGCACCATTCGGGGTGTCTGCTACGGGCAGGACGACGGCCAGCCCGGCGCGCCTCCCGCGGCGGATCTCTTGGATCCCGATGCGGTGGCGACCTTCATCCGTCTGACCCATCAGAAGTATTACGACGCGCTCTCGGAGTACTTCGGGGACACGGTCATCGCCATCTTCACCGACGAGCCCTGCCTCTTGGGGCGAGGCTCCTTTCCCGGGCTGATCCCCTGGACGGGGGATTTTCTCGCGGACTTCAAGTCCCTTGGGTATGATGAATCCCATCTGCCCGCCCTGTTCGAGCAAAAGGACAATGCGGCCAAGCGGATCAAGGAAGATTACCTGCGTCTGGTCTTTGAGCGCATGAACCGTGTGTTCTACGGTCAGATCGCCGATTGGTGCGACCGCCACGACATCCTCCTTGCGGGGCATCCCGAGAGCAGCGCGGACATCCATCTTTTGTCCCGATTCGGTATCCCCTGTCAGGATATCGTGTGGCGGTACCTCTACCCCGGGGAGCCGACTAATATCCGCGGGGTTCACAGCACTATGGGCAAGTGCGCCTCGGACAGCGCCCGCCACCGCGGCAAGCGCCGCAACGGCAACGAGTGCTTCGGGGTATGCGGTCACAGAGATGATCCCTACGCTTTCGATCGGGCGGACATGAAGTGGTACCTGGATTGGCTCTTTGCCCGCGGGTGCAATCTCATCATTCCCCACGCCTTCTACTACTCCCTCCGCGATGCCCGCAAGGATGAGCGGCCTCCCGAGGTGGGGATGCACAGCGTGTTCTGGGGCGAGTATAAGGAGATATCCGACTATATCAAGCGGTGCTGTGCTCTCAACACCGACTGCGTCAATATCACCGATATCGCGGTGTTGTGTACCGAACGGGAACTGCCCGACGGGGCGGTGAAGGCTCTGTATGAGCATCAAGTGGAGTTCAACTACCTGGAGCGCTCCCTTCTGGGTGAGGTCATCCTGAAGGACGGGGCGGCCAGGATCTCCAAGCAAGCCTACCGCGTGATGATCGTAGACCGCGACTACGATGCCGAAACGGTTGCCTTTTTGGAGCGATTCAAGAAAGCGGGCGGTACCGTGATCGACTTCCGCGACTATACGGCGGAGGCGGACTATCTCAATGCTGTTCGCGGCGCGAGTCGGACGGTTCTGAATATTGCATCCACAGAGCATCTGCGGATGACCCACGTGAAAAAGTACGGCGTGGATATCGTTTTCCTGTCCAACGAGGGCGAGGTTCCCCTGACCGCCACGGTGCGGGAGCGGGTGGCCGAGGTCTGGGACTGTGAGGCGGGGGTGCGTGTGCCGCATGGCGGGGAGACCTTGACGGTGGAGCTGGCTCCGCGGAAGAGCATGCATCTGATTCTTGCTTGATTGTAACAAACATTCAAATTGGGGTTTATCGGTGGGTTTGTCCCCCGATGAACACGAGGAAACCGCTATGTTGGCGGGCGGCCACACAGGGCCGCCCCTACAAGCATTTCTTATTGTGCATCAATAAATTTTCGGGCATTCTGTTTCTTGAAAATTGTGTGTAGGGGCGACCCTGCGTGGTCGCCCGTGACATAAAAATTCCCGATTTACTTCCGTCAAACAGCCCGACAAACCCAAATTTCCCAAACTCAAAAATCTTACAATAACGGAGATCTATCATGAAAGTCATCACCTTTGGCGAGATCATGTTGCGTTTCGCCCCCAACGGCTATTACCGCTTCTTCCAAAATGATCAGATGCAGGCCACCTTCGGCGGCGGCGAGGCCAACGTGGCGGTCTCTCTGGCCAATTTCGGTCTGGATTCCTCCTATATCACCAAGCTTCCGAAGCACGCCATCGGTCAGGCGGCCATTGATTCCCTGCGCTACTTCGGCGTAGACACCTCCAAAATCGTCCGTGGCGGCGATCGCGTGGGCATCTACTACCTGGAGAAGGGCGCGTCCCAGCGCGGGTCTGTCTGTATCTACGACCGCGCCCACTCCGCGATTGCGGAAGCCAAGCCCGCCGACTTCGACTGGGACGCCATCTTTGCGGGAGCCGATTGGTTCCATTTTACCGGCATCACCCCCGCTCTGGGCGGAGAGCTGGTGGATATCTGTCTGGATGCTTGCAAGGCCGCCAAGGCTCACGGGGTCAAGATCTCCTGCGACCTCAACTACCGCGGTAAGCTCTGGACCCGCGCCGAGGCCCGCGAGGCCATGACCAAGCTCTGTGCGTACGTGGACGTCTGCATCTCCAACGAGGAAGACGCCAAGGACGTGTTCGGCATCGAGGCCGAGAACACCGACATCTACGGCGGCAAGCTCAACCACGAGGGCTACAAGTCGGTGGCCAAGCAGCTGGCCGATAAATTTGGCTTTGAAAAGGTGGCCATCACCCTCCGATCCTCCATCTCCGCCAGCGACAACGATCTGGCGAGTATGCTTTACGACGCCGCTACGGATTGCGCTTACATTTCCAAGTCCTACCACCTGCATATCGTTGACCGCGTGGGCGGGGGAGATTCTTATGGAGCAGGACTCATCTATGCGCTGATTACCGGCAAGTCTGACGGTGAAGCGAACGAATTTGCCGTAGCCGCCTCGGCTCTCAAGCACTCGGTGGAGGGTGACTTCAACCGCGTCAGCGTAGCCGAGGTAGAGAAGCTGGCGGGGGGCGACGGCTCGGGGCGTGTGCAAAGATAAGGGGCATCTCCCAAATAAAAAGGTAAAAAGTAACGGCGATTCTCTTGACGAAAATCGCCGTTCGCTTTGAATAAAGCAAAGAAAGCACCGAAACAACCCGGATTGGTCACGTCGGTGCTTTCTCTTTTGGCTATGTTGCCCGAAGGAAGGGACAGCTCCCCTTCCCTTCGGGCATTCTTTATCAGTCGGTATAGCCGTCGCTGCCCTGACCGAAGAAATCAGACAAATCTTGTTCCTCACCGGCAAAGGGGTTTGCGTCACCAAAGCTGGTGGTGATCACGTCCTGCACTTCCAAAACAAGGATAGCGATCTGGGGTTCTTCATAAAGATTCAGTTTCTTTTTCATGGTCGTTCTCCTTTCCTTCAGAGGTGATCAGGATGCGCGGGCGGTCTTGTACGCCTCGGCAGACTTGCCGTAAGCGTAGAGGGCGTTTGCCAGCGCGGTCATGTTGGGATTCGTGCTGTTCTGCATAGCCGTGACGTAAGATCCTACGCTGTAGGTGAGGGTCTGCACCTTGGTTTCGCCCTCGTAAAGCTCAAAAGTAAAGATCTTATCGAACTCGGTGGCGAGGATGCCCTCGGTCATATAAGTGGTGTCGGTCAGCTCTACCTCTTTACCGTTGACCACCAGCTTGACGTTTTCGATGGTGGACAGCTTGACGTAGATTCTGTTATGATAGTCAAACCAGACGCCAACCGCGGTAAAGCCCACGGTAGTGCTTGCGCTCTCGTCGATGGTCATATCGCTATTTTCGGGGATAGCCACGGAAGCCGCCAGCAGGTTGTCAACACCTTCAGTGACCGGCTCGTCGGTCTTATAGCCCGTGTATTGCTGTGCGGCAGCGCCGTAATGAAGGATATCGCTGACAAGCTGCAAAAGCTCCGTGTTGTTTTCGTAAAGCGTATTATTCAACACATATTCCGCATACGCCTTGATGCTATAGCCCTTCATATTCTCCAGCACGACGTCATCCAGCTTGAGAACGGCGTCGATGGTATCCCCCATGGTCTGGGGCGGCAGCTTGTCGAAGGTGAAGACGTACATACCGGATGTCTCATCGTACACACCCGTGACCTCGGCAGTCTTGCCGTTGGACATGGTAAAGTACATCACGGCATCCTTATAATCGTCACTCATGGATACGTAGTAGTTCAATGCAAGGTCAGAGCCGCTGGTCACGGTGGCACCCTTGATCTCCGCAAGGATCTTCACAACGGTCACGGTAGATTCACCGGGAATCATCGAGATCATGCCGTATTCCTCATGCTCCACGGTGTAGCCTTCGGGAAGCAGGACCTTGATCGGCTCTTCGCCGATGTGTCCTGACACGCCGACCACGGTTCCGTAATTGTAGATCGTCTTGCCCTCAAGGTCAGGATAATCTCGAAGATCCAAAGCACCTCCATTAAGTTCAAAGAGGCTCTTACCATTTTCATTTTTCAGAGTTCCCGTTTGGGCCTCACTGCTGTCGATGATCCGCAGCGTGCCGTTTTCGACACCGATCAGAGAGTCCGACTCCAGCACAGAGAGCGTGAAGCCGTTGAGATCCAAGGTAACGGTGATATCGTCATACGGGTTAAACCACACGGCCCAAAGCCATCCTGCTCCGCCTGCAATGGTATGATCAGTCAACAGCTTAACGGTATCGCCGTCCGCCGCGGTGTTCAATAGCGTTTCGACCATGCAGCTCTTTTGGCTGCCAAGCTGTGCCATGCCCAAGCCGCAGATATCGCACAGATTGTCACCGTTAGCATCGACCGATTCAAAAATCATCTCGCAAAGATCGCTATCACACATATGATCCTTGTCTGCATCGGTGCAATCCGCGGTATCGTGTTCAAAGATCGCGGTGATATATACGGTTTCTCTGTCAACCTCAGGCATGGTAAAGGTGAGCGTGCCCTTTCCGTCGTTGGAATAATCGACGACCTGCTCCACGCTATCGCTATCCAAATAATAAAATTCTGTGATGCTATAGCTGTCGCCGGGCTGAACGTTCAGCTTCACCGTGACCTCCGTGCCGGGGAACAGATAGAGGTAAGAAGTCTCTAAGTCATTGATCCAGGTTTTGATCGTGTAGGTTCCGCCAATGCTTTCCTGATACTCGCTATCTGCCGATACGCTCACCTGCGGTGTATCGTAACCCAGGTATATGAAGTTTTCCAGCGTATTGACCTCTTCGTTATCCGGAACGAAGATGATCGCAACGTAGGATAATTCCCCAAAAGCAACTTTCTCAAACTCCAGAACGGTGGCAACACCCTCGGTCACACGCCCCGTTGCTGTGATGGGTGCTTCCTCATCGTTCCACTCAACGGTGATCATGCCGTCCATATTGGCGTAGACCTCCAGTGTACCCGAAACCAGTATTCCGTCATTCTCACGATCGTAGGTATAATTCAGCTCAGTAAATTCCGCACTCACGGTAGCAAGCACTGCTCCACAAATATCGCATTGCTCATCTCCGTCCTCATCATCACATTCGGTAAGCGTCACTCCGCACTTCTCCGTGTCACACAGGTGGTCATTGTCACCGTCATAGCAGAACCAGTATACGAGCTCCCCACAGCCATCACAGACGTGGTCGTCGTCAGCATCGGTGCAAAGATCCTTGAGTCTTTTCCCACAGTTTTCACCGTTGATACAGTAATGGTCTGTTTCGGGATCCACAGGGGTACACCATGCGCGAACATAGTAATTGCAGACATCGCAGCGGTGGTCGGAATATTCCGGATTTTCGCTGTGTTCCTCCGCGCTCTCGAGGTCGACATAGTCACAGTTATCGCACATTTTACAGTGATAGCCGGTAACGCCGACATACCTCTCATTCTCATAGGTATGCTCGCATTCCGTCGGGTCGATGGAGTCTTTTTCATTCACCGTCCAGCTTCCGTCACCGTTATCAATGGCCTCGTAAGTATCGCTGTCAAAGCCGTTGAGGGTGGTGGGATCGACGTTAAATGTACCGCCGGTGATCTCCCACGCGGTCACGGTGGCGGCATCACCCAAGGTCAACACGCCATTGCTAACCTTCATCGTGCTTACCACACCGCCGTTCAGCGTTACGGCAGACTCGCTATTCAAGCGCAGGGCGTCAATGGTGCCGCTTTCCAGGGTTAGGGTGCCTCCTGAGTAAACATCCAGATAAGCTTCAGCGGCTACGTCGCATACGATGCGTCCGGTACCCGAAGACGAGCTGTCCTTGATCGTCAGATCTGCGCCCGCCCCTGTGTCAAACCAGCCGCTCAGCGTGATGGTGTATCCGTTCAGATCAAGCGTAAGCGTTCTGTTTTCTATAAGATCCAAAAAGTCAATCACATCACCCAACAACTTGATATTGGTTGCGCTCGAATCGTCAAGCGCATCATTCAAGAAAGAATAGGCCGTCTCGCCCTCATCAATGACACCGTCATCGTCGGCATCATGCCAAGCCACGCGCATCTCCTTGCCGCAGACGTCACATTGGAAATTCGCATCCTCGTCCTGACAGGTAGAGAGCTTGACTTGGCAAGCCTCTGTGTCGCAGATATGGTCGCCGTCGGCATCCTCACACAACTGACTCATTTGATCGGCGCAAACGTCGCAGATATGGTCGTCGTCAATATCCTCACACAACTGACTCATATGATAGCCGCAGACGTCGCAAACGTGGTGAGCGTTGTCCGTGTCGTCGCTGTGTGCCTCTTTGCTCTCGGGGTCGACATAGTCGCAGCTATCGCACATTTTATAGTGGTCGGCAGTATCTCGAGAATACTGCCCACTCTCATAGGTATGCACGTGGGCTGCAAGCTTGACCACGATGTAATTGATATCGCCGTCCTTTTCCAGCGTAGCGTCTCCACTTGTGATGATGATCTGGCCATTTTCATCAGCCGTGAAGGTGATTTCAAAGTCGGGCTTCGTGTAACCATTAGGACAGAAATCCCAATCCCTCATCATGTTCTCGCCGATATTGACGGGATAGAGATCAAGTTCGCCATCATAGACGGAATCCACCCACCCTATTTCGTTCAAATAAACGTCAAGCCTGCCAAGCCCGCCATCCGAAGCGTCGATGGAGTTGCCCTCGGCATCCACGGGCTTGAGCACAAGGAAGACGTCGACCGTCGCAGGGTCACCCTCCGTCGCAAACGCCGTCAGCGCCGTACCGGGGAAGATACTCACCACCATAACCATGGCGAGAAGCAGACATAAAAACCGTTTTTTCATATTTTATTTACCTCCTTCAGGGGGAAATCAAATGTTTTTCTCTATACTTATACGAGACCCTTTAGAAATTTTTGGGGGTAATCATGATTCGTCGTTCGATTTTTCTTTGAGGTAATCGAGCATATTTTGGATCACCCGACGGGCGATGTCAGGCCAATCAAACTGTGAGACAAACTCGATAACCTCCTCGATCTTCGCGTCAGAGACGTGGTAAACAAGGAAGGTTGCTTCCAGGAATACCCGGATCTTTCGATCCATGGTAAAGTACATATCACAGGGGACGGATAAAAAGCTACGCATGATGCCTGCGGAGGCCAGCTCTCTTTCATAAAAATCCTTGGTCTCCCAATGAGGAAGATTTTCTTTGAAGGTGCTTTCCAGCTTGCCCGTGATCTTATGGAAGATACGATCAGAGGAATTGGGCAGGCTGTAACAGGCGAGATACAGCTCCCTGAGCTGCTCCGAGGATTCGGCTATGTGGAGCTGGAGGGTGGTTTCGGCGGCATAGAGCATGATCTTGTCGTCCGTCTTTCCTTCCAGCAGCTTTTCGGCAAAGGAAAATTGTCCTTGGATAACAAAATTCACAAGGTCACAAAGGATGTCCTCCTTGGTGGCGTAGTAGGTACGCATGGAGCCGTATTTAATGCCGCTCCTCTCGGCGATACCACGCATGGTAGCTGCGGTATATCCGCTTTCAAGAAACATTTGGGTCGCGGTGTAAAGAACGTGGAGCTTGATCTTTTCGTGTTGGTTATGAGGTATAAACATTTTGCCTCCCATTTCTATTCTTGATTGTATTCTTGGATGTAATCATGATTATTTTTGAGTATTATATCATAAATTTCAAAAAAATGCAATAGTTTTTTGTGTTTTTTCTTATCGCGAGATTGATTTTTATAATCTCAGGGCATCTCTAAATACTCAGCGTGCGGCGAGATGCGAGGGATTTTTTCGTCAGACTAAACAAAAATCTGCGCGCATAGTTGACCCTATGCGAAAGAATTTTGTGACGTATGACGGAAAAAGCACCGTCATTTCGTCGTGCGATGAGTTTTTAGAGATGCCCCTCAATCAAAAAAAGTGATCCTGTACGCAAATATTTTTTGTTTTGACCTGCCCTCTTTATAGCAAATATATAACCATTTTTACCAATCAAATTCCTTCTGCGCCTTGACTCTGCCTCCATTTCGTGCTACAATATTTCCGTAACCTGAATTCACAAAGGAGAGCCTCTATGAAACTACAGGATATTCATCTTCGCGATCCCTTCATCTTTGCCGAAAACGGCGTATACTATCTTTACGGCACCCGCCGCGGCCCCAGCACCAAGGTCATCCCTTGGCAGGGTCTGGACGTCTATACCTCCACCGACCTCATAGAGTGGAGCGAACCCCACGAGTGCTTCACCCGTCCCGCGGATTTCTGGTCAGATCGCGACTTCTTTGCCCCCGAGGTCTACCACTACGGCGACGCCTATTATATGTTCGCCAGCTTCAAGGGCGGGGACATCACTCGCGCCTCCCAGATCCTGAAGAGCGACAGCCCCATGGGTCCCTTCCTTCCCTTCACCGACGGCCCCATGACCCCCCGTGACTGGACTTGTCTGGACGCTACCTTTTATCTGGACGAGGGAGGTAACCCTTGGACCGCCTTCTGCCATGAATGGACTCAGGTGGGCGACGGCACTATCGAAATCATGCCTCTATCTGCCGATCTCACTACCCCTGTGGGTGAGCCCGAGACCATCCTCCGCGCCAGCGGTGCAGAGTGGTCTTACTCCTTGGTAGATCCCACCTCCCGTAACTACGTCACCGACGGCCCCTTCTTCCGCAAAGGTAAGAACGGCAAGCTCTACATGTTGTGGTCGGGCTTCCACGCGGGCCCCCAGTACTGGTATGTCCAAGCTCTGGCCATCAGCGACAGCGGTAATATCCACGGCCCTTGGCGCCACGCCAACGACTTCATCTACGATCAGGACGGCGGCCACGGTATGCTCTTCGACGGCTTTGACGGTGAGTTGTACCTCATACTTCACAGCACCAATGTCAACCCCAACGAGCGCCCTCGCCTGTTCCGCATGAAGGAGACCGACGACGGCTTTGAGATCATCGAGCGCATTGGATAAAAAAGTAACCGACCGAACCCCATTACGGTGGCTCGGTCGGTTTTCTTTGTTGCGATTCGGACAGTATGTCAAATTTGGGGTTGTCGGGACGTTTGGTTTGGCCGTAGGGGAGGGGTTTCCCCTCTCGCCTTACGAAAAACCTTATGCTATCTTCAAATTTTACAGATTTCGGGAGGGGAGGCCCCTCCCCTATGATGGATAGATTCTCCCCGATAAACCCCAAGTTGATGTGCGGCAGAATCGTCACGTTTCCTCTTTAAGTGATGATCACTTTTTGACGTTATAGAGCAGAATCTTACTCTCGTACTGACCGAGGATGGTCACGGTCAGACCCTTTTCCACAAGGGTCTTGCCGGGGATGTCGCAAGTCTCCTTGGTGTCGATGTCGGTCACGGTGTAGGTGGCGCTTTCGTCAAGACCCTCCAGTTGGTAACAAGAAGTCACGCAGTTGGATCCGGCGCGGCGGAAGGCCATAACCATGCCGTCCCCCTCCTCGGGTCTGTCGTAGCGATAGGCCGCCCAGCCGCCGTGGGCATAGCTCCAGCCACCGTTCTCCAGGGGATAGAAGTCGCAGGAGAAGAAGTGGCGAATGGCGCGGTACTCGTCGCACATACCCTTCATCCACGCAAATACCTCCGCGGTGGGCTCGGGGCGGTCGGGACGGTCGGTCCACCACCAGCTGCCCACATAGGCGGGGGCATAGGAGCTGCGGGTGGCGTAGGTATTGCCGGGTTGCTTGCAGACTCCGCCTGAGCAAGGTATCAGACGGTTATAGCCGAACATCTGGGTCTGGATGGCGTCGGCGTCCAGATTGGCCTCGCAGAAGGCGTCGGTGCGCCAGATGGGAATGGCTCTGCGCAAAGACTCGGCGTCAATACGGCGGCCGCCGGATGCGCAGTTATCGATGACCAGATCGGGATATTTCGCCCGCAGATCGTCCCACAGGCGGTAGAGGTTCATGATATACTTGATCTCGTTCATGCCGCCGCGGTCCATCTCGTCGGTGATGCGCCAGGACTGGAGAGGCTCCATGTTGAAGTCCTGACGGAAGCATTTGATGTCCAGCTCGTCGATGAAGCGGCAGATCACGTCAAAGAGGTACTCCCGCACCTCGTCCTTCTCCAGACGGAGGAGGAGGTAGAAGCCGTCCAGGGGATAGAGCCAATCGGGATGCTCCACCGCAAGATCAGTCCCGGGGTAAGCGCGCTCGGGCTCCATCCAGAGGAGGAACTTCATGCCCATGTCGTGTACGGTCTTCACCACGTCCTTCAGCCCGTCGGGATGCTCGTCGGGACGAACCTGCCAGTTACCTACCTCCTTGTACCAGTCGGCGGCACCGGGGGTGCTACCCTTTCCGTACCAGCCTGCGTCGATCCAGTAGTAGTCGGCCTTGACGCCATGCTCGCGGTAGTTGTTCAGGTGGTACAGGTGGCGCTCGGTGTTCATGCCCATGCCCTCCAGGGCGAAGGGGAACTGATCGGGGGTGAAGGGACACAGCTCGTTCTTGATGAGACGGCGGAGCTGATTACTGCCCTGTACCCGTGTGCCCTCAAATTCCATCAGCAGGATAGAGGAGGTGCGGATGCGCTCACCGGGGTGAAGCTTGAATGCGGTATACTCAAGACCGGACTTTATTTCCAGCGTATCACCTTGGGTATGTGCAAAGCGAGCGTGCCACTGACCCGACCAGCCAATGACGGCCATGAGCCCCCGACCGGGGGTGTAGAACTCAAAGAAGGGCATCTGCCCGCTGGAGGAGCGGCCGCCCATAGGATGGAAGGAGCGGGAGGCGCCCAAGCCCAGCTTGGTCTCGTGAACCTTGCACTCCTCGGCGATGCGGTCGGAGTACAGGTAGGCCTCGTAGCCCGCACAGCCGTCTGTATTGTAGAGAGAGAGGGGCGGAGTCTTGCCCGAGGCGTTTGCAAAGCACCAGGTGGCGTCGCAGTCCAGAATGTCGGAAATCAGGCCGCTATCGTGCTCTCCCGTGTTCTCAAACCAAAGATTCCAGGAGATGGCGTTATAGACAGGAAATTCCTCAATATGCAGCTCAACCCGCAGGCCGTCGGCGTACTCGTAAAGGCGACCGTAGTCGGTGGGGGTCGCAGTGACGTCGGCCAAATTGAACGTCTTTTTTCTGTACTGAAATGAAAAACGAGGTATAATATTCATAGAAGTTCCCTTTCCGCGTAATAACGCTTCTCCGACTTTCAGCCGGAGTGTACGAGGTTATTATAAGATGTTGGTCGCCTCTTGTCAAGAGAATCGGTCAAAAAGGCAGAAAAAACAGACTAAAAGACACAATTAAGTTGTGCATCCTTGACAATACACAAGAAAACATGCTATAATGAATTGATCAAAACTACAAGAAGGGATGAAACTTTCATGCGGAAACGTAACTTATTTTTTTTGGCAGGACTTTTATCTTCCCTGTTGATATCCACCGCCTGCGCCGGGACACCATCGATTCCTCCCGTGGAGAGTGATACCGCTTTGAATACGACTGCCGAAGAGGTGAAGTCCGAAGCTCCTACAGAAGAGAAAACTATGACCGAAATCGAAACTTTTGTGGTGACAGAGACCGAAGCTGAGATCAAGACAGAGGCAGAAACGGAGCCTACCACCGAGGCTGAAATGACGACAGAGGCTCAGGCAGAGACGGAATCAGAGGCTACCACGGAAGTGGAGACCGAGCCTGAAACCGAATCCCCCTATCTCATTCCCGATCCTACACGCATCGATCTGAGAACCTTCGACGAACAACTGTTCAAATCCTCCTTCCTTCGCGGCAACTCAGCATATCCCGAGCAGTGCGATGAAGGTATAAAATTCATCGGGCGAGGCGAATCACGCGATCCTAACGTGCTGTGGAGAATCAATAGCATGTACAAAGCCGCCGGCTATCCTGTTTCCGACGGAGGTGAAAATTACGTCCCCTTCACCCCCGAGGAGAAAAAAGTCATCGTATTCAAAATTCAGGCCGAATGGGGCGGTCTCTTTGAAATGTTTTACGCTACCGAGAATCGGAAATCCGCGACAGCCGGTTATTCCATGACAGAGGTCTACGGCGGCGATTCGGAATTTTTCGGTGAGCGTGTCTGGCAGTACATTATTTTTGAGGCCGATGATACCACTCAAGGGTGGGCTACCCGTTTCAACGACAGCTTCCGCTTGGACTATACCAATTTCCTGCAATCCGGTGACGTTTTCCTTGTAGAAAAGATCGCCTTCTGCCAGGATCGCACCGAGGCTGAAGCCTTCATCGAAGCCGACAAGGGAGAGCCTGAAGCTCCTGCTGAACCGTTGGAGGCCGGGTATTACGTTTGTCTGTATGAAGACCGTCTCCAATATCCCGAAAACAATGTACACGGAAGCGCCTTCTCTTCCCTGGAGAGTGCCATCCGCCGTTGCGACAGAGTCAAACATCACGGTTACCGCGTTGCCAACGAAAAGGGAGAGATCGTCTATACCCCCTATTCCCTGCTCCAATGCAATCTCCTGCGTGAAGGAAAGTACATCACCGAATACGCCAAAGCCGAAGGCTTCAAATACGGAGATTCCTGTACCAATCCTGGCATCAATCACCGCCCCCACCGTACCAGCTGTGATCGCCTTGTAGACTGGATCCTGTATCGCGCCGGCTTTACGGATCAGCCCATCGTGCAAGGATGCGTGGTGTCTAATCTCCACGTATGGTGTCGTGAGATGGGCTTTGAGAAGATCACCAGCATTAAGGATTTGCAAGCGGGAGACATCGTCTTCGTCAATCCCCATCCTTCCGACGGCGGCCCTCAGCACGTCTTCATGCTGGCAGCGGATGAGGAAGGCGGTACCGCTCTGCGCTATGATCACGGATCGGACAGCCGTATCATGTCATCCCAGCCTACGTCGGAGCCCATCAGCTATGGTAATGCGCCTTTCGTGTTTGCTTACCGTCCTGTAGCAACCGAAGAAAATAATATCTATTATCACAATTTGTATGCAGAATAAAATCCATTTTTGATTCAGGAGGAAAACCATGAAAATCTTGTTAAAAAAATGTATGCTGTGTCTGTTAACTGCTACTATGCTCTTGGGTAGCTTTGCTGCCTGCACCGGTGACACTCCTCAAGACACTGACGCTCCCACGGGTGTCATCACCGAAGCTGCAACGGATCCTTCCGAGGATACCGAAGCAGAAACCGAAGCAGAAACCATGGCAGACACCACAGCGGAAACAACTGCTGAGACCACCGCGGAAACTACGGTCGAGACCTCTGCTGAAACTACCGTTGAAACCAGCGCGGAAACCACAACTGAGACCACCGCAGAAACCGAGGCGCCCGTACAGATCGACCGTACACAGCCTCAGGAAGGCCCCTTCTCTTCTGCTACTGAGCTCACCTTCGAAAAACAAGATATCTCCTTGATCGAAAAGGTCATCACCGAAGAATATGAGTTTATTTCATCAAAGGAGTCCGGCTCTACCTTCACCATCGGAGAAGGAAACGCCAAGGGCAACATGATTACACTGTTTGCCAAGACGGTTGCTTCTTTGAATATCGGCCTGCAGTTCAACAAGGACGTCATCGCTAAATACCAATTCCGTCTCACCGCCTCGGATCCTGACGCAAGCTACAACGCCGCGTATTTTGGTCTTCGCCTGACCAATACGGGCGCTGCTCCCAATCATGAATCTGCCCGCGTATGGATCCTTATGAAGGACAACAAGATCGGTATGCGTACCGGCACGTGGCCGAATTGCACTTTGGTAGACGTTCCCGTAGACTTCTCCCAGGGCGCACTGGTATATGTGGAAGACAACCCCATGACCAATATCATTTCCATGTTCTACGACAAGGATGGCGTCAAGACGCCTTTGGCAACTCTTAAGATCAGCGACACAAAGCTGGAATTATTCTTGGAAGGAAGCGAGGAGCCCGCCATTGTTGAGCCCCTGTCCAGTCCCGTCAACGAGACCGGATATTCTCGCATTTGGACACACCATATGAAAACCAACACCACCATCACCGACATCAAGGTTGCGGGTTCTACCACCGTCACCACCACAAACCCCGTGGATATGCTCTCCTCCCGTGACGTATTCTCTGACACATGGGTCGCTACCGACGACGTGGGCCGTATAACCCCCATGGGAAGCGATACCGGCATCGCTACTGATAAGAAGGTAGGTATCTTCTACTTCATGTGGCACAACGCCTCCAAGCAAGGTGTCAATCCCCTTTACGACCATACCGCCGCCTATCTTGAGGGCGGTGTGGATGCCGTTTGGGACCTCGTTCCCCAGGGTGATCTTGGCTTTGCTCACTACTGGGCTGAGCCTTACTTCGGGTATTACAATTCCGACGACGAATGGGTTATCCGCAAGCACGGCTACATGCTGGCCGAGGCGGGCGTGGACTTTATCTACGTGGATGCCACCAACGGCATTATTTACGAGCGTAATCTGGAGGCTCTCCTGCGTGTTTGGAGTCAAATGCGTGCCGAGGGCTATCAGGTACCTCAGATCTGCTTCCATTGCGGAAACACCGATTCTCTGGCTGCCGCATCCCTCAGCTTCCTTTGGAACAATTATTATTCCACGGGCAAGTACGCCGATATGTGGTTTTACTGGAACGGAAGACCGCTGATCTTCTACCCTGATTCTCTGAAAAAGACCCTTCCCGAAGAAATCACCGATTTCTTCACTTCCCGTCAAAGTTGGGCGTTTACAAATGACACCTGGTACACCGACCGCCGCGGCAGAGGCCGTTGGGCATGGGCGGATATGTATCCGCAAAAGCCCGGTCTCTCTACTTCCGGTGAGGTAGAACAGATGATCGTCATGTGCGGCTTCTGGGCCAACGGTAGTAATGGCACCAACGCAGGACGCAGCTACACCAAGGCAAATGGTATCCCTGCCCATGAAGGTGACTGGGACTTTGGCTTCGCTTTGATGAACACCACCTCCGGCCTGGGTCTTGCATTCCAGGAGCACTTTGATTACGCCAAGGAGATTGATCCTCCCCTGATCATGATCACCGGTTGGAACGAATGGTGGGCCGGACGTTGGGGTGGTTCCTCCGGCAATCCCGCCCAGGGCATGACCATTGCCGGCGAATATAAGGTGGACGAAAAGAATCCCAAGTATCAGTGGTACTATGTGGATGCCTTCAACACCGAGTATTCTCGTGACATCGAGCCCATGACCGGCGGCTTCAACGATAACTATTTCTATCAGATGGTACAGAACATCCGCCAGTACAAGGGTTCCCGTGCCCAGGAAGCCGCCTTTGAGCAGTGGGCCATTGACATTGAGGGCGATATCGGTCAGTGGCATATCGTAGGTCCCGAGTACCGCGACTATCAGGGCGACACCGTGGATCGCGACCACTACTCCTACGTTGGTGATTTCCGCTACACCAACACCTCCGGACGCAATGATTTCGTGACCTGCAAAATCTCCTCCGACCCCGAAAACCTCTACTTCTACGCAGAGTGCGCCGAGGACATCACCGCTCCCGAGGGCACCAACTGGATGAACCTGTTCATCGATGCCGATTGCAACGGTGAAACCGGTTGGTACGGCTACGACTTCATCATCAACCGTTCCCAGAAGGATGGAAAGGTTTCCATCGAGAAGTTCGTGGGCAACGACACCTGGGAGCTTGAGACCGTGGGCGAGGCTGAATACAACCTCCGCGGTAACGTCCTTCAGATCAAGGTTCCCCGCTCTGTGATGAATCTGGACGAAACCTTTGATTTCAAGTGGGCTGACAACTCCGTCGTTGACGGTGACGTTATGCAGTTCCTGGATCAGGGCGACACCGCTCCCAACGATCGCTTCAACTATCGCTACACCACCGTACAGACCGAGGTCAAGCTCCCCGAGTGCCTGACTGAGGATATGATCGTGCTTAAGGCCGGTTCCTACAACGCTTTCGCCGGCGGCAAGCAGGTGCGTCTGGACGCTTCCAGCACCAAGGCCGTTCTTCTGGGTCGCGGAGAGCAATACTATCTCCCCAAGACCTTTGTGGAAGAGGTTATCGGTGTATCCTGTGAAGGACTTGACACCTACGATCACTACGGCATCACCTACGTCATGCCCGCCGAGGTCATTGCCGCCGCAGGCAAGGCCGTGACCATTTCCCAGGATGGAATGGTGGTCATTTCCACCGCCGTCATCGAGGATACGGATGTGCTGACCACACTTTATCGCGCACTTATGTAATTTCTCAAACAAAAACAGATCCGAGTCTCCTCAGGGGACTCGGATCTGTTTTATGATTAGGCAACTCTAACTATGCAGGGTGCGACGATTATTTGAAAATGCCCGATTATGTTACAGAGGTATTCTCTGCTCTGACCGATGCCATATATTCGCGGGGAGAGATGGTCATTCTGCGCTTAAATACCTTGGAGAAATATTGTGCATCGGGATATCCGCAACGGAACGCCACGTCACTAACGCTGGTAAAGCCTTGTCGGAGCATGGTACAAGCGTGTTGGATGCGTACAGTGTGAAGGTATTCCACAATACCCACCCCAACGTGACGTTTAAAGACCGTGGACAAGTATTTTTTGTTGTATTTCAGCTCACTTCCCAAACGCTCCAGGGAAAATTCCGAATCCGAAAAATGCTCGTCCACATATTTTTGAATCAGGGAGACAAGGTCGACTCCGCACCCCTCATGGGAGGTGAATTTGGATAGTCTTGAACCCAGATAAGCAAAGGAATGAAGCAGAACCGCCTCGCTGGCAACATCCGACAGCTCCGAAGGACAGCGGATACCCTGCTGCCAGATCGTGGCAAGCTCCCCGCAATCTGAGATGGGCGGGGTTTTGGGGGAAATTCCCAACTGCTCCATAATTCGATTTCCCCGTGCTCCCAAAAAGCTGATATACATGTATTGGAAATCCGCTACCGATTCAATGGCAAAGGGCTCGGCGGGAAAAGAAAAGAACACATCTCCCTTCCCTACGGTTCGCACGTCTCCCTTGGTATGGAGCTTTCCCTGGCCTTGGACCACAAAATACATCGTATACAAAGCCTTCAGACGCAGACCCGTATAGATCTGCTCTTTGGTTTCCAATACGAAATGAATCGTATGAATACTATGATCATTGATCTCACGAGGAACAAAGCGGCAAACATTCTGCTCAGCCATGGACATATCATCCTCCTTATCATCGGATGGACATTAGTATATCACACTTAATCACCAAAGTCAACAGATTTATAACTAAATTCCATGAATTTATGGAATTTATCCATTGTTGCAGGTGCTGTGCCATGTTATAATAAATAATGGTATGATGTCGTTTTATAAGCACAAGCAAAAAAGCATTTCTCATTATACATCAGAAAGGAATGACAGATCATGAAAAAAGTACGTATCGGTGTGCTGGGCGCTTATCGAGGCACCAGCATGATCAATTACTGCAAAAGAGCTGACCACGCTGAGGTGGTGGCTATCTGCGACAAGAACCCTGAGGCCTTGGACGCCCAGCGTGCCGCCGCAGAGGGTCTGAACATCACCTTCTACGACCACTTTGACAAATTCATCGAACACGACATGGATGCCGTGGTGCTGGCCAACTATGCCAACGAGCATGCGCCTTTTGCCATCCGCTGCTTGAAGCGGGGATTGCACGTTTTCTCTGAGGTTCTGCCCGTTCAGAGCATGAAGGAGGCTGTGGAGCTGGTAGAGGCGGTGGAGGAAAGCGGGCTGGTCTATGCTTACGGTGAAAACTATTGCTATATGCCCGCGCCTTATGAGATGAAGAAGCTCTACGAGAGCGGTGAGATCGGTGACTTTGAGTACGGCGAGGGCGAGTACATCCACAATTGCGAGCCTATCTGGCCCTCCATCGCCTACGGTGAATCCGATCACTGGCGCAACAATATGTACGCTACTTTCTACTGTACCCATTCTCTGGGCCCCATCATCCACGCAACGGGTCTGCGTCCCGTATCCGTGGTGGGCTTTGAGGGTACCAAAAACGCTCGCCGCCTTCGCTCGGGCGGTAAGGGCGGTCAGTTCGGTATCGAGATGGTGACGTTGGACAATGGCGGCATTGTCAAGTCCATCCACGGTGATTTGTACAAAAACTCCATTTGGTACACCATGTACGGCTCCAAGGGGCGCATGGAGTGCGGCCGTGAGGATGCCATGGATGGCCACATCGCAAAGATCTACATCAATAAGGACGAGTACGACGGCGGATATGAAACAGGCTCTCTACGCTCCTATTTTCCAGAGCATGCCCCCGCTGAAGATGTGGCGGGCTTCGGTCACGGCGGTTCCGACTTCTTCTCTATGTACTACTTCATCAAGAAGATTTTAGGGGACGAAACAGCGGATACCATCGACGTCTATGAAGCGCTGGATATGTTCCTGCCAGGGCTTTTCGCCTACCGCTCCATTTTAGCGGGAGGTATTTCCATGGCTATTCCCAATCTCCGCAACAAGGAGGAGCGGGAGGTCTGGCGCAACGACACCGCCTGCACGGATCCCTTGGCCGCCGGTGACATGCTGCTCCCCACCTTTTCCTTAGGCACGCCCGATATCCCCAAGGAAATTTATGAGCACCAAGCTGCACTCTGGGCCCAGGAATGCGCCAAAACTGAAGGCACTTACCGCCAGGCCGCGTTGACCCAAGGCAGTAAAGGCTGACCCTTCTCATGCCGATTTCATACAAAAAGCCGAATTCGTTTCACCCTTCAGGTGGAGAATTCGGCTCTTTTCATTTAGTGTCCCTGCATAAAAGATTGGCAACATCCATCATATGCTCCAAAATATTCTTGACATATTGGCTCATTTATTGTATAATATACGCAAAGATTTTCTCCCACTTGAAAATCCCAGGTCTGCCCGAGACAAATCGTTTATGTCCAATTGGCAAATTCATACTCAACGGAAAGGAAGCCATAGTTATGAAGCTAAAACTTTTTTTGCTGATGACACTCTGCTGTACTCTCTTGATATGCGGAGTACTCTCCTCCTGCAAGAGCGAGGCCGAGCCTCTCGAAACCACGGCTGATCCCGTAGCCACCTCCCCCAATCCCGAGGGAAATCCGGAAAGCACCGCGGAAAGCAAACCCGATGATGCAATCACGGGTGGTATCACAGGTGAAACTATAGGTGAGCCTGCGGATGAAACCACGGAAGAACCCGAAAGCGAGCCTATGGATAAAACTGAGACCGAAACTGAAGGAAAGGTTGAGGATGAAACTATGAGCGAAACAGAAAGCATCACGGAATATGTTGAGCCCATCATCACGGGTCCCTATGCTGACACCATCATGCACGCGAACCGTCTGGCTGATCGAGTGCAGGCCTATTACGCCAACGTCAAGCGCACGGCGTACCGCATTGAAAACATGAATATGGGCCTGGAATATACCCTCTCCTCCTCCCAGCCAAATCTGATAGCCTCTCTGACCAATGCCAAGGGACAGCCTTATATTGAGAACACCATGGACGTTTTCATTGCCATGGACGACGGCAAGACATATTGGGCATCCGATTCTACCGCCGCGCCTCACACCAATATTTACCGCATGGGCTACTACTACTACGACACCCACATCATGGGCCAAAACTTCATGGGGGGCGCAAGCATCACCACGGAGATGCCTTTTAAAATCACCAAAGCTACCGTTAAAAGCAATCAGGTAAAGGACCTTACTGTCAATGACGGCATGATTTCCTATACCGCTGACGGTGCCGACCCTTACGTTTATACCGTTGCAAACAAAAATCAAAAAGGACTGTGTTTCCCTGCCGAAACATACAACGCGGTACAGTTTTCGGTCAAAACCTCTTCCACGGAAGGTTATCTTTACTTCATTGCCGGTTCTAAAACCGGACATAATCCCGAGCAGGAGATACGCTTTGATATCGAGGCTAACGGAGAATGGAACACCTATACGGTAGCATTGAATACCGCCCCCGATTACACAGACATCGTTACCTCCCTGCGCTTTGACATCGGCAACCCCGGTGAAAAGGTGGAAATCAAGGACATCAAGGCTATCCATCTGGACACCTCCGCTCCCGCCGTACTGCTGGATCGCACCTTCCACACTTACTCCGACAAAATGAATCAGGTGCTTCACTTTGTCGCCTCTTCCGAGGTGGAGGGTATTGAGGGGATGGGCTTCATGACAAGCATTTCCGCTGATACCGTTGCCAAGCTGATGATCAAGGATGCCAATAGCATCCACGATTCCCTTGACGGCGTTGACTTCGCTACCTGCGAGTATGCGGCCTTTGACATCAAGGACGTGGGCATTTTGGGCTTTATTCTTCTGCCTCATGAGAATAGCGGAAAGCTGGAGATCTCCTTGGAGGGCGGTATCTATACGGTCACACAGACTGCCACACCTGAGGGTGGTGTCCTTCACTACGATCCCAATACCACAGCTGACGACTTTTACATGGGTCACCGCCTCTATACCGATGAAAATCACGATTTCGATGCCTTCCTTCGTGAGGCTGAGATTGAGCGCCACCCTTTGGAAACAGTCAGCGGCGAAAGCTACCTGGGCTACGATGTACTGCGCGGCGCCTATAAGTTCAAGATCGGTGGCACAGGATTTAACGAGCCCTTCTTTACAGAGCAAAACCGCCACTATACCGCCGACGTCGCGGTAAAGGGCAACGACAGTGACCGCAACATTTACGTCTACACCTACTTTGAGGGAGGTTGCGGCGAGAATGCATTGGTACTGGACAAGGATGATATGCTCCTGCCCATTCCTGTCATGATCTATAAGAACTTCAAGGGCGAGAACGAAGAGCCTATCTTCGATCCCGGAGACCCCTCTTACTCCGAAACCTACTTCCCTGTTTGTGTCAAAGCGGGAAGCACAACTGAGCTGACGGTGCTGAATCTTTATATGAACTGGGGTCAGATTCCCTTGAAGCAGCTCTCCTCTATCCAGTTCTTCTGGCCCTACTATCACCTCTCTTTAGGTACCACCGAAACCAGCTGCATCAGCCCTCTGTACGGTGCGCGCGATCTGTGGACCCTGCCCGACTTCCGCTCCATGTCCATGCCCTACTGGTTCGAGCTTCCCGAGGGTCAGGGCTACAGCAACCAGCCCCAGCATACCCACGGCGGCTTCCAGTACTTCCTCCAGTACACCGATGCCGAGGGTAACTATTCCGCTACCGAAAATTATCACAACGATATCATCTCCTCCGGTCCCGTCTACACCGACGTGAAGATGGACTATATCTCGGATGACGGTCGTATCAAGGCTTCCTACAACCATTTGGAGCTTCCCGAAACTGATGAGCTCCGCGCCTATTATGAGATCAACTACACGGTGCTGGAGGATATCTCCATTGCAGACTTTGCCAAGGACTTCTCCTTCTACTCTCTCGAGGGATACGCAGGCAAATATCAGAAGATCGGTTATCTCGGTGAGAACAACGAGATCGTCCATGCTGAAACCAATTTGAGGCTCAGGCCCGAAGTTATCAAGCTAGGTGACAACTTCCCCTACGTTGCTCTCTACGATCTCAAGGCAGACACCCCCGATTGGGCGACGAACAACGTCAATCTGGGCTTTATCATCGCCGACTCCGAATTTATCATCGGCGGCGAAGCTTGCGACGCCGGCTTTGTTCTGACAGGTTCCAATGCCAAGTATAGCCTGTCCCTGGATCTGGGTGCAACCACCCTGAAGGCAGGCGACACCATGAAGCTCTGCATCATCATCTCTCCCTGGGGCTTCTATACCTCCACAGATGATTCCAATATGCAAAAGATCCGTGAGAACACCTGTTTGAATCCTCTCAAGCTGACGGTGCAGGACGGCGAGGCTATGGATAGCGTATATCTGCCCAAGGTCAAGTCGACAGACGGTAAGTCCGCCGAGTTTACAGTTTCCGGAGGTTCCAATAACAAGGCTGTCCGTGTCTACGGCTTTGAAAAGCTGACTGCTCCCATCATCTATGAAAAGATAAACGGTAAGTGGGTAGAGCTGACGGTCAACTCCTCACAAACCCCCGATATAAAGGGACACGCTCACTTCTATGATGGATACACCGTTTATTATGATCGTGACGGCACCTACTCCTACGCGTTTGCCTTCAACATGGACAACGCCGAGAGCCGTTCCTTCAGAGTCGTGGCCCGCAAGGACTTTACCGGTTGGCCTGAAGAGGGCGGAGCTTCCCACGAGAGCTCCAATATGAAGGTTTTGGTCGCGGGACAGGAGCTTAAGCAGGCTACCGTGGGTGCCGGCGGCATCGGCAAGACCGAAATTTCCGAGGATGAGAGCTATGTACGTATCTTTGGCAGCGGTGACGGCGCAGCCGAAGCCTTCTTCCGGGCATATCAAAATTCGGATCTCAGCCCCACCGGCCAATATCTGGCTGTTAAGTATCGCCTTCCCGAAAATAATCCTGACAAGATTCATTTCGAATTTTTCATCAGCACCAAGCATCCCGATGCACAGGCCGGTGAAAGCTTCATGGTGAACTCCCTCATTGCTGACGGTGAGTGGCACGTGCTCCTCGTAGATATGGCCGATCAGATGCTCCCCACCTTTGAGGCAGACTCCAGCGGCTCTTACACGGCCCTGTACCTCCGCTTTGATATTTTCAATACCCCCGTCTCTGCGGATACTTACGTTGACATTGCTTACGTAGCTATGGCAGACAGTCTGGACAATATCTGCAAGCATAACCAAACCGGTATCGGTGAGATCTACAAGGGCGGCGTAATAGCAGGTACGCTTGACTTCGCTACGGGCGCTTCCCCCGATGCGGAGGACATCATGAATCCCAATTACTACGTTGACCCCACATCCGGATGGACTATCTCAGACGTGCGATATGCCTCCATGATCGACTTTATCAACGGTAAGGGGGATGGCGACGGCGCCTACGACGCCCGCGGAACCAACTCCGACAAGCCCCTGGATCTCATGGACTACAACAACTCTACCGTGGACGGCAGCAAGCTGGCTTTGGCGGGCTGGGCTGTGGCCAATGGCGGCATTGACAAGTACATGTGGTCGGCAGATGGAGGAAAGACCTGGCAGGAGTGCAGTTTGTATGCCCAAACCTCTTTTGGAGATGTCAGCCTCAACGAGGGTATCGCCAATTCTGCCAACCAGTTCTTCTCCGCTTCGGGTTACAAGGTCACAGAGCACCCCGACAAGATCGTTTTCCAAGGCACTGAGGGCATTCCTTCCGGTGTCTGTGCTGATCTCGCCGCCTATGCGGGACAGAAGGTGGACGTGATATTTGCGTTGGTTCCCCTAAACGATTCCGATGGACTCTGCATTATGACCGTGGTTCGCGGCGTTGAGGTAGAAAGCTGATCTCACATTCTGACCAAGTATAGCAAAGCAGCAAATTAAACCCGTATTTTCAAAAGGGCATCTCTAAATACTCAGCGTGCGGCGAGATGCGGGGGATTTTTTCGTCAGACTAAACAAAAATCTGCACGCATAGTTGGCCCTATGCGAAAGAATTTTGTGACGTATGACGGAAAAAGCACCGTCATATCGGCGTGCGATGAGTTTTTAGAGATGCCCAAAAACCAATCCCCCAATAGGGTATGTACCCTATTGGGGGATTTTTATCATGTTATTGCTTTTCTTTTAACGCTTTTGTTATTCCTTCCTGCGATACATAACGGGGATAGCAGCCAACAAAGCCAGCAGTAATCCCCCTATTGCCAGGGTGGAGCCACAGCCTGACTCTGCCTCTCCGGTGGAGACTTCGGTAGACGCCTCGGTAGAAAGATCGGCAGAAGACTCGGCAACAGGCTTGGTAGCGAGCTCGGTGGCGGGCTCGGTTGCCGGTTCGGTAACTGCTTCGGTAGCAGATTCTGTCACAGACACGGTATGAGATTCGGTAACGGGTTCTGTCACAGGCTCCGTGACGGATTCGGTCACAGGTACGGTCTCAGGCTCGGTGGCAGGTTCTGTCACGGGCTCGGTCACGGGCTCGGTTATGGGCTCGGTAGCGGGTTCGGTAACCTCGGGCTCCTTGGGAGGCTCGTCGGTACGAAGGCGATACACTCTGCCCTCGCCTGCAAGGAAGGTCTCCTTCATCTCGCCATCCTCCAGCTTCACGGGAGTATATTCACCGGTGAAGGGATCGAAATATTCCAGCCATTTAACATCGCCCGACAGATCAACCAAAAAACTACCGGTCATTTTCTTTCTCAAATAATTTTTGTTGAAGATCATGATATACTGATCATCGCCCTCCTTGGGCTCCATCACACTGATGATAAACTCGCTTCTGCGTCCTTCGGGCTGGATAAAGAAATCCTCGGGGAGATACTCCACATTTGCCGTTTGCTTATCGGTGTGGTATGCATGGGCTACGTCCTGATTCATGAGGATGGAGGACAGGCCGCGCACCTCCCAGTTCAGCTCGCTGAAGGCGGCGAAAAGCTCGGGATCGCGGATGGTGCCGTCACGATAGATGAGGGAGTCGCGGAAGCCCTCGCCCTCAGTATCGGAGGAGCCGGGGCAAACCAGGTTGAAATAAGAAAGAGCCTTGAAGCCATAGGCCAGGTAGCCGTATACATTCCAACGCATCTCATTGACAGTGGGCATACGGGTGCCGTTCCAGGCGGTGGACTGAGGGAAGGCGTGGGTCTTGAGCTTGCCGTTCTCATAGGCCACCTTGCGGAGCACCTCCATGTCGGCAAAGATGTCGGTCAGCACCACGCCGCCGTCGCGGAAGGGGTAGTAGTCGTGGGACAGGTACTCGATGTTCTCGGCACCAATGGTCTGGACAAAATTGGTGACGTGCTCCTCATAGGTGCCGCCCAGGGCCCATTCGGGGGCGTAGCTGGGGAAGAGGTTGACCATGGGGTATCGGGTCTCATCCGCCTCACGGTAAAGCTTCACCAGACGGGCGATCTCGGGGAACTTGTCTGCGGTAGGCTCATCCACCACGTGATAGCCCACGCAATGCTCCTTGCCCGCGGCGTACTCCACGCCGATGGCGATATTCTTCTCGGCCATGCTGCCGTTCATCTGGTAAATCATGTTGCGCTTAGCGTACTGCTCCTCAATATTGTTCCAGTACTCGGCGTCATACATATATCCCGAGCCGAAATCCCGAGGAAACATATTGAAGTTGAGGCCCGCGGCGGCCATCTGATCCAGCTGATACTCATAGCTGTCCTTCTCAAAGGAGTAGAAGGTCACCCAAGAGCCGATGAGCAAATCGTCGGTTGTGACGTCATCCGCCATGATCTTCTCGCGGTAGGCTTTCTTCTTGGCTTCATACTCGGCGTCCACTTCTTCCTCGACGGCATCCTCGGCGTGGGCGGTCAGAGCCATGGTGGGGAGGGCCAGAGTCGAGAGCAGCATGACGGCTGCCATGACACGGCAAAGGAAACGGATAGATCTGTGAGCAATCTGTTTTTTCATAAGGGCAAATCTCCTTTCAAGGAAAATAGGGGCATTCATGCTATTATTATAACATAATTCTTATCACTGCACAAGAGAAATGTTCCAGATCATTACAATTTTGGCAATGTGAACAAAACCAAATGCTTTTCTTTGGTCAACAAATCGCCCCCCCTCAAAAGGAGTGGACTATGCAGAGATTCTCAAGCGTGCTTCGTCACCCTTTCCCACATTTCTCTCGTCATCAGCATGACGTGCCCCGTGCGAATTTCGTGAAGCTGCTCAAGCTTGATGCCTTCGGTGGTGTGATGATAAACAAAGCCCAGCTTTTCCTGCACACGGCGGCTTTTGATGTTTCCATCGTAATGACCGCACCAAATACGGCTCATGCCAAGATCCTCAAAGGCGTAGCGCAGCACCTCGCGGGAGGCCTCCGGAATCAGGCCTTGTCCCCAAAAGGACTTACCAATCCAATAGCCCAGCTCGTACTCGTCATCATGGCACGCCAGGTCGTTGCGATGCAGGCCAACGCTACCAATAGGCATCCCACTTTCCTTGAGGCAAACGGCATAGGTCTCGGGGGCGGACAGTATAGTGCGGATGATCTCGCGGCTGTTTTCTACGCTTGTGTGGGGCGGCCACCCCGCAGGGGGTCCCACCTCCGGGTCACGAGCGTATATATATAGTGCCTCAGCATCATTCTCTCTCCACGGACGGAGGATGAGGCGAGGTGTTTGTAAAATCATAGAGCTTCTCCTTTCAAAAACGCGTCTGCTTCTTCCCTGCTCGTGAAAATTACCACACGTTTGCCGCAGTATTTATCAAGCAATGAAAGCACCTTAGGGCGTTGCTGTTCGTTATAAGTTTTTATAAACGCCATAAAGTCTTCATCTTCTTCGGTTTCTATCCACGGCATATCACTTCGTGACTTTCCGCGTCGCCTCTGAATGCCGTCAAGGCAGATATCCGTGGGATAATCGAGAAAAATAATCGTATCACACGCCATCATTCGCATCTCCATGGTTGAGCCGTAATTGCCGTCAATGATCCACTCATCCTTTTCAAGTACGGCAGACAACCTCTCTGAGAACACGTTTTTTTCCACGGTGGTTTTATCCGCATTCCAATACATCATATCAAGATGATACAGAGGAATCCCCATTTTATGATGCAGGGCACGTGAAAAGGTGCTTTTACCGCTGCCTGGACAGCCGATGACAATGATTTTTTTCATTTACGCTCGCTCACTCCGTCTTATTTTTCTTATGTTCCGAAGCCATATCCTTCCCTTGCGGTCTGTAATTTTCCAGAATATCCACTATATCACATTGATAGACATTCCCTCCAAGCACGTCTCCGTTGGGGGCGAAGGACACACAACGCACATCGAAGGGATCTTCCGCATAAGGATTTTCAGGGGTCTCACCCGCAAAGTACTCGGCGAGATATTTCAGCGCATTTCCCTCGGGGAAGATGATATTCCCCTCATTTGCGGATATCTCCATATCGGTAAAGCTTTCAAGGATCTCATAAGTTCGCCTGTTGTAGGGGTTGTCGTGATCAACCCTCACCAGCCACGCGGGCTGAAGTCGAATAGGTATGCCACATGCCTTGGCGCTTGCGGCAAACTGCTTCACTACGTCAAGCGGTATCGTTTCCTGATGGAAGGCGTCCACCGATAAAAGCAGGTCATTGACGCCGCTCTCGGCCAGTCCCTCCGTCATCTCGCGGATGCGGGCGGGATCCTTGGAGAAATAACCGTTGGTGATGATCTGCCGCTTGGGGATGTTCAACGCCTTGGCAGCAGTCATGATGGCTAACACCGCGTCGGGATACAAAAGGGGCTCCCCGCCGAAGGTCATGACGGTTTGGATGTCGTACTTGGCAGCGATCTTTCTCACCGCATCGGCGGCGATTTGGGGATCGATGGACGCCCCGCGCGCGGTATGATCTCCTTCAGAGCAGTGCTTGCAGCGTCCCGTGCAGGCGTTTGTGATGACGAACTCGATCTTGTGCAGGTGTTTCAGATGCTCATTCATACCGCTCACGAATCCTTTCCAGTATGACCTCGTCCGCAGGGCAAAAATCGTACTGACCGATCTCTGCGGAGGTGATCCATTGGATATCGTTATGCTCCAATTTCTGCGGCACCCCCTCGGCAATGGTGGCACTAAACAGGGTCAGATGCACGGTCAGGTCGGGGTACTCGTGGGTCACGTCCATAAACACATCATCAACGGAAAGAAGCACGCCCAGCTCTTCCTTGCACTCGCGGATGAGGGCTTCCTCTTTAGTCTCTCCGGGCTCTACCTTTCCCCCCACAAATTCCCACAAAAGTCCGCGGGCCTTGTGGGCAGGACGTTGGCAGATCATAAATTTATCTCCCCGCCATATGAGGGCGGCCACAACTTCGGTTGCTTTCACGTTGTCTCTCGCTTTCGGTTTGTTTTTATAGCATCATTATATCAAACAGACCGTTATGTGTCAAGAGCTTGTCGGCATACCGCCCACATCTCGGGCATATATTGCTACAAAAAAGCAGGAGGTATATCATGAACCCTTCGGAACGTTCCATCTCTCTTTGGCAACTGATGGGCTTTGCCGTCACATCCCTCGGGGGAACCATACTTCATTTTCTTTACGACTGGCTGGGGAAGGCAACGTGGGTCGCGCCCTTCTCGGGGGTAAACGAATCCACGTGGGAGCACATGAAGCTGCTCTTCTGGCCCATGCTCACCTTCGCTATCCTCCAGAGCTTTTTCTTCAAGGATCGGAAGGATTTCTGGTGCGTCAAGCTTCGGGGGAGCCTCTTGGGAATGGCGCTGATCCCCGTGATCTTCTACACCTACAACGGAGCGGTGGGCAGATCTCCTGACTGGTTCAATATTGCCATTTTCTTTGTAGTGGCGGCGGTGGTGTATCTCTATGAGACACGGTTGTTTGAGGGAGGCAAGGTAAGGTGCGGATCGCCCCAATGGGCGGTGGCAATCCTTGGTGTGATGGCGGTGCTGTTTGTGGTATTTACGTTTTTCACGCCTGAGATCGGAATCTTTCGGGATCCCTTAACGGGGAGTTATGGGATATAAAAAAACGTCACCTTGGAGATTGTTATGGTAAGATAGCGCTTCACACTTCGCCGGGTATTCTGCCCTCATGCCAAGTCATGGGGGCTTTTTTGTTGTTTTTCCTTGGAGAACTTGACGAAAAGCTCTTTTTCTGTTATGATGTATATAAAATGCGGTGAATAGGAGGAAAATATGAAGCCTTTGTTGTACGAAATAGAGCACGGGATCGGCACGGGTCATTTTATGCTTTATGAGCGGGAAAATCATATATTTCCGATGCATATGCACCGTTGCTATGAATTTGTTCTCATGCTCTCGGGGGAGATGAGCATGCAGATCGAAAAGCAGGATTACTTACTCAAGGAAGGTGATCTTGTACTCATTAAGCCCAACAGGCTTCACAGCTATGATTCTCCTCGGAATATCAACGGGAAATGCATCATTTGCGTTTTTTCCAACGATCTCATTGCCGCCGTCTCCGATTCCTTGGCAAAGCATAAGCTCCCTTCCCCTGTCATACACGACGTGCCCGCCTTCTACAGGGAAATGTTCCTGGGAATGGATGAAGGCAAGGATATTGCCACGGTGAAGGGTTTTCTTTATACAGTCTGCGGTTTGTTCTATCAGGCCTTGGATATGGATACCGAGGACGACTTTTCCAAGGATACCCTTCTTCTACGGGATATTTTTATATATCTGGAGAACAACATCTCCGAGCCCTGCACTCTAAAGGGGATGGCCGAAGCCCTTGGCTATAATCCCGCCTATATTTCAAGATACTTTACAAGGATCGTCGGCATCCCCTTTTATGCCTACGTGCAATCGGTAAAGATAGACAGGGCTTGCTATCTTCTGATAAATACCAAAGACAGCATATTGTCCATTGCCATTCAATGCGGATTTGCAACGCTGAGCAGCTTCAATCGCACCTTTCGAAGCTCCAAGGGGATGACACCGAGAGAATACCGTCAGCAGGCGATTTATGAAAAAAGAGGCGGATCCTCCTGATCCTCACACCATTATCGGATATTCCTCATTTTGGAATATCCGATTTTCTTTTTGGCAGGCAAAAAGTCAAACATTGCTCATTTTTTGTCAAGAATTCATTGGAAAGAAATCATATTTTTTGATATACTGAAAAAAATTAATTTCTCAAGGAGGAAATTCATATGGCAACAAACCGTTACGTAGGCTCTTACCCCGTCATCGGCATCCGCCCCACCATCGACGGCAGACGGGGTGTTCTCGGCGTCCGCGAGTCCCTGGAGGAGCAGACCATGAACATGGCGCGCACCGCCGCCAAGCTTTTTGAGGAAAATCTGAAATATTCCAACGGCGAGCCCGTAAAGGTGGTCATCTCCGACACCACCATCGGCCGCGTGGGAGAGGCCGCCGCTTGTGCCGACCAGTTCCGCAAGGCAGGTGTGGACATCACCCTCACCGTTACCCCCTGCTGGTGCTACGGCGCCGAGACCATGGACATGGATCCCCACACCATTAAGGCCGTTTGGGGCTTTAACGGCACTGAGAGACCCGGCGCGGTGTATCTTGCCTCCGTTCTCGCCACCCACGCCCAGAAAGGTCTGCCCGCCTTCGGCATCTACGGCCATGACGTACAGGATTGCGACGATACCACCGTCCCTGAGGACGTGAAGGAAAAGCTGTTGCGCTTCGGTCGTGCCGCCATCGCCGCCGCTACCATGCGCGGTAAATCCTATTTACAGATCGGTTCCATCTGCATGGGCATCGGCGGTTCCATCATCAGTACCGACTTTATTGAAGATTATCTTGGCATGAGAGTGGAGTCCGTGGACGAGGTGGAGATCATCCGCCGCATGACCGAGGAGATTTACGACAAGGCCGAGTACGAGAAGGCTTTGGCTTGGGTCAAGGCAAACTGCATCGAGGGCTTTGACAAGAACCCCGAGGAACTGCAAAAGACCCGCGCTGAGAAGGATGCCGACTGGGAGTTCGTCACCAAGATGATGGTCATCATCAAGGATCTCATGAACGGTAACAAGAACCTGCCCGACACCTGCCGCGAGGAGATGGTAGGTCACAACGCCATCGCCGCAGGCTTCCAGGGTCAGCGTCAATGGACCGACTTCTATCCCAACTGCGACTTCCCCGAGGCCATGCTGAACACCTCCTTCGACTGGAACGGTGCCCGTGAGCCCTACATCCTGGCCACCGAGAACGACGTGCTGAATGGCATCGGTATGCTGTTCATGAAGCTGCTGACCAACCGCGCTCAGATGTTCGCTGACGTGCGCACCTATTGGAGCGGCGAATCTGTCAAGCGTGTGACGGGCTTTGAGATGGACGGCAAGGCCAAGGATGCCAACGGTATCATCCACCTCATTAACTCGGGTGCTTGCTGTCTGGACGCTTGCGGTGCCGTCAAGGACGAGAACGGCAACGGCGTCATGAAGCCCTGGTACGACATGACCGACGCCGACATGAAGGCCGTCATGGAGAACACCACCTGGAATTACGCCGATCTGGGCTACTTCCGCGGCGGCGGCTACTCCTCCCGCTTTGAGACCAAGTGCGAAATGCCCGCTACCATGATCCGTCTCAATCTCGTGAAGGGTCTGGGTCCTGTGTTGCAAATCGCGGAAGGCTGGACGGTAGAGCTTCCCGCAGAGGTGTCTGACGCCCTGTGGAAGCGCACCGACTACACCTGGCCTTGCACCTGGTTCGCCCCTCGTTGTGACGGCCGCGACGGTTCTCCCTTCAAGACCGCCTATGAGGTCATGAACAACTGGGGTGCTAACCACGGCGCTATCAGCTACGGTCACATCGGCGCGGATCTCATCACCCTGTGCTCCATGCTCCGCATCCCCGTTTGTATGCACAATGTGCCCGAGGACAAGATCTTCCGCCCCGCCGCTTGGAACGCCTTCGGCATGGACAAGGAGGGCGCCGACTACAGAGCTTGCGCCAACTTCGGGCCCTGCTTTAAGAAATAATCAGCTATGCATAGGCTTTAAAGCTTTTTGAAAACTCAATTATAGGGCATCTCTAAACACTCAGCGTACGGCGAGATGCGAGGGATTTTTTCGTCCTGCGCTGCGTCCACAATGGTCTGCACTACAAGTGGATGATCTAATCATCCCCGGAAAACTCCCAGCAGATCACTCGCCTCTACGACAAAGCAGGCACACAGATCCCGGAGGTTATTGAATAACCGCTTCTTCCCATATCATAAAAATCCCCGATGCGTTTGCACGCATCGGGGATTTTTTCATTGGTAGGAGTCGTAGCTTCAAAGCATCAGCATGGAGTTGTGCTCGAAAAGCTCACCGCCGCGGAACAGGAGGGTCTTGGCCTCGAATTTCCCGAAATCAAGGGTGATGGACTGACCGAAGACACTACAGTCGCAGGCGCGGCTATCCGTAGTATTGTTGAACAGACGGATCATGTAGGTATTTGCGTTCATTTTGCGGAAACAGGAGAGGGAGATGACACCATCGGACAGAGTGACGGGGGCAGTCTCCTTCTTTTGTCCGTCGCCGTGGGGATAGAAGTTGAGGGCGTAGGGCTTCTGGGTGAAAGCGGCGGCCTTACGTTCAATAGCGGACTTGTCGCAAAGCTCCAGACGGAAGGTGAACTCGTGGCGGCCCAGGTCGATGTAGCGGTTGAAGCGCTGCTCGTCGATGATGGGGAGATCGCCTACGGGATGAGCGCAGTAAACCGAGCCGTTGAGGAGGTCGAGATACAGCACGCCATCCTCCAAAGAGCAGCCGTAGGTACCGTCCTTAAAGATCGTCACCAGCTTATCACCGTTTTCGATACCCACAAAACGCTGGGAGCATTCCTCCAGACCCTCGGTGTAGGTCTGGATACCGAAGGCGGTCTGACCCACGAATTTACCGATCTCAGACACGGGGATGGCCAGCTTCAAGCCCTTTCCCGCGTCGTTCCAATAGGCGTTGACGGTAACGTCGATATAGTCGAAATCCTTATACAGAGTATAGGCCACGCGGATATCCGACTTACCGGTATCGTAAATGCTCTCTACGGTAGTGAGGAGGTTGCCTCTCTCTACAACACGAAGGGAGGTTTTACACTCAGGGATACGGTAGTTCTTCCCTACCGTTCTCATGTGCCAGCCCCAAGGGTCGGGATTGTCGTCGTAGACGATGGGTGTAAAGGCGGAACCCTTCAGGTACTCCTTGCCATCCACCACGAAGGAGGTCAAAGCCCCCGTGGTTGCGTCAAAGGTAGCCTTGGTTCCCTGCGCGGTGATGAACTCGGTCTGGAAGGTACGGTCAAGGAGCTTCTTGGTGCTACGGCGAACCTCTACATCAAAGCGGGTCATGGACAGAGGATTCAGAGTGGTCTTAATGGCCAGGCGCTTACTGCGATCCAGATTGATGCAAGAGGATTCCTTAACGATCTGGAAGGGCACCTCTTCTCCATCACGTTTGACGGTGAATTCATAGCCCTCGGTGTCGGAACAGATGCCGTTCAAAAGGAAGAAATCCCCTGTGAAGATGGACTCCTCGGCATAAGGATTGGGGTTGTAGACAAAGATGGGGTATTTCAGGGGAACGGCCTTTTCATAGTCACGGCAGAGCCCCATGAAGGCCTTGGTAAACTCCTTGTCCAGGAGCTCCAGGGCGTAATCCAGCTTCTGCATACTGCTCTTTTCGCCCTCGATAATGCAAGTGCCCGACAGGACGTCGTGGAACTGTACCATGGCCATACGCTTCTGGGCGTCGTCGAAAGCGTCGAAGTTATAATCATATACTCCCTCGGCGTCGGCGTAGGCGCAAATCTTTTCGGTCATGAGGAGCTTGTTTTCCAGCTCGGCGTAGCGGCGCTTGAGGCGGGCGATGGAGGTATAGCACTTGACGAAGCAGGGCTGGAGGGCGGCGTCCCACTGTGCTTTGGGAGTAGATGCGGCGAAGAAGGCCTCGGGGGTGGAGTGGAAGATCTCCACACCCTCGGATTTCTGTTCCTCCATGAAGACAGCCAGCTCGGAGAGATCCTTACGGGAGGCGCCGCCGCCGTGATTACCCACGCCCCAAAGAGCAAAGGCGATCTCCTCGCCCTGATCGTTCCAGGGCTGCATCTTGCGCTTGACGGCGTTGACCGCATCGCCAAGGTCGTTGGTATAAATGGTGAGGTCATCGAAGCGGGCTGCCTTGATGCTACTGCCGTCAAAGCCCTTCCACTCCATGTAGTTGGCGGAGAAGGGGTTCAGCTCCTTCATGGGGCGGCAGCAGATGTAGCCGCTGTAGCCGCACTTGGAAAGGATCTGAACCAGTCCTTGGGTATGGCCGAAGGAATCGAAGTTGACCGCCGCCGTGGGAATCACGCCGAACTTCTCCTTGAAGTAGGTAAGACCCGATTCGATCTGGCGGACAAAGCCCTCGCCGGAGGGAATGTTACAGTCGGGCTGGACGTACCAGCCACCCATGATGTGCCATTTTCCTGCCTTAACAAGACCCTTGATACGCTCAAAAAGGGCGGGGTCGTAGGTCTCCACGAATTCATAGAGCAGGGCTTCGTTGTGGCAAAAGATGTAGTCGTATTCCTCGGCGATCTCGCAGGCGGCGTAGAAGGTGGCCAGAGCGGCGGTAGCGCCCTCGTTCCAGTCCCATTGCCAGACGGGGTCCAGGTGAGCGTTACAAATGAGGTGAAGTTGTTTCATGGTAGTTCTCCTTGTATTCTAAATATGGGAGTATGTAAATTGTTGTTTAGCGGAGGTTTAATGAAAACCCGTAGGGGCGAACTGCGTTCGCCCGCCGTTCCCCCAAAGCCTTTGTTTATCAATATACTTTTTATTACGGGCGAACACAGTTCGCCCCTACGACCATGTTGGTCAGTAAACGCCCATAAACAACAATTTAACTGACCAACTGCTCATCGCGGTATGTGGTACGCACAGGATGCACTACCCCGAGCGATGGCCGCGGGCACTGCCCGCTAAACAACAATTTATCTGTTCAGCCAAACCGAGATGCGGTTTCTTTCCTCCATCCAATGCTTGCCGCAGGAGGCGTAGTCGGTGAGGAGCAGGTCGCCTGCTTCGGTCTTGACGGTGAAGCGGACAGTCTCACCGGCCTTGGCATCCAACTGATTAACGATCAGCTTGCCGTTATGCAGGACAGGTACGACAGGGGCTTCGATGTTCCCCTCCTCCTTTTGCTCGTCGCGGGCAAGAGCCAGGGCTCCGAAGGTAAAAGCGATCTTACCGTTAAGAGTCTGCATTTCCATTTCGGGATGGGCATCAATCGTGAGGGTGTCGCCATCCTTCCACTCACGGGTAAGATCGACGTAGCCGACCTCCACCTTTTTGCTATCGCCGTTCACCGTGACGGTGGGCTCATGGCTCCAGGCGGGAACCCGGAGACGGAGGGTAAAGGTCTCGGGGGTGCTCAGTGCGAGAGTGACGGTGGCATGACCTTCATCGATAAAATAACCGCTGATGCGGAGGGTAACAGGGTTACCTACGGGGGTAGTGGCGGTAACGGTGCCGTTGTTATACTCATTGATCACGAAGCCGTTCTCCTGTGCCATCACACTAATGAGAGGAAACAGTGCGGTACCCGCCGCTCCGATGCAGGCGCAGCAGCCATAATATCCGCCGGTGGAGAACTTTTTATATCCACCGATGCCGATACCGCGAGCCTTGAAGGTGAGGGGGCTATAGCTGTCGAAGGGGACGCCGGGCACGCGGATGTTCTCGCTTTTCTCAAGCTGGGGCAGACCTTCATAGTTCAAACTACCGTACAAGGCGTTGAGGGCAGACTGCTCGATACCCTCGGCGTAGATGACCTTACCCGTCAGGCGAAGCAGGCGTTCCTGCAAACGCATCCAGGTAACGGTGACGCAGGTCTCCTGCATGATGGCCAAAGGCTCGGTCTCTTCGGTCTGCTTATCCGCGGAGTGGTCAAAAAGCTCGTGGGTACAGCCCGCGCAACCGATGATGGTAATATCTGTCTTACGCACGGCATCTGCGAATTTTTCCACGATATTTAGGTATTTGGTCTCCCCCGTGACCTCGTAGTAGGCCAGCGCGCCCTCAAAATAGGACATCATTTCGTAGGCCTTGACCACGGGGTATTCATAGGGCATGAGTTTCCCTTCCTCGGCCAAATCGAGGAGATTTCCGTCACGGCACCCGCCGGACTCCAGCACGTATTTAGCGAAGATCAGGTATTTTTCTTCTCCCGTCAGCTTGTAAAGCTCCACGATGGGTTCCAGCACGGACGCGGAGTTGAGGCCTCCCCACCATGCGGAGGTATTGAGGATAGACAGCTTATCCTCTCCCAAGGTATCAATAAGGTAGTCCACCTGCGCTTTCATAGCGGTGATAATCCGTGCCTTGAAGGCCTCATCACGGCAGATACCGTAGAAATAGAGAGATCCGACCAGGACATACTTTCTCGTCCACATATCCCAACCGCAGTACTCCTTGTCCTTGGCGTATGTGGTAATACGGCCATCGGCATCCTGAGTATCCAAGAGACCCTTGACGGTCTCGTACAGGACGGTGTACAGCTCGTCCGAGGGGAGATAGCGATAAGTAAGGCATGCGCCCCGCATCATTTTGCCGTAATACTCACCTCGCCAGCCCAAGTCCTCGGGATCGGGACGCTCGGTAAAGACGTAGACAAATTTATCCCAAAGGGACTTGTCCAGCAATTGTTTTTCCAGAATAAACAGGGCGTTTTTATGAACGTCGTTTTCATAAGCGGCCGCGCCGTCGGGCAGATATTGATACAAGTAATCCTTCATATACATCTCCGCAGGGTGGCTTGGATTTTCGGTTTGGAATGCTCACCCTATCGCAAAAGATTATACCATAATGTGGCATTGATGTCAAGCGAAATGGCATATATTACAAAGCAAAATCCATGCGAAATTTTTGGTAACAGAACTGTTTATCGAAAAATTCTTTGCCGGCGTTTATTCATCATTTTAGCAACTTTTATTGACATTGGAGTAAAAATGTGATATTATATATTTTATATATATTGATCTTGGAGGAAGCTATGAAAAAATCTTCATTTCTATCAGTAATCGCTATACTATTCCTCACGTGTTGCATCGTTTTCACCTCCTGCGCGCAGGACGGATTGCCCGGTGCTGACGGTCAGCCCGGTGCCACAGGCCCTCAGGGTCCTGCCGGCGCTGACGGTAAGGACGGTGTGGATGGAAAAGACGGCGTTGACGGCAAAGACGGCGTCGACGGAAAAGATGGCGTTGACGGAAAAGATGGCGTCGACGGAAAAGATGGCGTTGACGGAAAATCCGCCTACGAGCTTGCTGTAGACAAGGGCTACCAAGGTACCCTTGAGCAATGGCTTGCTTCCCTTGTGGGTGAGGTGGGTGCTACCGGGGCCGACGGTGAGCGCGGCAAATCCGCCTATGAGCTTGCCGTAGAAAACGGATATACCGGCACTGAGGCCGAATGGCTGGAGTCCCTCATCGGCCCCGCCGGCGCTGACGGTCAAGACGGTGCTACCGGTCCTCAGGGTCCCGCGGGTGCTGACGGCCAGGACGGTGCGACCGGTCCTCAGGGTCCCGCCGGCGCTGACGGTCAGGACGGTAAAAACGGCAAATCTGCCTATGAGCTGGCTCTTGATAACGGCTTCAAGGGTTCCCTGGCGGCCTGGTTGGATTCTCTGATTGGTGAGACCGGTGCTACCGGTCCTCAGGGTCCTCAGGGCGAGACCGGTGCTACCGGTCCTCAGGGTTCTCAGGGCGAGACCGGTGCTACCGGACCTCAGGGTCCTCAGGGTGAAACCGGCGCTACCGGTCCTCAGGGTCCTCAGGGCGAGACCGGCGCTACCGGACCTCAGGGTCCTCAGGGCGAGACCGGCGCTACCGGTCCTCAGGGTCCTCAAGGTGAGACCGGCGCTACCGGTCCTCAGGGTCCTCAGGGCGAGACCGGCGCTACCGGACCTCAGGGTCCTCAGGGCGAAACCGGCGCTACCGGACCTCAGGGTCCTCAGGGTGAAACCGGCGCTACCGGTGCTGATGGCAAATCCGCCTATCAGCTGGCTTGCGACATGGGCTTCAAGGGCTCTCTGACTGAATGGCTGGCATCCCTCGTGGGTCAGAACGGTCAGGATGGCCAGAACGGACAGGATGGTAATGACGGTAAATCCGCCTATGAGTTGGCCAAGGAGCAGGGCTTTGAGGGTACGCTCCAAGATTGGCTGGCTACCATGGTAGGCGTTGACGGCAAGGATGGCGATGATGGTCTGTCGGCTTACGAAATTGCCTGTAAATACGGCTACGAGGGCTCTGAGAGCGACTGGCTTCTGTCCCTCGTCGGCCCCAAGGGTGACAAGGGCAACGGTATTTTGACCATTGAAAAAACTTCCACCAACGAGAACGTCGATACATATACCATCACCTTTGACGACGGCTCCACCACCACCTTTGAGATCGTCAACGGCATTGACGGCGAGGATGGCGAAAAGGGCGACAAGGGTGACAAGGGTGACACCGGTGCCCAAGGCCCTCAAGGTATTCAAGGTATCCAGGGTGTTCCGGGTGATAAGGGTAACGGCATTGTCAATATCGAATTGACCGCTACCAGCGGCAACGTGGACACCTACACCATCATCTTTGACGACGGCAGCTTCACCACCTTCAACGTGGTCAACGGTATTGACGGAGAAGACGGCGATAAGGGTGACAAGGGTGATAAGGGCGACAAGGGTGATCAGGGTGACAAGGGCGACACCGGTAACGGTATTGTCTCTGTTGAAAAGACCGACACCCGAGATAACGTAGACATCTACACCATCACCTTTGACGATGGCTCCACCACCACCTTTGAGGTTGTCAACGGTGTAGACGGTGAGCAAGGTATTCAGGGTGACAAGGGTGATAAGGGTGACACGGGTATCGGCATTTCCGATATTCTCATTGATTACACGGGTCACGTTGTCATCACCCTGTCCAACGGTTCTGTATACGAGGTGGAGATTTCCAACAGCACCTGTGAGCATGAAAACATGGTTCAGTTGGTCACGTCCCCCACTTGTCTTGCGCAGGGTTACACCACCTTTACCTGCCAGGATTGCGGCTACAGTTACAGAAATGATTACACCCCTGCCAAGGGTCATCATTTCGTGGATCGCTACTGTCTCTTCTGCGAGCTGGAGGAGCCCTTCGGTGAGATCACACCCGATACCAGCTGGTATTCCGGATCGGTAAGCTCCTTCGTTCTGACGACCAGAGAACAGCTGGCAGGTCTTGCGTACCTTGTCAATATCAACGGCTATAATTTCTCCGGCAAGACCGTCAGTCTCGGCAACGACATCGACCTCGGTTCTGCCGAATGGATCCCCATCGGTAACGCAAGCAAGGCCTTCAGCGGTACCTTTGACGGTAAGAATCTGACCATTTCCAACCTGAAGATCTCCAAGCAGACCTCTTACGTGGGTCTCTTTGGTAACGTAAGCGGTACCCTCAAGCGTGTTAACGTAACGGGTGCCAGCATCACGGTCAGCGGAGACTTGAATTACGCGGGTATCCTTTGCGGTTACTACACGAACAGCCTCTCAGAGGTCAACGTTTCGGGTTATATCAACGCTCCCGGTATGACGTACGTAGGTGGTATCGCAGGTTATGCCCGTTCCCACATCATCAACTGCTCTGCCAATACCGAGGTGATCGGTAAAACCTATGTGGGTGGTTTGGTAGGACGTGTGGAAAATGGCGGTACCTATCAGAATCTTGAACACCACGGTTCTGTTACGGCAGTAGATTGCGTCGGCGGTATTTTAGGTTACCAGGGTAACTACGATACCGTTTATCAGAATGTTAAGAACCACGGTAGCGTCACGGGCACCGGCACTTACGTGGGCGGTATTGCAGGTTATTGCACCGGGGTTGTCTACAGTGGCACAACCCTTACGATCCTTGACTGCGAAAACACGGGCGCGGTTACCGGTGTGTCTTACGTCGGCGGTCTTGCCGGTTTTGCCCGCGCCAACAGCACCCTGACCGTCCAGGCTTCTACGGTCTCTGCTCCTGTCACGGGTCAATCCTACGTCGGTGGTCTGTTTGGACACGCTTATTCCGCTAACACCGCAGGCAGTATCGCGGATTCCTCCGTTTCCGCCACCATCAAGGGTCAGTTCTACGTAGGTGGCTTTGTGGGTGAGGCATACAGCATCAATATCACCGATTGTAAAAACACCGGCTCCAAGATCATTCTCACCGATGAGCTTCCCGCAGTCAATAATCTGAAAAACGAATACATTGGCGGCTATATCGGTAAGACCACCGCCGCTACCCTCACCAATCTGAAAAACGAGATTGAAATTGACGCATACGGCAACGGCCGCCATATCGGCGGTATCGTTGGTCATCTGACCAACAGCGTTTACTTCACAAACGTTGAAAACGTGGCTGACATTTCCGGTGCTGCGTACGTTGGCGGTATCATCGGATATCACGCCCCCTTGACCTCCTCTTACCAGCAGGTAAAGAACAGCGGTAATATCTCCGGCACGGGTGATTACATCGGCGGTTTGTCGGGATGCGCATCCTGTGCCAACAACAACCAGAAGGTGACGGTGCTTGAATGTGAAAACACGGGTGACGTTACAGGTCAACAGCATGTAGGCGGTCTGTTCGGATATGCTTATTCCAACGTTGCAGGCAGTATCGCGGATTCCTCCGTTTCCGCCACCATCAAGGGTCAGTTCTTCGTAGGTGGCTTTGTGGGTGAGGCATACAGCATCAATATCACCGATTGTAAGAACACCGGCTCCAAGATCATTCTCACCGATGAGCTTCCCGAGGTAAATAATCTGAAAAACGAATACATTGGCGGCTATATCGGTAAGACCACCGCCGCTACCCTCACCAATCTGAAAAACGAGATTGAAATTGACGCATACGGCAACGGCCGCCATATCGGCGGTATCGTTGGTCATCTGACCAACAGCGTTTACTTCACAAACGTTGAAAACGTGGCTGACATTTCCGGTGCTGAGCACGTTGGCGGTATCATCGGATATCACTCACCTTGGACCTCCTCTTACCAGCAGGTAAAGAACAGCGGTAATATCTCCGGCACGGGTGATTACATCGGCGGTTTGGCGGGATGCGCATCCTGTGCCAACAGCAACCAGAAGTTGACGGTGCTTAAATGTGAAAACACGGGTGACATAACCGGTGGTGTGAACGTAGGTGGTCTGTTCGGATACGCTTATTCCCACGCCGCAGGCAGCTTCACGGACATCTCCTCCACGGGTGACGTTACAGGTCAACAGCATGTAGGCGGTCTGTTCGGATATGCTTATTCCAACGTTGCCGGCAGTATCACGGATTCCTCCGTCTCCGCCACCATCAAGGGTCAGTTCTACGTAGGTGGCTTTGTAGGTGAGGCATACAGCATCAATATCACCGATTGTAAAAACACCGGCTCCAAGATCATTCTCACCGATGAGCTTCCCGCGGTAAATAATCTGAAAAACGAATACATTGGCGGCTATATCGGTAAGACCACCGCCGCTACCCTCACCAATCTGAAAAACGAGATTGAAATTGACGCATACGGCAACGGCCGCTATATCGGCGGTATCGTTGGTCATCTGACCAACAGCGTTTACTTCACAAACGTTGAAAACGTGGCTGACATTTCCGGTGCTGAGTACGTTGGCGGTATCATCGGATATCACGCCCCCTGGACCTCCTCTTACCAGCAGGTAAAGAACAGCGGCAATATCTCCGGCACGGGTGATTACATCGGCGGTTTGGCGGGATGCGCATCCTGTGCCAACAACAACCAGAAGTTGACGGTGCTTGAATGTGAAAACACGGGTGACGTTACAGGTCAACAGCATGTAGGCGGTCTGTTTGGATACGCTTATTCCAACGTTGCAGGCAGTATCGCGGATTCCTCCGTTTCCGCCACCATCAAGGGTCAGTTCTATGTGGGCGGCTTTGTGGGTGAGGCATACAGCATCAATATCACCGATTGTAAGAACACCGGCTCCAAGATCATTCTCACCGATGAGCTTCCCGCGGTAAATAATCTGAAAAACGAATACATTGGCGGCTATATCGGTAAGACCACCGCCGCTACCCTCACCAATCTGAAAAACGAGATTGAAATTGACGCATACGGCAACGGCCGCTATATCGGCGGTATCGTTGGTCATCTGACCAACAGCGTTTACTTCACAAACGTTGAAAACGTGGCTGACATTTCCGGTGCTGCGTACGTTGGCGGTATCATCGGATATCACTCACCTTGGACCTCCTCTTACCAGCAGGTAAAGAACAGCGGTAACATCTCAGGTACGGGTGATTACATCGGCGGTTTGGCGGGATGCGCATCCTGTGCCAACAACAACCAGAAGTTGACGGTGCTTGAATGTGAAAACACGGGTGACGTTACAGGTCAACAGCATGTAGGCGGTCTGTTCGGATATGCTTATTCCAACGCCGCAGGCAGCTTCACGGACATCTCCTCCACGGGTAACGTTACAGGTCAGCAGCACGTGGGCGGTCTCTTTGGATACGCTAAATCCAACACCGCCGGCACCATCGCGGATTCCTCCGTTTCCGCCACCATTAAGGGTCAATTCTACGTGGGTGGCTTTGCGGGTGAGGCCTATGACATGATTCTCTCCAACTGTCAGAACTCCGACTCTAAGATTATTCTCACCGACGCGCTTCCCGCCCAGGAAGGATATGTGCATAGCAATATCGGCGGCTTCTTCGGAAAAACAACGGGAGGTCGAATTACCGACGTTAAAAATGAGATTGCGATCGACGCTTACGGTACCGGCCGCTATATCGGCGGTGTGGTCGGTAACATAGACAACGGCATCACCTGTACCAACGTTGAAAACGTGGCCGATATTTCGGGTGCGGAGCGTGTGGGAGGTATCATCGGTTCCCAGGGATCAAGCACCGCCATCTATCAGCAGGTCAAGAACAGCGGTAATATTTCAAGCTCCGGTGACTACGCCGGCGGCTTGGCAGGACGTACAAATTGCTCCGACAGCAACAAAAATTTGACTGTACTTGAATGTGAAAACACGGGTGACGTAAGCGGTGTAACCTATGTAGGCGGTATGTTCGGATATGCTTATTCCAACGCCGCAGGCAGCTTCACGGACATCTCCTCCACGGGTAAGGTTACAGGTCAACAGCACGTGGGTGGTCTTTTCGGATACGTTAAGTCCAACAGTACCGGCACCATCAAGAATGCTTCTGCCTCCTCTACCGTCACGGGCCAATTCTATGTGGGTGGCTTTGCCGGCGAAGGCTACGCTCTCAATCTCACCGATGCTAAAAACACCGGCTCCAAGATCATTTTGACCGATGAGCTTCCCGCTGTCAATGAATTCAAGCACGAAAATATCGGCGGTTTCTTTGGAAGAACGCGAGGCGGCACCTTTACCAACGTGAAAAACGAGATCTCCATCAATGCTACCGACGCCGGCCGTTATATCGGCGGTGTTGTTGGTAACGTAGACGAGGGTATCACTTGTAACAACGTTGAAAACGTGGCGAATATCTCGGGCTTTGAGTTGGTGGGCGGTATCATTGGTACTCAGGGAACTTCCTCCGCCACCTTCCAACAGGTAAAGAACAGCGGAGCGATCGTGGCCATCGGCAACTATGCGGGCGGTCTGGTAGGGCGCTCTAACTGCACAAGCAGCGGCCATAAATTAACGGTGGTTGAGTGCGAAAATACGGGTAACGTGAGCGGTGTCTCCTATGTGGGAGGTCTCTTTGGATACACTAACTCCAATGCGGCAGGCTCCGTGACTGACTGCACGAGCAGCGGTACCGTGACCGGTGAGAGTGACGTCGATCAGCTCGTTGGCTATAAAAAGAACTTGACGATCAGTTGATTATAGAGGGCCATGCCTTCTTTCCCAACTGAAAAAACCATGATTTCCCAAAAGGAGGTCGACTCTCTGTGAGCCAGCCTCCTTTGGTTTTGCAAAATACGATTCTGAGAATTTGCCAAAATACGATCTCTAAAAATTTCTCTTGACGGATGACGAAAAATGTGATATAATGAAATGAATTATTATGTTTGGTTCGGAGGATCACAGATATGTCTCTTTTCACAGGAAAAACCTTGCTGATCACCGGCGGCACCGGCTCCTTCGGTAACGCCGTTCTCAACCGTTTTTTAAAAACCGATATCGGTGAGATTCGTATCTTCTCCCGCGACGAGAAGAAGCAGGACGATATGCGCCACGAGTTCCAGGCCAAGATGCCCGAGGTGGCCGACAAGATCAAGTTCTACATCGGCGATGTCCGCGATCTGGCGTCGGTAAAAAATGCCATGCACGGGGTGGACTATATCTTCCACGCCGCTGCCTTGAAGCAAGTACCCTCCTGCGAGTTCTTCCCCATTGAGGCAGTCAAGACCAACGTCCTGGGCACCGAGAACGTCCTCACCGCCGCCATTGAGGCAGGGGTGAAGAACATTGTCTGCCTGTCCACCGACAAGGCCGCCTACCCCGTCAACGCCATGGGTACCTCCAAGGCCATGATGGAGAAGGTCATCGTGGCCAAGTCCCGCACCGTCTCCCCCGATAAGACCAAGATCTGCTGCACCCGCTACGGTAACGTCATGTGCTCCCGCGGCTCGGTGATCCCTCTGTGGATCGACCAGATCCGCGCGGGCAACCCCATCACCATCACCGACGGAAGTATGACCCGCTTCATCATGTCCCTGGACGAGGCGGTGGATCTGGTGCTCTTCGCCTTTGAGCACGGTCAGAGCGGTGACATTCTGGTCCAGAAGGCCCCCGCCTGTACCATCCGTACCCAGGCCGAGGCGGTCTGCGAGCTCTTCGGCGGCGACAAGGAGAACATCAAGGTCATCGGCATCCGTCACGGCGAAAAGATGTACGAGACCCTGCTGACCAACGAGGAGTGCGCCGGTGCCATCGACATGGGCAACTTCTACCGCGTCCCCTGCGACAAGCGCGGCCTGAACTACGACAAGTACTTCAACCAGGGCGATGCCGACCGCAATCCTCTCACCGAATTCAACTCCAACAACACGAGGCTCCTGACCGTAGCCGAGACCAAGGCCAAGATCGCCTCCCTTGCCTACATCCAGGATGAGCTGGCCAAGTGGGGAAAGTAAGATGAACATACTGATCACCGGCGCTGCCGGGTTCGTGGGTAAGAACCTGACGGCGGCTCTGCAAAGCATCAAGGACGGCAAGGACAGAACACACCCTACCCTGTCCATTGGCGAGCTTTATCTTTACGATATCGACACAGACCCTTCCCTTTTGGACGAGTACTGCGCCAAGGCAGACTTCGTCTTCCATCTGGCGGGGGTCAACCGCCCCAAGGATCCTGCCGAGTTCATGGCGGGGAACTTCGGCTTCTCCTCCACCCTGCTGGAGACCCTGAAGAAGCACGGAAACACCTGCCCCGTGGTGCTGTCCTCCTCCATCCAGGCCACTCTCATCGGCCGCTACGACAGCGACTACGGCCGCAGTAAGAAGGCGGGGGAGGAGCTGTTCTTCGGCTACGCCAAGGAAACCGGCTCGACGGTCTACGTCTACCGCTTCCCCAATCTTTTCGGCAAGTGGTGCCGTCCCAACTACAATAGCGCGGTGGCCACCTTCTGCAACAATATGGCAAACGACCTCCCCATCACGGTGAGCGACCCCGCCGTGGAGCTGGAGCTTTTGTACATCGACGATCTCATGGACGAGATGCTCTGTGCCCTGGAGGGCCGCCCTCACCGCTGTACCTTTGATGGTATCAGAACGGTGCTGACCCCCGACGGGGACTTTTGCGCCGCTCCCGTGACCCATCGGGTGACCCTGGGGGAGATCGTCCGCCTGCTGGAGTCCTTCCGCGACCAGCCAAAGACCCTCACCATGCCTGAAATCCCCTACGGCTCCTTTGCCAAGAAGCTGTACTCCACCTACCTGTCCTATCTTCCCAAGGAGAAGATCAGTTTTTCCTTGAAGATGAACTGTGACGCTCGCGGCTCCTTCACCGAGCTTCTGCGGAGCGACAAGTGCGGGCAATTCTCCGTGAATATTTCCAAGCCCGGCATCACCAAGGGGCAGCATTGGCATCACACCAAGTGGGAGTTCTTCATCGTGGTAGCAGGTCACGGTCTCATCCAGCTCCGCAAGATCGGTACTGACGAGGTGCTGAACTTTGAGGTCAGCGGTGAGCGCATCGAGGCCGTCCATATGCTCCCCGGGTACACCCACAACATCATCAACCTGTCGGACACCGAGGATCTGGTGACCGTCATGTGGGCGAATGAATGCTTTGATCCCAACAAACCTGATACTTTTTTTGAGGTAGTACAATGAACATTAAATTAGATTATAGCGATATTCACTTTCAGGACAACGGCAAGCTGAAGCTCCTGATCATCGTAGGCACCCGCCCCGAGATCATCCGCCTGGCCGCCGTCATCACCAAGTGCCGCAAGTACTTTGACTGCATCCTGGCTCACACGGGTCAGAACTATGACTATAATCTCAACGGCGTGTTCTTCAAGGATCTGAAGCTGGCGGATCCCGAGGTCTACATGGACGCCGTGGGTGACGATCTGGGCGCGACGGTTGGTAACATCATCAACTGCTCCTACAAGCTCATGAATCAGATCAAGCCCGACGCCCTGCTGATCTTGGGTGACACCAACTCCTGCCTGTCGGCCATCGCCGCCAAGCGTCTGCACATCCCCATCTTCCACATGGAGGCAGGCAACCGCTGTAAGGACGAGTGCCTTCCCGAGGAGACTAACCGCCGTATCGTGGATATCATCTCGGATGTCAATCTCGCCTACTCCGAGCACGCCCGCCGCTATCTCCACGAGTGCGGTCTCCCCAAGGAGCGCACCTACGTCACAGGCTCCCCCATGGCCGAGGTACTGCACAACAACCTTGCGGACATTAGAAAGAGTGATATTCTCACCCGCCTGGGTCTCGAGCCCAAGAAATACATCCTGCTCTCTGCCCACAGAGAGGAGAACATCGACACCGAAAAGAACTTTGAGAGTCTTTTCACCGCCATCAACAAGATGGCCGAGAAGTACGATATGCCCATCCTCTACTCCTGCCATCCCCGCAGCCGCAACCGACTGGAAAAGAGCGGTTTTGTGCTGGACAAGCGTGTGATCCGTCACGAGCCTCTGGGCTTCCACGACTACAACCATCTTCAGATGAACGCCTTCTGTGTGGTCTCTGACAGCGGCACCCTCCCCGAGGAGTCCAGCTTTTTCACAAGCATCGGCAACCCCTTCCCCGCGGTCTGCATTCGCACCTCCACCGAGCGTCCCGAGGCCCTGGACAAGGCCTGCTTCATCCTGGCGGGCATTGACGAGAAGCGTTTGCTCCAGGCCGTGGACACCGCGGTCTCCATGACCGAGGACGGCAACCACGGCATTCCCGTACCCGACTACACCGAGGAGTTGGTCTCCACCAAGGTGGTCAAGATCATTCAGTCCTATACGGGTGTGGTGGATAAGATGGTGTGGAGAAAGTTCTGATCAGGTAAATTGTTGTTTAGCGGGCAGTGCCCGCGGCCATCGCTCGGGGTAGTGCATCCTGTGCGTACCACATACCGCGATGAGCAGCTGGTCAGTTAAATTGTTGTTTATGGGCGTTTACTGACCAACGCGGTCATCCTGAGCAAGGCCGCTGGCCGCGCCGAAGGATCTCTTTATACCTGTAAAAAACAATTGTCATAAAAAGGTTTTGCTTTCTGTGGGATCCTTCGACTCGGGCATCGCCCTCGCTCAGGATGACTGTTTCAAGGCGGGGCACAACAACGCTAAACAACAATTTAGCTACCTAACCGCCCATCGTGGTATATGGATTACATGGGTTGAATAACCCCGAGCCAAAGCCCCACCGCAAGTGGTAAATAACAATTTATCTGCCTAACTACCCATCGCGGGATGTAGTTTGCATGGGTTGAATAACCCCGAGCCAAAGCCCCACCGCAGGTGGTAAACAACATTTACCTGCCTAACTACCCATCGCGGGATGTAGTTCGCATGGGTTGAATAACCCCGAGCCAAAGCCCCACCGCAGGTGGTGAACAACAATTTACACGCTTTACTCAATAATAAAATTTACAGGAGAAATCACCATGAAAAAACTCGGATTCGGCCTCATGCGCCTGCCCAGCCTTGACCCCAAGGATTCGTCTAAAATCGACATCGAACACACCAAACGAATGGTTGATACCTTCCTTGAGCGCGGTTTTACGTACTTTGACACCGCCTGGATGTACTGCGGTTTCCAGAGCGAGGTAGCCATCAAGGAAGCGCTGGTCGACCGTCATCCCCGAGACAGCTACACCTTGGCCACCAAGCTTCACGCGGCTTTCATCAAGACAAAGGAAGACCGCGACAAGGTCTTTGAGGAGCAGCGCCGCAAGACCGGTGTAGAGTACTTCGATTACTATCTGCTTCATGATATGCGCAGATCTCACTACGAAATTTACAACGACCTGGATTGCTTCAACTGGATCATGGATAAAAAGGAAAAGGGCCTTATCAAGCATGTCGGCTTCTCCTTCCATGACAATGCTGAGTTCCTCGACGAGGTACTGACGGCCCACCCCGAGATGGAGTTCGTTCAGCTGCAAATCAACTATCTGGACTGGGAGAGCGAGAACGTGCAGTCCCGCAAGTGCTACGAGGTGGCCTGCAAGCACGGCGTGCCCGTCATCGTCATGGAGCCCGTCAAGGGTGGTACCCTGGCCAACGTCCCCAATTCCGTGGAGAAGCTGTTCAAGTCCTATGATCCCACTCTGTCGGTGGCATCCTGGGCGGTTCGCTTCACCGCAGGTCTTGACAACGTGATGATGGTGTTGTCGGGCATGAGCAACATGGAGCAAATGCTGGACAACACGAGCTTTATGATGGATTTGAAGCCTCTGAATGATGAGGAGTTGGCTTTGGTTCACAAGGCAGCGGATATTATCAAGGCAGGCATTGCCATTCCCTGCACCGCCTGCTCTTACTGCACCGACGGCTGTCCCGTGGGTATTCCGATCTCCACTTATTTTGCTCAGTACAACGAGTATCTCAGCGAGCGCAAGGCTGATAAGAAGAAGGAGATCATGGAAAATTACGTTAAGACCGCCAAGGAAGGCGCTTGGGCTTCCGAGTGCATCGAGTGCGGCCAATGCGAGGGCATTTGTCCTCAGGAATTGCCTATCATTCAGCATTTGAAGCGGGTTTCCGAGTATTTCGAATGATAAAGCTTATGGAAGAAAACAAAAACGAACGGGTGACCGTTCGTTTTTGTTTTACATCATGGTTTTCAGGACATCTGAGATTTTCCGAGAATAATTCAGACGTTAATCATTCCTCTGACATAGGCGATCTGCTTTTCCACAGAGCCTACCGAGGTACCGCCCTCGGAGATGCGCTTCGCCACGCAGGTCTCAAGGGCGATCTCGCCGTAGAGATCGGATTCAAAGAGGTCGGAGAAGGTCTGATAGACCGATAGCGGCAGATCCTCCAGCACGGTCTTATCGGCGATACACTTGGCCACGATCTGACCCGAGATCTTGTAGGCACTGCGGAAAGGCAGTCCCTTCTTGACCAGATAATCGGCCAAGTCGGTAGCGTTGATGAAGCCCTCCCCTGCGGCGCGCTTCATGTTATCAGCGCGGACAGTCATGGTCGCCACCATGGGAATGGCCACCTGCAGGCACATCTTGACGGTGTCCACCGCGTCAAAGACGCTTTCCTTGTCCTCCTGCATATCCTTGTTGTAGGCCAGGGGCAGACCCTTTAGGGTGGTGAGGAGTGCCATGAGATCACCGTAGACACGCCCCGTCTTGCCGCGGATCAACTCGGCCATGTCGGGATTCTTCTTTTGGGGCATGATGGAGGAGCCTGTGGTATAGGCATCCGACAGCTCCACGAATTTGAACTCCCAGCTGGACCAAAGGATCAGCTCCTCGGAGAAGCGGGACAGGTGCATCATCAGCGTAGCGCAGGAGGACAAGAACTCCACGGCGAAATCACGGTCGGACACGCCGTCCAGACTGTTGAGACAGATGGAATCAAAGCCCAGCTTTTCGGCCTCGAAATAACGGTCGGTATCGTAGGTCGTTCCCGCCAAGGCACAAGAGCCGATGGGGGAGACGTTCATGCGGCGGGCGGTGTCGGTGAATCTGTCCAGATCACGGAGCAGCATCATGGCGTAGGCCATGAGGTGATGGCCGAACACGATGGGCTGGGCGCGCTGGAGGTGGGTATATCCGGGGAGGATCACGTCCTTGTGCGCCTCGGCCTGATTTGTCAGCGCTTCGATGAGATCTTTGATAAGGGACTTGACGGTCGTGATCTCATCGCGGAGGTACATACGGAGGTCCAGGGCCACCTGGTCGTTACGGCTTCTGGCGGTGTGGAGCTTTTTGCCCACGTCGCCCAGCCGCTCGGTCAGCACCTGCTCCACGAACATATGGATGTCCTCACAGGTCATGTCGATGGCCAGCTTTCCGCTGTCGATGTCATTGAGGATGCCCTCCAGCCCTGCAATGAGGGTATCGGCGTCCTCAGAGGTGATGATATTTTTGGATGCCAGCATGGCGGCGTGCGCCATGGAGCCCGTGATGTCCTGACGGTACATACGGGAGTCAAAGTGAATGGATGAATTAAAATCATCGGCGATACGGTCGGTCTCCCCCGCCGTTCTGCCTGCCCACATTTTTGCCATACATTATTCCTTTCTTAGGGGAAAGATAAATTGTTGTTTGGCGGCCGTGCCGCCTGCCAACGCCGAGGAGTTCAACCCATACAGACCGCATACCGCGGTGAGCAGTTGTTCAGTTAAATTGTTGTTTACCACCTGCGGTGGGGCTCTGGCTCGGGGTAGTGCATCCTATGCGTACCACATACCGCGAAGGGCAGTTGGTTAGATAAATTGTTGTTTACCACCTGAGGTGGGGCTCTGGCTCGGGGTAGTGCATCCTATGCGTACCACATACCGCGATGAGCAGTTGTTCAGTTAAATTGTTGTTTATGGGCGTTTACTGACCAACGCGGTCATCCTGAGCAAGGCCGCTGGCCGCGCCGAAGGATCTCTTTATACCTGTAAAAAACCATTGTCATAAAAAGGTTTTGCTTCCTGTGGGATCCTTCGACTCGGGCATCGCCCTCGCTCAGGATGACTGTTTCAAGGCGGGGCACAACAACGCTAAACAACAATTTAACTGACCAGCTGCTCATCGCGGTATGTGGTACGCATAGGATGCACTACCCCGAGCGATGGCCGCGGGCACTGCCCGCTAAACAACAATTTACCACTCTGTTATACAAGAAATATGGGGCATCCGCCCCATATTTCTTATGCCTCATTATTTCTTATTTTTGGCATCCACCATGGCCTTGACCTTGATGGGCAGGCCGTAAAGGTTGATAAATCCTGCGGAATCGGCCTGGTTGTAGTCGGACTCGCCGAAGGTGGCGATCTCTTCGGAGTAGAGGGAGTAGTCGGACCAAACGCCCGCGTTGATCATGTTGCCCTTGTAGAGCTTCAGGCGCACCTTACCTGTGACGGTCTCTTGGGTCTTGTCCACGAAGGCGGCAAGAGCCTCGCGCAGGGGGGTGAACCACTGTCCGTTGTAGACTAGCTCGGCGTAGGTGATGGCCAGCTTCTGCTTCTCGTGCAGGGTCATCTTGTCGAGACAAATGCTCTCCAGGACGGAGTGAGCCTTGTAGAGGATGGTTCCGCCGGGGGTCTCGTAGACTCCACGGCACTTCATGCCGACCAGACGGTTCTCCACGATATCCAGAAGACCGATACCGTTCTTGCCGCCCAGCTCGTTGAGGGCCAGGATAATATCCTTGGCGGACATCTTCTTGCCGTCCAGCGCCACGGGAACGCCCTGAACGAAATCAAGCTCGATATAGGTGGGGACGTCAGGCGCCTGGATGGGGGAAACGCCCATCTCCAGGAAGCCGGGCTTTTCGTACTGGGGCTCGTTGCCCGTATCCTCCAGGTCAAGACCCTCATGGGACAGGTGCCACAGGTTCTTATCCTTGGAGTAGTTGGTCTCGCGGTTGATCTTCAGAGGGACGTTGTGTGCCTCTGCGTAGTCGATCTCTTCCTCACGGGACTTGATATCCCATTCTCTCCAGGGAGCGATGATGGGCATATCGGGGCAGAAGTGCTTGAGGGTCAGCTCGAAGCGGACCTGGTCATTACCCTTACCGGTACAGCCGTGGCAGATGGCGTCGGCGCCCTCCTTGATGGCGATCTCGGCCAGGCCCTTGGCGATGCAGGGACGGGCGTGGGAGGTACCCAGCAGGTACTCCTCGTAGATGGCGCCTGCCTTCATGCAGGGGATGATGTACTCGTCCACATACTCCTCGGTGAGGTCGAGAACGTAGAGCTTGGACGCGCCGGTCTTGAGAGCCTTTTCCTCCAGGCCCTCCAGCTCGTCGGCCTGACCCACGTTACCCGAAACCGCGATGACCTCGCAGTTGTTGTAGTTTTCCTTCAGCCACGGAATGATGATGGACGTATCCAGACCGCCCGAGTAGGCGAGAACGACTTTTTTGATGTTTTCCTTGTTAATCATGATGAACCTCCGATTATATGCCGAATATATTCAGCGAAATTTCAAAATATGCGGTTATTATACAACATTTATGCAGATTTGTCAAGGGGTTTTCTGCATATTTATTCAAAGAATACAAAATTATTTCTGTGCAATATGACTTGCGTATGGAGTAGGCCCCCCTGGGGGTAAAGAAACACCCACGGGTGTCTCCTCACTTCCCTTTTCCAAGTCCCTTTTTAAAAGGTTTTGAGGGGGTCGAGGGGGAACTTTTCTCAAAAGTTCCCCTCGCGTACTCCTCGTCCTCCTTACTCCAACTCAAACGCGCCCGTATAGAGCTGATAGTAGGTGCCCTTTTCGTCGATGAGCTTTTGGTGGTCGCCGCGCTCGATGATGCGACCGTGGTCAAGCACCATGATGACGTCGGAGTTCATGATGGTGGACAGGCGGTGGGCGATGACAAACACGGTACGTCCCTTCATGAGACGATCCATGCCCGCCTGAACGATAGCTTCAGTACGGGTGTCAATGGAGGAGGTGGCCTCATCCAAAATCATGACAGGAGGATCGGCCACCGCCGCACGGGCAATGGCAATAAGCTGACGCTGACCCTGAGAGAGATTGGCGCCGTTGTTGGTCAGCTCGCTCTGATAGCCCCCGGGGAGGCGGGTGATGAAATCGTGAGCGCCCGCCAGCTTGGCCGCCGCGATGCACTCCTCATCGGTGGCATCCAGCTTGCCGTAGCGGATGTTGTCCATGACCGTACCCGTGAACAGGTTGGTCTCCTGCAACACGATACCCAGGGAGCGGCGGAGATCATCTTTTTTGATTTTGTTGATGTTGATACCGTCATAGCGAATTTTGCCGTCGGCGATATCATAGAAGCGATTGATGAGGTTGGTGATGGTAGTCTTACCCGCGCCCGTAGCGCCCACAAAGGCCACCTTCTGACCGGGCTCGGCGTACAGGGTCACATCGTGGAGAACGGTCTTCCCTTCCTCGTAAGCAAAGTCCATATGCTCCATGCGGACGTCACCGCGCAGAGGGGTATAGGTCAGCGTACCGTCGCCGTGGGGATGCTTCCACGCCCACTGCCCCGTGTGCTCGGCGGTCTCGGTCACGTTGCCCTGCTCGTCGATGCGAGCGTTGACCAGGGTTACATAGCCCTCGTCAGCTTCAGGCTCCTGATCCATGAGCTTGAAAATACGGTCGGCGCCCGCCAGGGCCATGACGATGGAGTTGATCTGCTGAGAGAACTGATTCACGTTACCCGTGAACTGCTTGGTCATATTGAGGAAGGGGACGGCGATGTCAATGGTGAGCATCCCCACTCCGAAGAACAGGGCGCTGACGCTATAGTTCTGAATCCCCGTCAAAATAAACACACCGCCTGCGGCCGCCACGATGACGTACAGGATATTACCGATGTTCATGATGATGGGGCCCAGCATATTGGCGTAGGCATTGGCACGGTAGCTGATTTTGAACAGCTCGTCGTTGATCTCGTGGAATTCTTCCTTCGCCTTATCCTCATGGGAGAATACCTTGACCACCTTCTGTCCGCTCATCATCTCCTGAATATATCCTTCGATCTTACCCACATGAGCCTGGAGACGGACGAAATACTTGGCAGAGCCACCGCCGATCTTACCCGAAACAAAAATCATGAGAAGGACACCCAAAAGCACCACCAGGGTCATCCATACGCTGTACCACAGCATGATGCAGAGAACGGTCACAACAATGATGCTGGACTGCAGCAGGACGGGGAGGGACTGGGACACCAGCTGGCGGAGGGTATCAATATCGTTGGTATAATGGCTCATAATATCGCCGTGCTTGTTGGTATCAAAATACCGAATGGGCAAATGCTGCATACCGTCGAACATTTTACGACGCATCTTGCAGAGAAAGCCCTGGGTGATATAAGCCATAAGTTGGGTCTGAATGGTAGTAAACGTAATGGACAGAAGATAGAGGCAGATCAGGACAATGACCAGGGGTATGATCTCCCCGGCTGCGGCGCTCCAATCGGTGTTGCCGCTGTCCATATAGCTGGTAACCACCGCCAGCACCTTCTGAGTGAAGATAGAGGGGATGGCCGCCACGGCCGCGGAAAACATGATGCAGATCATCGCTATGGGCACCAGGCGAGGATAGGATTGGAACAGCATTTTGACCACGCGTCCAAGAACTCGCCAGTTGATCTTGCGCTTTCCCTTTTCCATGCCGGGAGGGGCTTTTCTTGCGCTTGTATTACTCATGACCCTCACCCCCCTTAGTCTGTTGCTCATAGATCTCACGGTAGATCTCACAAGATGCCAACAACTGATCGTGCTTACCCATGGCGGCGATCTCGCCGTTCTCCATGACCAGGATCAGGTCGGCATCCTGTACAGAGGACACGCGCTGAGCAATGATGATTTTAGTGGTCTCGGGAATGTAGGACTTAAAGCCCGCGCGGATCATGGCATCAGTCTTGGTATCCACCGCTGAGGTGGAGTCGTCCAAAATGAGGATCTTGGGCTTTTTCAGCAGCGCACGGGCAATGCAAAGTCTCTGCTTCTGCCCACCCGAGACGTTGGTGCCGCCCTGCTCGATGCGGGTATTATATCCGTCCGGGAAGGAGGACACGAAGTCATGGGCCTGGGCCAGCTTACATGCCTCTATCAGCTCCTCGTCGGTGGCATTGGCGTTACCCCAGCGGAGGTTTTCCTTGATGGTTCCCGAGAACAAAAGGTTCTTCTGAAGTACCATGGCCACCTCACCGCGCAGGGTATCAAGATCGTAGTGGCGAACGTCCACGCCACCTACCTTGACAGCGCCTTCGGTGACGTCGTAAAGACGGGGGATGAGCTGAACCAAGGTGGATTTACTGGAGCCGGTACCGCCCAAAATGCCCACGGTCATACCGGATCTGATATGAAGATTTACGTTTGCAAGGGCGAAGCGATCTGCTTTGGCGGAATACTTAAAGCTGACTCCCTCGAAATCAATGGAGCCGTCCTTCACCTCGGTAACCGCGTTTTCGGGGGACACCAGGGTGGACTGCTCGTTCAGCACCTCCCCTACACGCTTCATGGATTCGGAGGACATGGTGATCATGACGTAGATCATATTCAGCATCATGAGCTGCATAAGGATCTGCATACCATAGGTCAGCATGGCGGACATATGACCTACGTTCAGGTCAGCGCCGCCGGATTTGATGATAAGCTGGGAGCCTACCAACAGAACGAACACCATGTTGGCGTTGACGCAGAACTGCATGAGGGGACTGTTGCAGGCAACGATACGCTCGGCGCGGGTGAAGTCACCGCGAATGTCCTCAGCAGCAACGCCGAATTTCTTCATTTCATGCCGCTCACGGGAAAAGCCCTTGACCACACGGGCACCGCGAACATTTTCCTCGATGGACTCGTTGAGTCTGTCATACTTTCGGAACACTGCGCGGAAGGCGGGCATGGCCTTGCGGCTGACCAGGAAAAGACCGCCGCCCAGGAGGGGGATAAGTACCACAAAGGAGGTAGCCAACACACCGCCCATAACGTAGGCCATGATGATGGAGAAAATGAGCACCAGGGGGGCGCGAATGGCCGTGCGGATGATCATCATGTAGGACATCTGGATGTTATTGACGTCGGTGGTCAAACGGGTGACCAGGGACGTGGCAGAAAACTTGTCCACGTTTTCAAAAGAAAAGGCTTGTATTTTATCAAAGATGTCATTTCTCAGGTTGCGCGCAAAGCCCGAGGAGGCCTTGGCACAGGTGTAGGCGGCCACGCCGCCACAGGTTAGGGAGAGGACGGCCATGCCGACCAAAAGAGCGCCTGTCAGGAGGATCCTCTTCATTTCCAAGTCATTACCCGCATCCTTGATATAGTTGATCAAGTCTGCGGTGATGAAGGGTATAAAGGCCTCGATGATGGCTTCACCAATGATGAAAAGGAGGGTCAGGATAGATGCCGTCTTGAATTCCCTGACACTCGCGGTGAGGCGTTTGAGCATTTTTTCATCCTTTCTTTCGGCTTGATGATGAATCGCCGAATATGATTAAACGGTCAAAATTATTCTTAACCGCTAACCTTTTAATTATATAACATTTGGGGTACAATGTCAAGAGTTACATGAAAAATACAAAAAAAACGCGAAAAAATATTCTATAGGGCATCTCTAAATACTCAGTATGCGGCGAGATGCGAGAGATTTTTTCGTCAGACTAAAGGTCACCTCTAAACAAAAATCTGCACGCATAGTTGACCCTATGCGAAAGAATTTTGTGACGCATGACGGAAAAAGCACCGTCATATCGGCGTGCGATGAGTTTTTAGAGATGCCCTATAAAATTACAGGCTTATTTCCCGCATAAAAGGGGGCTGAGCCAAAAGCTTTTACGAAAGCAACTGGCTCAGCCCCTTTGTGATAATTATAAAAATTATAAAAAGCGTTCAGATTATTGATCCTTGTTTTTTACGTCGGTCACGGACATGGCCGCCGTATGCTTGATGGGCTTCCAGGATACCTTGGGCGTAAAGATGGCAATGATAGCGATGGGCACGAAGGACATCATGAAAAAGGGGAAAGTCAGCATACCAAGAATGCGTTTGCCCCTGCTTGCGTGGATACGATCCTTTTCGGTGATACACACAAAAAAGCTGAGAAACAGCATGCACATATATCCACCGAACAGCATGACAAGTGAAGTCACCAGCGTTCCGAGGAAGGTGGCGGGACTGACGATCAGCGTCACGATCAGGTACACCAGGTTCAAAAGGAAGGCGGTAGTTGTGAGCAGATAGGCGGCGCTGATATTGCACATCAGGTCAAAGCAGGCAAAGCCGCCCTTTCGGCACATACGCTTGGTCAATGCCCAGCCATATTTTTTTAGCACCTGCAAATATCCCTTGACCCAGCGCATTCTCTGGTGCCAGGACTGGATAAAGCTGGTGGGCTGCTCGTCGTAAAGGATAGCGTCGTGGCAATAGCCGAATTTTACGTCTTTTGTAAAGGCATCTGCGGTAAACTCGATATCCTCGATGAGACCGTGGTGAATCCAGCCCCCTTGAGCCTTCAGCACGTCTTTATGTATCACAAAGCCCGTCCCTGCCACGGCGGCGTTGGTGCCCAAAAGGCAACGGGCGTTGTTGAGCTGCTTGGCATCGTGGAGGAACCACACCGCGTAGCTGGCGGATAGCCAGTTATCACCAAAGTTTTTGGAATTGCGGTATCCGTTGACGACCTTGTAGCCCTCGGGAGCGCAGAAGGCCTTATCCATTTCGGAGATAAAGTGGGGATCCAGAAGATTGTCCGCGTCAATGACGAAATAGCCGTCATAGTAATCCTGACCGTGGATATCAAAGATATGTTGTATCAATTCACTCAAGGCGTAGCCCTTGCCGATCTCGGTCTGATTGAAGCGCTCGTAGGCAAATGCGCCTTTTTCCCGAACCACATCTGCTGTACGATCTGTACAGTTATCCGCGCAAACGTAGGCGTCAATGAGATCGGAGGGATAGTCTTGAGCCTTGATGCTATCCAGAAGATATCCGATAACCGCCTCCTCATTTCTGCCGCATATGAGCACGGCGTAGCGGTTTGTCTGATCAGTAGGGGCAAAGGTCTTAGGCTTTTTAAAGAGAGTATAGATCACGTAAAAGATCTGATACGAATAGCACGCGATAAAAAGCACACCCAGGATCAGATTGGCAATATCAAAAAGATTCATAAATACATCCTCTTCATTGGTGGTCGCCTGCCGACGAATCGACAGGCATATACAGGCGGGCCTCGAAAACGTCACCCTTTGTCACGGTTTCAAAGCGTCCGCCCATGAGGTTGGCCATATTGGTACAGGTCTTGTGTCCGATATGGGTACCAGTGGTTTTGCTATCCCAGGAGCCGATTGTATTTCGGAAGGTAAGACAAACGTAGCGCTTGCCGGGAGACAAGGTCACGAGGATCTCCACAGGGTGATCCCTGTGAGCATACTTTCGGATGTTGTCCAGAAGATTATCAATGATGCGGCGCAGGCATTCGGTATTAACGGCAACGCAGGTGCCCGCAGGCAGCGTATCGCTCTGAACCTTGAGTGTCAGTCCTTCATTTTCCATGGGGAGCAACCACTCTCCGATCATCTGCTCCCCCAGCAGCCGGATATCGCAGGATTCCGTATCCACGTGATCCTCACCGATACTGTATGCCCAAAAATAAAGAAACAGCTTGTCCGAAAGCTCCTTGATCTGCGCGGCCTTCTCGGAGCAGAGACGGACATAGGTCTTTTGCTCATCGGTCATACCCTCACAGTCATTCTGCAAAAGCTCCATATACCCCAGAAGGGTTGTCAGGGGGGTTCTGATATCATGAGACATGGAGGTGATCAACTCACCGTTGGCCTCTCTCGCCGCCTTTTCCTCCTCCATTTTTTTCAGAATGGTGGTTCTCATGTTATCCACGTCTCTGGCAAGACCGCCGATTTCATCCGTTCTCTTGGAGTGAATGGGTGCTGACAAAGCACCTCCGCTGACCTCCTCCACCTCCGCAGAAAGTCGGAGGATGGCCTTGGTCTGGAAATGATAATAAACCAAGACGATGATAAAGAAAGCCAGGAGCGCAAGGATAGCACCCCCCCATTGGATGCCGTTATATACGGCCTGCCCTGAATAATCCATGACAGAAACCGAACAGACGCGGTCTGCAAAGCGGACGAAATAGGTGTTGCCCAAAGCCGTGTCCGAGGTTTCTCCGATGGGGATGTTTTCGGTGAACACGGGATCGCTGATCTCGGGTGCGTCATCTCCCTCCAGGATCTCACCGTCAGCAACGCCGAATTGGGCCTTCTCACCGCCGAAAACAACCAGGTGCACGTTGCGGTGATACATGGACCATCTGGCCACCGATGCGGCATCATCCGAGGTGATATTTTCCTCAGCCACGTAATCGCTGAAATTTTTGATATAATCATCCAGTCTGAGGTTCAGACGCTCGGGCTGCATGTATTCTTTGGTGATCAGACTGGCGGACAGCGGGATCAGCATCAGCATGGCCACCACAATGCCCACAGAGCTGATGATCAGCACCATGGCAAATTTGATGCGAAGGGAGAGAAAGGGACGCCCGTTGTTTTGGGCGCTACGTCCTGAAAATAGCAATCGCCGCCTTTTTTCGACCGACAGACGCTTTTCGGAGTTTTTTTTCAAAGGATTCCGTTTAGTCAACGCGATACCCCTTTCCCCACACGGTGCGAATGAAGGATCGATCGGTAGGAACGTTCTCCAGCTTTTTCCGGAGGTTGGCAATATGAACGATCACCGTATTGGATGCGGTATTCAGGTAGGGCTCCTCCCACACAGCTTCATATATCTCCGCCGGTGACAAAGTTCTTCGGCGGTTGCGACAGAAAAAGCACAGCAGCGCGTACTCACGCTCAGTCAGCATCACCCGTTTCCCTTGCTTCAAAACCGTCTTCTCCTCAGCATGAACCTCGATATCCTCTGTGGGCGTATAGATCTCCCTGTCACGGTCGGGCATGTCCGACATGGCGATCCGATCACGATAGAAGCGATATCTGGAAAGCATGGCATGAACCTTCAAGCGCAAATCGGTGGCATGGAAGGGCTTGACGATATAGTCGTCGCCTCCGTTGCGATAAGCGGCCATCTTGTCGCCATCTGCAGAACGTGCGGTCAAAAACAGAATGGGGGCGTGGGTCAAGGGGCGGATCTCCGCAGCGGCTGTGATGCCATCCATCATGGGCATCATGATGTCCATCACAATAAGGGAAACCTCGCCGTGAGACGCAACGTAGTCCACGGCCTCCCGACCATCGGAAGCCTCCGCCACCTGCCATCCTTCCTTTTCAAAAAGGATCCGGAGAAGCGTACGGATATCCTGCTCATCATCCACTACAAGGATCAGTTCCCTGCTGCGCGCCTTATCACAAGCATCGTCTGTAGCAGTCACCTGCTTTTTTTCATATGCCGACACGGTACATCCTCCTTCCCTGACAATTCATGGGCGTTATCTGTTATATTATATCTCATTTTTCCTTTACTTTCAAGGGGGAACGGATATTTTTTATAATTTTTTAATGTTTCCCGTCGTATTGGTCGTGACTTCGGACGTTTTTCAGATTTTTTTATATTTTTTCAAAAAGCCCTTGCAATTATTTTGAAGTTGTGGTATAATATACAGGTCGTTTCGGGAGTTTTCCATGACTCGCAAGTGGCAACCGAATTACATACGCAGAGATATCGAAGTGGTCATAACGGGGCTGACTCGAAATCAGTTTGTGCGAAAGCACACGAGGGTTCGAATCCCTCTCTCTGCGCCAAAAAACAAGAGGCATCCTCCCCGGAGGGTGCTTTTTTGCTTTTCTTGCAATTGTTATGCACAACAAAAACGTCCCTGCACAAACGTGCAGGGACAAAGTATATCAGGATTCTTTAGAACGCTTCGCCATCATGGGAAGAACGACAAGCATCAGCAAGAGCAACAGGAACGTACCGTTGATCGATCCGAAGCATCCGCTTGTAGCGGGTGCTTTTTCTGTGCTTGCGGGAGGGGACGTTTCAAGAGCACCGTCGGTTACTGTAGCGCCGGGATCTTTCCCTTTGGTTTCGGATTCTGCTACAGTTTCGGTTTTTGTTTCCGGCTCAGTCACAAGCTCGGTTTCAAGTTCGGTCTCGAGTTCTGTATCAAGCTCAGTTTCGGGTTCTGCCTCAGGCTCGGTTGCAAGTTCAGTTCCGAGTTCGGTATTGAGTTCTGTTTCAGGCTCGGTTTCGGTTTCTGTTTCTGCTTCTGTTTCCACAGGCAGCGCCTCAATGATCGCTTCATCAACCACGGCTTGGCAAATCGTGCACTCCTTATGCATGCTACCTTCCACGCCGGCCGCAGGTTTTTGGTCTATGATCCATTCTCCGGGGATATGTCCCTGGGCGGCGGTCATTTCCTCTCCGCATACCTTACAGGTTTGAGCTGTGGTACAGGTAGCCTCGTCACCGGGCTTATGACCCAAGGGCGCTACCTCGGTGTCGGTGTAGGTATCGTCACAACGAGAGCAAGTGTGGGTGGTGTAGCCCTGCTCGGTACAGGTGGGGGCGGTGACCGTGGCCTTGTAGTCGTGGCCCAGCTTTTCGGTCAGGACAACGCCGCAAACGGTACAGGTTTGATCCTTGATACAATCGGCGGCGGCGCCGGGCTTATGACCCAAGGCGGCAACCAGTTCTTCTCCGCAGACCTTACAGGTTTGAGCTGTGGTACAGGTAGCCTCGTCACCGGGCTTATGACCCAGGGGCGCTACCTCAGTATCGGTGTAGGTATCGTCACAGCGGGTACAGGTATGGGTAGTGTAGCCCTGCTCTGTGCAGGTGGGGGCGGTGACCTCGGCCTTATAGTCGTGGCCCAGCTTTTCGGTCAGGACAACGCCGCAAACGGTACAAATCTGATCGTTGACGCAATCGGCGGAGGCTCCGGGCTTATGACCCAAGGCGGCAACCAGTTCTTCTCCGCAGACCTTACAGGTTTGAGCTGTGGTACAGGTAGCCTCGTCACCGGGCTTATGACCCAGGGGCGCTACCTCGGTATCGGTGTAGGTATCGTCACAGCGGGTACAGGTGTGGGTGGTGTAGCCCTGCTCGGTGCAGGTGGGGGCGGTGACCACAGTTTTGTAATCGTGACCCAGCTTTTCGGTCAGGACAACGCCGCAAACGGTACAGGTTTGATCCTTGATACAATCGGCGGCGGCGCCGGGCTTATGACCCAGGGCGGCAACCAGTTCTTCTCCGCAGACCTTACAGGTTTGAGCTGTGGTACAGGTAGCCTCGTCACCGGGCTTATGACCCAGGGGCGCTACCTCAGTATCGGTGTAGGTATCGTCACAACGGGTACAGGTGTGGGTGGTGTAGCCCTGCTCGGTGCAGGTGGGGGCGGTGACCTCGGTTTTGTAATCGTGGCCCAGCTTTTCGGTCAGGACAACGCCACATACGGTACAGGTTTGATCCTTGATACAATCGGCGGCGGCGCCGGGCTTATGACCCAGGGGTGCTACCTCGGTGTCGGTGTAGGTATCGTCACAACGGGTACAGGTGTGGGTGGTGTAGCCCTGCTCGGTGCAGGTGGGGCGGTGA
>SVTR01000011.1 GCA_015063685.1 Oscillospiraceae bacterium | reverse complement strand
TCGCCCGTGGGAGGGAGAAAATATCGCCTTTGGCAAATCTCCCGCACAAGTACCACAAATGGAGGAATTCAATTATGGCAAAGAAAATTATGGGTTATATCAAGCTCCAGCTTCCTGCCGGTAAGGCAACCCCTCAGCCTCCCGTAGGTCCCGCTCTGGGTCAGTACGGTGTGGCTATCCCCGTATTCACCAAGGAATTTAACGAGCGCACCAAGAATGACATCGGTCTGATCATTCCCGTTGTCATCACCGTGTACGCTGACCGTTCCTTTACCTTCATCACCAAGACTCCCCCCGCTCCCGTCCTGATCAAGAAGGCTGCCGGCATCGAGACTGCTTCTGCTAAGCCTAACAAGGACAAGGTGGCTAAGATCACCAAGGAGCAGGTGCAGAAGATCGCAGAGACCAAGATGCCCGACCTGAACGCCGGTTCCCTCGAGGCTGCCATGAGCATGATCGCAGGTACCGCCCGCTCCATGGGTATCACGGTGGAAGACTAATACGGAGGTGTACGGAAATGGCTAAAGTAGGTAAGAAGTATTCCGACAGCGCAAAGCTGATCGACAAGAGCAAAATGTATGATCCCGCCGAGGCTCTGGCTCTGGTTTGCCAGACTTCCAAGGCAAAGTTCGATGAGACCATCGAGATCCACATCCGTCTGGGTGTTGACTCCCGTCACGCTGACCAGCAGGTTCGTGGTGCAGTTGTTCTGCCCAACGGTACCGGTAAGACTGTGAAGATCCTGGTGTTCGCTAAGGGCGACAACATCAAGGCTGCCGAGGAGGCAGGTGCAGATTACGTCGGCGGCGCTGAGTACGCTGAGAAGATCCAGAAGGAAAACTGGTTCGACTTCGACGTTGTTATCGCTTCCCCTGACATGATGGGTACCATCGGTCGTCTGGGTAAGGTTCTGGGTCCCAAGGGTCTGATGCCCTCTCCCAAGGCCGGCACTGTCACTCCTGACGTTGCCAAGGCTGTTCGTGAGGCTAAGGCCGGTAAGATCGAGTACCGTCTCGATAAGACCAACATCATCCACTGCCCCATCGGTAAGGCATCCTTCGGTGCTGAGAAGCTCCAGGCTAACTTCGACACCCTGGTTGGCGCAGTTATCAAGGCTAAGCCCGCTGCTGCTAAGGGTCAGTATATCAAGTCCTGCGTGATCGCTTCCACCATGGGCCCCGGCATCAAGATCAACCAGTCTAAGCTGGGCTGATTCTCATCGGGAAATGATAAAAAGCTCTCTCATTAGAGCTGTGCTCTAATAGACAGTTTTTCTAAGAATACGGCATATCTCAAAAGAGGTATGCCGTATTTTTGTATTTATGTCCACGAAGGCAGCGCTCGTCAATAGCGCTTTTTAGAGGTGCCCCAGCGTTTTCCGTATGGTGTTTTTATTATGTTGGGCATCTCTAAAAACTCATCGCACGCCGATATGACGGTGCTTTTTCCGTCATACGTCACAAAATTCTTTCGCATAGGGCCAACTATGCGTGCAGATTTTTGTTTAGTCTGACGAAAAAAATCCCTAGTATCTCGCCGCACGCTGAGTATTTAGAGATGCCCTATTGTTTTTTAACCAAATGACTTGATGTTTTGTGAATTTTGTGATATAATAAATATGCTACACAAACTGAATATTAGAATTAGTGGTATTTTTGTCTTTATAGGGATATTGATACCCTTTTTCGCCATAACTATTTTTGAACTTGGTAAAATCGTAAGCTCTACTAAATGGTTATGGTTAATCCCCTAATTCTAATTTAGTTTGTGTAGCAGCAATCGGAGTTTGCGGTTTTCGGTGCGTAGCTTCGGTTGCGCACCTTTTTTCATTGATGGGGGACATATGAGCAAGAATGTTCGGGAAAGGGTAATAGATATTACCGGCGTAGAACTTATGCCCGGAGAGCCTGCAGTTTGTCTTGGCAACGGGGAGCAAGGCTTTGAGTGTTGTTGCGATGCGTGCGATTATTACTTGCTTTGCTTTTCGGAGTTTGATCCGAAAAGTAAAGAAGAAAATATGGTTATGGATGGTTGTGGGACAGACTCTAAAGAATCGCGTCGCTCAATCGTTCGATAAGCCGATTTGAAAACCGTCCTGAAGAGGCCTCGGCATTTGGCGAGTGCTTTTTGACTTAATGACCCTTGACAAGCTAACCGTTTTATAATACAGTTAACATTTGATACGAACGACACCAAAATAGAAAGGGAGGCTATAGGGCATCTCTAAAAACTCATCGCACGCTGAGTATTTAGAGATGCCCTATACGTTATGCCCGAACCCGGTGGAGGAAGAAGAGGCGGTTGCCTGAGATGTATGCTGCCTGTCCTGATCCTGCCGACAGTGTTGCTTCTGGCACTGCTTCTGATCATCCTGTAACATCAAAAAGAACGCCGAGGACATAAGCCTCGGCGTTCTTTGGGTTGGGGGCGGTGCTCAGCTTTGCATACCGCCCTCGGCGATATAGTCAGCCAGCAGATCTCTGGCGTAGATGCCGGGGGTGTAGGTGTCCACCACCGTCAATCGGTTGGGGGCGTAGGAGGAGCAATAGGTATCCGTAACAATGTAGTAGGTGCCGTTGGGATTAATGCGGCTGATCACGTCGCTTTCATATTCCCGTCCGTAGCTTACGAAATAATTGCTGTTGGAGGTGTTGATGAAGCGGGAGAGAAGATCTTTTCCCTTGATGGAGCAGAGTACCAGGTCGTTGTCAAAGGGGAAGATGGACTGAAGGGTTGCGTAGGTGACCTCGCCTGCCGGCAGCTCATAGGGATTTCTCACGGAAATGAAGCCGCCGCCCAGGACAATGGGGTAGGTGTCACCCCACCGCTCCACACCGGCTTCGTAGTACAGATCGGCCACCAGATTGCGCAGGACGGTGCTGTTTTTGAAGGAGGCATTGTAGCCCACCACCCGGAGGGCGTTGCTGATCTCGTCTTTGTATTTGTCCAAAAGATCCTGAATGATGGGGTCGTCTGCCTCGTTGCCATAGCGGTCAGAGGCAACAAATTCTGCCGTGTTCACGGAGCACTCGCCGTTGGCGACGTTGACCTTGAGCTCGGCGTGAACCAGTCCTTTATTCTCACCGCCGGACTGGAGGTGATAGACACCGTAGGTATCCCGCAGGACGTAGCGCTGGTGGGTATGGCCTTCAAAGACCAGATCCACGTACCCGTTGGACAGGGAAGCATCATAGTAGGAGGAAAGGGCGGAGGCCGAGACATCGGAGACGCTGCCGTAATTGCTCTTTCCGTAACCGTCGTGGATAACGTACACAATAACGTCGGCGCCCGCTGCCTTCAGGCGGTCGGATTCTGCCTTGACGAGGGAGGTAAGCTGACCGCCGGTGATGAAATAAATGTCCTCGGTCTTGTCTCCCGCGATGGAGGAATAGCAGTCACCCATAGCGCCGATGATACCTACCTGGATATTGCCCTTGTCGATGAGCAGAGAGGGCTGGCAGTAATCCACGAGGGTGTTGTCCCCGCGCTCGTAGATGTTGATGGCCAGGAAGGGGAATTCGGCAATTTCGTTGTTTTTTACGATGGCGTCCTCGCCCCAGTCGTATTCGTGATTGCCCAGGACCATGGCGTCAAAATCCAGGGCGTTCATCCAGTCGGTGATAATGTTGCCGTTGGTGTTGTTGGACTCGGCGCTGCCTTGCCACATATCGCCCGCCGACAGCAGGATGGCAACCTCGTCACTTTCGCGGGCGGCCTTGAGATATGTGGTCATCTCGTCCACACCAATGTGGGTGTCACCGTCGGCAAATTTACCGTGAAGGTCGTTGAGTGAGTAGAAGTCCACGACCACCACCACGTATTCGCCGCACAGGTCACAGTAGCCGTTGTTTTCTTCGTCTTTATGGGCGTTGGCGTCACAGCTGTCCTTGGTGTCATCGGTTTCCCCGGCTACTTGGGTTTCAGAGGAAGTGTCTCCGCTTTCCGCGGTTTCCGCTTGGATTACCGTGATTTCTTCGGTTTCCTCGCCGCCCGAGGGGGGGGATGCCTGGCATCCCTTCAGCATGAAGATGAAGGAGAGCAGGAGCAAAATCAGTTGTTTTTTCATATAATATCCTTTAGCCGTATTTTTTGTTATATTGTAGCACACTTCCGAGGGATTGTCAACAGGGAAGTGTGCGGGCCTGCTTTTTTGTTTTTTCTGCGCCTCTGAGGGGCACTATGGTGAAACTGTTCAAAAAACAAGGCGGAAGGAGGAGAAAATTTTTATATAAAAAATGAAAAAACCTCTTGCAATTCTTGGAGTTTTATGTTATGATATAGAAGTATATGTGAGCCTTGCCGCATACCCTCTCATATGAGGTAGGGTTGGAACATAATTATTTCGCTGTAATAGGAGGTAGAAAACATGCCTAATATTAAGTCTGCAAAGAAGCGCGTAAAGGTTACCGAAACCAAGACCCTTCAGAACAAGATGTTCCGTTCTCAGATGAAGACTGTTGTCAAGAAGTATGAAGCCGCTGTTGCCGCTGGCGATCTCGCCACCGCTCAGGAGCTTTACAAGGCTGCTGTCAAGAAGATTGACGTTGCCGCTTCCAAGGGCATCATTCACAAGAATAGTGCAGCTCACAAGAAGAGTGCTTTCACCAAGGCTCTCAACGGAATGAACGCATAATTCATGGCCATTTGAAACAAAACCATAAAAAACCCTTTTGTGATCTCTCACCATCACAAAGGGGTTTTTTATATGCAAAACAAAAAGCGGGATGCCAAAACGGCGTGCACAGTCAGCAGTAAATTGAGATTCAATTTACGCCGTTCCGAAATATTCCTCGCAGTTTAAGCAACTGCGTTCCGCAAGCGGAAACGGAATATTTCCAAAACAAGTGCAGCCCGAAGGGGTGCCTTCCATAAAGCAGGTTTTACCTACCGATAGAAAATCATCCTCGTAGGGGCGTTCTGTGAACGCCCGCGGTCGAACGCAGTTCGCCCCTACGGCAAAAAGGACAGAGAATTTCACGTTCTCTGTCCTTTTTCACACGTCTTGATCTTCAAGGTATAGTGTGTTACACCTTATAGTTTTACTGTCGGGAGGTAATGAGCCTCCCTTGTGTAAAGGGAGGTGGCTCGCGTAAGCGAGACGGAGGGATTGTAAGAAAGCAAAATTTATTCTAAAACAATCCCTCAGTCACCTTCGGTGACAGCTCCCTTTACACAAGGGAGCCTTTTTTATGTTCATCTACGCTTTATCAATTTCCCTGACAAGCACTGCTTTTGTGGACACAAAAGCAAAGCCCCGCGACAGCGGGGCAAATAAATCATTTCTTTTCAATCGGAAGCCAAAGCTCGATATAACGAGAATAGCGAGAATTTTTATCTGTTTGGTCTCCCTTTTTATAAAACCAATGTACGACTGCCACCTCTGGTGCATCTGCCAGTTCATAATCAGATGATGGCAACCATTCATTGACTGCTTGCTTGCGAAGCTCCTCCTGTAAATTAACAGGATATTGCGTGCGCTCGGTTTCACAAACAAGATATTTTCTTGCGGGAAGAATAATTTTTTCGAATCTTTTTGCATCTTCTCCAAGCTCTTTTTCCAATTCATCAAAGCTGAACGAAGCAAGAATTCCTGCTATATAATAGTTATAGCCGTTATCATCAAAATCCGTCATGATATTATATGTTGTTTCAAGATCTCTCGTGAGCCCTTTCAACGCATATTGATTGAATCTGGTTTGCATGTAAAATTCATGTTCTTGATCGTATCTTTCGGCAGGGGTGCCTGAAAAATGACGCTTAAAGCCCGCCAAAACAATTCTCGGCTTTTCTTCAATTCTGTAATTCATAGTTTTACCGCCTTCCAATGAAATTTTTATTGACAAGCGAGAAAAGGATTTAAGCATACTGCCGTCTGCGCGCGCCTGCGACGGAGTAATACCATGGAATTTTTGAAATGCTTTAGCAAAACTATCTGGGCTATCGTAACCGTACTTCAGAGCAATATCAATTACTTTATCCTTACCGTTTGCAAGTTCTACGCCTGCTAATGATAGGCGACGTAGCCTAATATATTCTCCAAGCGTGTATCCGCAAAGAATACTAAATACTCTTTGAAAATGATAGCTTGAAGAAAAACTTTCGGCAGCCACCTTTTCATAATCGATTTCTTCTGTCAAGTTAGCCTCGATGTAATCAATCGCTTTTTGCATTCCGGTTATCCAATCCATTCTTCATCCCTCCTGTCTGCCTATATTTTATCAGAAAGCGTTCTAAAAATCCCGACATTCTGTGCGAAGATATATCGGATATATTATACCATAAAAACATTTATTATTCAATATAAAATAGCACGACTGCATTTCTACAATCGTGCTGTTTTTACCTGCTTTATCGTAGGTACGCCAAGGCATCCTGCTTTTTATCAAAGCTCAATGAGCTCCTTGGGACTTTGGGTGAAATCGTGGATACTGCCATTCTCCAGGACGACCACCATATCCTCAATGCGGCAACCGTATTTGCCCTCAATGTAAATGCCGGGCTCTACGGTGACTACGTGGCCGGGACGAAGGATCTCGGTTTCGGGCACCATCCCTGCCAGACGGGGATTCTCGTGGATGAAGAGGCCTACGCCGTGACCCAAGCTATGGCCGAAGCAGCCCTTGTAGCCGGCGTTGTCGATGATGTCTCTGGCGACCTTGTCGGCATCTCTGCACAGCATACCGGCGTGGAGAGATGTGAGGGCGGCGGTCTGGGCCTCCAGGACGGTGTTGTAGAGACGCTTCATCTCGTCGTCAGCCTTGCCGATGACCACGGTGCGGGTCATGTCGGAGCAATAGCCGTCAAAACGCGCGCCAAAGTCCATGGTGAAAAATCCCTTCTCCAGCTTCACGTCGCGGGGAACGCCGTGGGGGCGGGAGGAATTGGAGCCGGACACAGCGATGGTCTCAAAGGCGGTACCCTCGGAGCCGTGAGCACGCATGAAAAATTCCAGTTCCAGGGCTACCTCCAGCTCGGTGCGGTCGGGGTTGATGAAGTCCAAAATATGGGCGAAGGCGGCGTCGGTGATGGCCTGAGCCTTTGTCATGGCCTTGATCTCTTCCGCGTCCTTGAAAAGACGGAGCTTTTCGATCATGGCAGATCCGCCTGCCACCACTTCAACACCCTCGAAGGTGTCGCAGAGGCGGTTGTAAAGAGAATAGGACGCCTCGGATTCCTCAAAGGTCAGGGTGGTGATCTTCTTGTCCTCCAGCAGCTTCTTGACGTATGCCAGCATACGGGTGTCGGGCATGATGACCTGACATTCGGACTGATCTACGACGGCCTTGGCAGCCTCGATATAGCGGAAGTCGGTGAGCAGAAGGGCCTCATCCGGCAGGATGAGCATAAAGCCGTCGGTGTAGGCAAAGTTGGACAGATATCTCTGGTTGATCTCGGAGGAGACGAGAATAGCCTCGGTGCCCTTTTCCTTCATGGCGGCTTGCAAATTTTTGATGTGGGACATGGGAATTTCTCCTTGTTTTATATAATTTCAAATTGTTATTTACCACCTGCGGTGGGGCTTTGGCTCGGGGTAGTGCATCCCGTGTTAAACTCATACCGCGATGGGAAGTACAGCGGTAATTTGTTGTTTGCCTCCTGCGGCGGGGCTTTGGCGCGGGGATGTGCAACCCCTGCAAACTGCATACCGCGATGGGTGGTTGGTCAATAAATTGTTGTTTAGCGTTGTTGTGCCCCGCCTTGAAACAGTCATCCTGAGCGAGGGCGATGCCCGAGTCGAAGGATCCCACAGGAAGCAAAACCTTTTTATGACAATGGTTTTTTACAGGTATAAAGAGATCCTTCGGCGCGGCCAGCGGCCTTGCTCAGGATGACCGCGTTGGTCAGTAAACGCCCATAAACAACAATTTATCTGCCTAACTACCCATCGTGTGATGTCCATGGCATAGGATGCCCTACCCCGAGCGATGGCCGCGGCACGGCCGCTAAACAACAATTTATGCTTCCACTACCACCATTGCCGAGCAAGAGAAGCCGGGCACGGTATAGGTCACCTTGCCATCCGCATAAGCGAAGGGCAGATCGGTCATCTCAGGGGCGAGATAGATACGCTTGGGGGCAGAAGGGGTGACCAGCGTACAGGTCACGTCAGGGGTAAAGGGAAGATCCTCGATGATCTCAATGCCGTTGCCACGCACCTTGGGGATAGCGTAGACCAGCTGGTGGATGAGTTGAACGCCGCTTTCGGATTCCTTGACCGCCACCGAGGTCACGCCGCAGGAGGGCAGGTCGGTTACGAGTGTCTTGCTGTCTCCCAGCAGGCGGTCGATGATATCCAACACCGCGTACTTGACGTGTGCCGAGCCCATGTTCGCATACTCTGTGAAGATATCCCAGCCGATATACCCGATCTGAGCGGTTACGAGAGCAACAGGTGAGGCCTTTTCGCGGTCATAGGGGGTGTGACGGTGAGAGCAGAAGCGGCGGGGGGCGCGGTTGAAGTAGGAGTCTACCTTCAGGTCGCGGATCTCGCCGTCAAAGCCCTCTTGGAGGGTGATATCATAGTTACGGCTATAGGTGACATAGCTGGTCTCACCGTTGGGATGGAGATCGAAGCAGGGGCGCAGGTAGGCGGGACGGTATTGACCCTCGCCGCAAAAGTCCACGCCAAAGTCAAAGACGAATTTGCCGTCAAAGGTACCCGATTTACCCGTCAAGAGGAGCTTGCCGCCCTTTGTGAGATAATCCTTCAAACGATCTCGAAGGTCACCTTCGGGGATCTCCATGGTGTCGGGCAGGATGAGGAGGCGGTACTTAGAAAATTCAGCCTCGGGGTCGAGGATATCGTAGAGGTAATGTCCCTCCAGCATGATGCGGTTGGCGCCAAGATCCTGCTTGATACCGTCGGGGAGGGCGTTCGGGCAGATATTACGGAAATTCTCGGCGGAGAGCAGACCGATATCGGCGGTAAGCTTGGAGCCCGTCAGCCATGTTTCGCGCGCCTCTACCTCGGCGTAGGCCGCGCCAATGAGGTTGTAGGTGGCAAGGTCAAACTCACCGTCGGGGTGGAGCTGATCCCCCACCGAGCAGCGAGCGCCGCAGGCGTTGGCCAAGGCTGCCTCGTAGCGTAGGGCGTTGGGGTGCTTAAAGCCGCCGAACTCGCCCCACGAGGTGTGGAACTTGCCCGTCATGCCCAGAAAATCACGGCCCAGGGTGCGGGCATAGGCGGCGGCGCGGGGGAAGTGATCGTAGCCCCAGCCCCCCGTCGGCAGGGACTCCAGCTCAAAGTGTCCTTGATTTCTGAAGGCGATATCTCGGCCCTGGAAGATGGCGCCGCCGTCATTGTGAATGATGGGGAGACCGGGAATGATGCGCTCCACCGTCTCGGCGACCCGATCCGTATAGCGGTCATACACCACCCGGGCGTATTTCCACGCGTCGGCATCGTTGTCGGGATCAAGCCCCAGGGCCTTCATGCCCTTGACACATTCGGGGCACCAGCAGGGAACCATGCCGATGATGTCCAGAAAAAGACCGTCAAAGCGTCCCTTGTAGCGGGTCAGCACCTCTTCGATCTCACGGGTGAGCTGATCCAGATAGTCGGTGCCGAAGCAGAGACGGTGGTAGCCGGCGTCGACGTCGAAGTTGCCCCAGTAGCCGCCTCTCTCACAACGCAGATGCTCGGGATGGCGGTAGGCGTACTGCTCGGCAAAGCCCGCCGATATATAGATCTCGGTGCGTACCCCCAGTTCCTCGCAAACGGAGAGTTGCTCGCCCAGAAGGTCACAGCACAGGTGGGGGTGGGGGAGGTTGGCCTCGGTGGGGTGGTAAGACCAGCCGTGGTGGCACTTGGAGAAGAGGGTGATGGAATTGATATGACCCGCTTGCAGAGCCGCTTTGAAATTCTCTCGGGAGAAGCGGGAGCCGATGCCCTCGACGCATTCGGAGGTGTGGAAGTCGAGGTGGATCTGACGGTAGGGAAGAGACATAACGGGAAACTCCTTTCAGTTTTTGGAAAGATATGAGATATAAGATACGAGATACAAGATACAAGATACGAGATACAAGATACGTGATACAAGATACAAGATATGGGGGGATGTATGAGGTTGAGTATATCTTGTATCTTGTATCCGCCGGGCTTGCACGGCGTGTATCTTGTATCTTTACCTGTACCACGTAGGCACGGGGTTTTTCATGTCATCATACCACGCCAGTACGTCTTTTGCCTGCTTTAGCATTGTTTGAATCTCACCTTCCCCGAAGGGGATTGCCCAGGGGATGGAGGAAAGCATATTGCTGCTGATGTATAGAGCCAATAACCGCCAGAATTCCATAGGGACGGCGGTATCCTCGTCCACGCCGAAGTAGCCGTCCACCAGCCCCGTGGCGAACAAGGGCGCGGCTTGGGCGCACCAAACGATGCGGTTGAACTCCTCCCAGGGGTCGCCGAAGTCGTAGCGGTCGAAGTCGATGATGACGATTCCGGGGTCTGTTTCCGCGTCGGTCAGCATCATGTTACCGATGTGGTAGTCCCCGTGCTGGAAGGTCTGGGGGCGGTCATGGAGCAGATGGCGATTCTCCTCGATGTAGCGCAGGAGGTGGTGATCTCCCTCGAAATGAATGGGGCAATCGGTGTACATTTTGATCTTGCGGTTATTCTTGGCGTTGAAGCGGGCCTCCCAATCGGGCTGATCGGGTGGGGCCGGGAAGGAATGGATGCGGGTCAGGTATTCCCCCGCGTCACGGCCCAGACGGTACTGCACCTCGGTGGGGAGCTTGGGCACATTGGCCTCGGCATCCACCCCGTCGATCCAGGAATGGATGGTGTAGACCCCCTCGTCGCACTCTCCGATAGCAATTGGCTCACACATGGGAATCCCCGTGGCGGCCACGGTCTTCTGGAGGTCGAAGAGCTTGACAAAACGGTCGCCCCGCTCGCGGGAGGTGACGCGGAGAAAATAGGGGGTGCCGTCGGGGGTGACGGCACGGTATTTGCGGTCCCCCGACCAGCCGTAGTCGATGGGGGTGAGGGATTGGAAGTCGGTCAGTTTCATGGCTTTGTTCATGTGGTGTGTGTCGAAAGCGGTTGACAATGCGGGTGAATTGTGGTATAATACCAAGCGGAGACCATAAGGTTTCCCGTAGGAGTTGCCTGAACGGCGGCGGTCGCTTCCTCTATTTCGGGGAAGTCGAAATCTTTTTTGCCTTTCCCGATGCCCTGTCCAACATCGCAAAGGGGGAGGTGATATACATGGTCATGACGTGGGAACTGTTTTTCCTGTTTTGCACGCTTCTGATAGCTGTGATCCGTCTGATAATGGATATTTACAATAAAAAAAGATAACCGCCCAACCTTCCAAATCGTGCGGTTATCTTCTTAATCATACGAGGAAGTGACCGTTGCCGGTAGCTCCTACGCCTTTATGATACCACACTTTGCTTGGTTTGTCAATACTTTTTCGGAATTTTTCACTGCGGCGGGGATGCCGCTTTTTTGTTTGTCTTATTCGCTCCTGCGCTCCGTCCAATACTTCTTCATAGCCAGCGCGTCCTCCGCCATGGTCCCGTCCGATTCGCAGATGATGCGGGGGCAGAGGTTGTCCACAATGATGGCCTCCATGAGGGGCTCAAACTCGGGGCCGTAGACCGTATCCTCGAAGGTAACGTGGCGCTTCTCGCCTGCGTCGGTGAACTCGATCTTGGAGAAGTGGCAATGGAGGTGGGTGGCGTACTCGGCGCCCAGCTTATCCGCGATGGTGTGGAAGACCCGGCGGTAGCTGTCTCTGTCGGGGAACTGACCGCCCACGCCGCGGGCGTTGAGGTGGCCGAAATCCACCACGGGATGGAAGTGGGGATCCACCTTACACTGCTCAATGACCTCGTCCAAGGTCCCCAGCTGATTGCGCTTGCCCATGGTCTCGATGCCGAGACGGATGGGGGTATCCCCTACCGTCTCCATGAGGCGGGCGAGGGTGTCGCAGGACAATCTCATGGCCTCATCCCGGGAGATCTTGCCCGCGCTGCCGCTGTGGATGACGATGGTGTCCGCCCCTAAAAGCTCGGCTGCCCACAGGGATTTTTGAATATAGCCAATGCTGTTGTTCCGTTTTTCTTCCTCCACCGAGGACAGAGAGATGAAGTAGGGGGCGTGGAGGGACATGAGGATGCCGTGCTCACGAGCCTTCTGACCGATGGCGAGAAGCGCTCCCTCGCCTGCCATGATGCCCTTGCCCGCCTCGTACTCGTAGGCGTCGAGACCCTTGGATCTCAGCCAGCCGGGGGCTTGAACCGTGGCCTTGCCGCCCTCGCTTTTGAACCACTCTCCGTTGCCGCCGGGGCCGAAGGTGGGGGTTTTGATGCATTGAAAATCTATCATAAGGTTTCCTTTCGAAGCTTACCAGGTAATGCCCTGCTTTTTCTTGAATTTTTTTACCGTGCCCTTTTCAAGCCACCGCTTAAAGCGAAAGAACCAATTCAGCTTATCCTTGATGGGAGGCACGATGATGACCTTCAGCCCTGCGGCGTTGCCCGCCCAGGCGTCGGTGAGGAGCTGATCACCCAGCATGACGGTGTTTTCCTTGTCGGTGCCAAGCTCCTCCATGGCACGGAGCAGAGATCTTTTAAAGGGCTTGCCGCTTTTCCAGTAAGCGGGGACCCCTAAGGTGCGGTTGAAAAGCTCAATGCGCTCCCGTTCATTGTTGGAGATGAAAGCGATGGTGATCCCCGCGTCGGAGAGGGACTTGATCCATGCCGTGAGTCTTTCATCGGGCTCGGGCTGCTCGTAAGGAGCCAGGGTATTGTCCACGTCGGACAGTACTGCCTTGGCACCGAGGGACAGAAGAAATTCCGGGGTGATCTCGTCGTAGGTTCTGAACATATAATGGGGCATCATCATGTGTTTCATGGATCGTTGACTCCTTGCTTGTGCTTCTTCTCATATTTTATCATATCATCGAGGATTGTGCAAGGGCTTTTGAAAAAAACTTCCGGAAGTTATACTCACAAAAAAGTCCGGATCACGTTTGTGATCCGGACGGAGGTTTTATTTACTTGTTGATTTTCTTGAGGATGTTATTGATCTGACGGTCGAAGCGCTTGCTGTTGGCAGCGTACTTGGAAGCGAAATCATCGCTGTTGTTAGTCACGCAGTCAGAGAACAGGGAGGAGAATCCCAGTGCGTCGAAATAGATGGCCATATCGTAGGTACGGTTCTGGAAGATCAGATCCAGCATTTCGGCGGAGTCGGGGTCGCGGACGTTACGGCTGGTAAGCATGGTGTCATAGTAAGCGGGCTTGACCAGCTGGTAAGAGAGCACCACGTAAGTCTCCAGCACCTCGGCAAACATTTGCTTCTCAACCTCATCGGCGATGGAGGTGGGAATGCTCATGGTGGAGCCTATGCTGTGGGTCCAGGTGGTGTAGTTTTCCTGCTCCTTGCTGTACTTGGGCACGGGCACTACGCCGTAGTCGCCTTCCATGGTCTGGTTCAGCGCGCGCAGATAGCTGGCGGCCTCGCAGTAGAACAGGGCACGACCTTCTACGAACACATCCTTGGAGACGGCCTCGTTGCCCTGCTTGGCGATGTAAGAGGCGTTGTTTTCATGTACGATGGACTGGGCAAGATCCATTACCTGCGCGGCCTTGTCCAGCTTGTCACCCAGCGCCAGCTCGGGCACACCCACGTCACGGCTGTTGTTGACGTACTTCAGGTCAGCGCCGTAGAAGAAGGTGTTACCTATAGAGCTGGGGGAGGAGAAGCCGTAGGTGTCCTTTTCATCCCAAGCACCGTCACCGTTTTCGGCGGAAACAGACTGAATGATGGAATTGAAGTATTCCAGGGTCCACTCCTTATTTCTGACGGTGGTGTAGGGATCGGCAACCTGCTTTTCGCTCTGCATCTTCTTGTTGAACATCATAACGAAGGTTACGTCGTCATCCACGATGTTGTGGGCGCCGTTCATGAAGAATACATTGCCGTCAAGGGCGAAGTCCAGTGTACCGGGATCCCACCATTGCTGATCGTAGTCGATATCCATGGACAGATAGTTGTAAAGATAACCGGAAGATGCCATGCTGGCGGTCTGGGACGCGGTGCAGGAAATGATGGCAAAGTCACCGGTGTTGGTCTGTGTTTCGCTGATGACCTTAGAGGTGATCTCGGGGTGGGGAACGGGGATGGTGACGAATTTCAGCTGGCAACGCTCCTCAAAGGTGACGTTTCTCTCATAAACGGCATCATTGATGACGGCACTGCTGGACTGGTCGGCGGCGTCGGCCTTGGCCTCTACCTCCTCGGCATAACCGGCGATATCGTTGACGTAAAGAACGCCAAAGTCACCGCCACCCCAGTTGACGTTGGTCAATCTGGAGAGGGCGTCCTGAATGGCGGGATCCAGGGTTTCGGCCACGGTAGCGTCTTCGCCATCCTGTGTCGAATTTTCATTCTTTTCGTCGTTGACACCGCACGCCGTGAAGGTGCCGATAAGCATCAGAGCGGCCAGGGCAACGCACAAAAATCTGCGAAGTTTCATTTGTTTCCTCCTGATTTCATGTAATGAGTAAATCGCTACCCTCTATTATATACTTTTTGGAGGATTTCGTCAATAGGCCTGAGGGGGGGACGAAAAAATTCGTCAGTAAACACAGGAAAAAATGTGATTTTTTGTGCAAAAAAACAACGTCCCGAGACTTCGAGACGCTGTTATATGAGAGAAAAGTTTGCGGAGAACGATCAGTGCAGGAAATTGACGATCACACCGAACAGCCACAGCATCAGAGCGGCGATGGCTTGGGGGCAGGCAAAGGCATCCCTGAAGGCGAAGAGCCAGCGGCGACGAGGGATGGTATTCAAGCCGGGAGTGGAAATGGCCTCGGGATGATCCAACAGATCACGGGTGCCCCGCTTTTTCAGGATCCTGGAAACCTCGCCGCAGAAAAAGGCCGAGGACAGAAGCAAGAAAGCGATGAGCAAAATAACCAGAAGACCGATACTGCCGGTATTGCGGCAGTATCCCGAAAGGCCTGCCTGCAGGAAGATGCCGAACAGGTTATAGCCCAAGTGTACGATCATCGAGGCGACGGCAGATCTGGTCACGTAGCGAACTGCGGCTAAAAGGAAGCCGGCAAACAGATAAACGGGCAGGGCTGTCAGATCAAAGTGCAGGAAGGCAAAGAAAAGGGAGGACATGAGGGAGGCGTACAGAATCCCTTGCTTTTCGTACTCTGCGCAGAGAATACTGCGGAACAGCAGCTCCTCACAAAAGGCGGGAAGCACGCCGTAGGCCAGGATCAGACGAACCGAGGCGCTTGCCGTGCCATCATGGACAGAGGAGAAGGTATCGTATAGGGTGAAGGAGGGCTGGGCGTTCATCATGCCGCAGACAAGTCCCAGCAGCGTGCATCCGCAGATCAGCATGAGGATAGCCGACATGATCAAAAACAGGTGAGACAGGGCCGGGGGACGAAGGGCCAGCTTGCCGGTGAGGGCTTTGCTTCTCAGGCGGATATAGAGATAGGCGGGTATGGGAAAGATGAGCAGCTGTAGGAGAATGGTGCTCAGGTAACGGTTCTCATGGGTGAGAAAAAAGGTTTCTACCACGCGGGACAGAAGCAGAAGGGTATAAACCGCCAGGATCAGCCAAGCGGCATATGGATTTGTGGCCATCTCGCCACGGATAAAACCCTTGAATCCGTGCTTAGCGGTGGTTTTTTGATTGTCCATGGGTGCGGATCACCCTCCTTTCGTCTACGATATACTCCACGGCTACGTCGTGGGATTCGTGAGGCAGGATCGGCGGGCGGCAGACGGAAAATGCCAGCCCCACCGTCGTTACGGAAATATTTGCGTCCCTCAAGGTGGCGAGGAAGCGGTCGTAGTAACCGCCGCCGTAGCCGATGCGGAAGCCCGCGTTGTCAAAGGCCAGCCCGGGGACGAGGATCAGTGCGTTTTGAAAATCCCCAAGCTCCGTGGCGGGACAGTCGTCGGAGGGCTCCAAAATACCGAATCGGGCAGGAATCAGGGTGTGGGGAGTGTATGCCTTCAAGCGACGAAAAATCATTTGGCCATCTTTTGCGTCTGTTACGGTCACGGGAAGGGCATAGTCCTTGCCGGCCCGAATGGCCGTTTCCCAAACGACAGACAGGTCTATTTCCCCTCGCGTGGCTACGTACCCGCAGATCATGGGTGCCGTTTGCCATTCGGGGAGCGCAAACAGGGACGATGTGATGGTCGACGCGGCGGTGGCACGAAGATTTTCAGACAAAGCCCTTCTTTGGACTTCGTAATGACGGCGCAAGTGGGTCTTGTCAACCATGGCTTCAGGCACGGATGCCATCCTTGATCTTTCCGGCGGTTGCGGGATCCTTCAGCACGCTGACAAGCTCCAGACCAAACTCCAGGGCCACACCCATGCCGGTGGCGGTGATGATCTTGCCGTCGCGGATGACCTTGCCGCCTATTTCGATGGCGCCCACAAGCTCTTCCTCAAAGCCGGGATAGCAGGTGGCGCGGCGTCCCTTCAGGAGACCCCGGCGGCCCAGGATCAGGGGGGCTGCGCAAATAGCGCAGAGGTAGCCGTCATTTTTCACCGCCGCGCGGATGGCGGCGTCTACCACGGGGGAGGCGTCCAGATTCAAGGAGCCGGGCATACCGCCGGGCAGAATGACCATCTCGGGGGCGGGATCCTTCAGATCTGTGTACGCAAGATCTGTGATATCAGCCGTCACGGTGATGCCGTGAGCGCCGGTCACGGTCTTGCCGCCGATGCCGACGGTGGTGACGGACAGTCCTGCGCGGCGCAAAAGATCCAAAGGGGCAAGGGCCTCCACTTCCTCAAAGCCGGGAGCGAGAAACAGATAGATCATAGATACCTCCGTGGGTGGTAAGGATATACTATGATTATACCATCCTTTGGGTCGTATTGCAAGAGTTTTTTGTAATAAATTCACAGACATTGTTTAAAAACATGACTTTTCCACTTGCAATTGCGGCGCAGATATGATATAATAAAGATTAATTATAATAGAATAATTGTTTCTTCGGGGCGGTTGTGCTCCGAAAGGCAAGAAAGGACATACACATGGCAAATGAGAAGAACAAGCAGAGCAGAACGGTAAGCACCTCGACTGCCAAGAAAGCAACGGGTAGCGGGACGAAAACAAGGTCTGCTATGGCTGCTTCAACGGTGGACAAGGACGCCCCAAAAAGCGGAGCGGGGAGCAAGAACAGCTCCAAGAGCGGCGCCAAAAATGGCGTCAAGAGTAGCCCCAAGGGAAATACCAAGCCAAAGGCTGCCGCTGACCGCGAGGCTCTGGCCAAGCAGGCACAGAGGGAAGAGAACAGGAAGAATTTTTCCGAACAGTATATGCCCTATATCCTGGGCGCTCTGGGCATTCTGACCTTGATTTTCTTTGCCTCCTATCTCTTTGGCAGCAAGGTTGGTCCCGATGATTTCTGGATGGGTCCCGTAGGCTACTGGTTTGGCTATTTCTTCTACGGACTGTTTGGCTGGCCCGCCTTTTTCATCTCGGTACTGCTCCTGTATCTGGCCGTATTCTGGCGGAAAAACTGTAAGGAAGAAACCGTGGTTTTGCGCTGTGTGTTATCCGCTGTGCTGATCATTTTCCTGTCGGGTCTGGTGCACGTATTTGCCTGTGCCGGTGATGACGTTTTTGCCGAGATTGATTTTGAGCTGTTCTATGAAAGCGGTGCGGAATTTGCCTGCGGCGGTGTCATCGGCGGTCTCTTCGGCTTCCTCTTGTACAACGGTCTCCGCCTGTGGGGTACCATTCTCGTGAGCATTCTGGTGCTTCCCCTGCTTGTCATGTTCCTGGTGGGTGTAACACCTGCCCAGGTGGTGGCGCTGATCAAAAAGTACATTGATGCCGCAAAGGAGGCGCGGGACGCACGAGCCGAAGACGAAGAAGAGGATGAAGATGACGAAGCTCCCGCACGGCGCCGTGCTTCCAAGGCCAAGAGCCGTGCCGAGGAGGACACCTCGGATGAGGATGAGGACGAAGATATGGACGGCGATGAGGATGAGGACGACGGCTACGTCCCGCCTCGCTCCCGCGCCAAGCTTGGACGGGACGCCTCGGATGAAAGCAATACCCGTGACCGCAGAGCCGGCCGCGAGGAGACTATTCGCGTAGATGCCAGAACCGGGGAGATCATTGAGGACGCGGACGACGATACCGCCGACGACGAGGATTACGTAGCGGCTCCCGCCAAGGGGAAATTGGGTAAGCCCTTGACGAAAAAGCAACCCGGCCGCGCCTTGTCGGATCGTGATACGACAGGTGAGCCCGAGGACCGTGCCACCGCCTCCGCTACGGCGGAGTCTCGGGATATGAACGATCATCGCAAAGAAACGCCCGTTGAAGACGACCAAGAGGATACCCTTTACATTCCCACCCGTCCTTCCCGCGCAAGCCGTTCCGCTTCCGAGGCCCGCAAGCCTGCCCAAAGAGCGGCGGCCAACCGACGTGACGATGGCTTTGCGTCGGACGATCTCCCTGAGGATATGGAGTCCATGGAGATCTCCTGGGATGAGGATATGGAGGACGAGCCCGCAGACGCAGCCGAGCGCAGGGTTGAGAGCGCGCCTTCCTCAAAGACCCCTGAGCCCGAGAAGTTCGTGGTGGTGGTCAACCGTCAGGAGACTGCCGCTGTCACCAGTACCACCGATTACCACGTGGACGGACTGTCCGAGGAGGAGGTCGTGCTGTCCTCCGCCACGGGAGAGGTTGTCGTAGAGGAAAAGCAGGAATATGCCTTCCCGCCCATTGATCTTCTGATCCCCGGCCCCAAGCATTACGAGGCCGACGAGGAAGAGATCGTTCGCAATACCCAGACCCTTCGTAGTGTGCTGGAGTCCTTCCACATCCGTGTCAAGGAGATCGCCTGCTCCTGCGGCCCCACCATCACCCGCTACGAGGTGAAGCCCGACACGGGTGTCCGTGTCCGCTCCATCGCCAACCTGGTGGACGATATCGCCCTGGGTCTGGCCAAGTCGGGTGTTCGTATTGAGGCCCCCATTCCCGGTAAGGCCGCCGTGGGTATTGAGGTGCCCAACGACCACGCCGCTACCGTGGCCCTTCGCAACCTTATCGAGACCCCTGAGTTTATGAATCACAAGAGCCGTCTGGCGGCGTGCCTGGGTGCTGACGTGGCCGGCCGTCCCGTCATGATGGACATCAACAAGATGCCCCACCTTCTGGTGGCAGGTACCACCGGCTCGGGTAAGTCGGTGTGTATCAACTCCATTATCATGAGTATCCTTTATAAGGCCAAGCCCGACGAGGTCAAGCTCATTCTCATCGACCCCAAGAAGGTGGAGTTTGCGGTGTACCGCGATCTGCCTCACCTGTATTGTCCCCTGATCAGCGATCCCAAGAAGGCCGCAGGCGCCCTCAACTCCGCTGTGGTGGAGATGGAGCGACGCTTTGAGCTCATCGAGGAGGTGGGTGTTCGTAATATCGCAGGCTATAACGAGGCCACCGCAGGGGATCCCGAGCGTCCGCCTCTGCCTCAGATGGTTATTATCATCGACGAGCTGGCTGATCTTATGATGACTGCCTCCAATGAGGTGGAGACCGCCATCTGCCGCCTGGCCCAGAAGGCGAGAGCCGCAGGCATTCACCTGATCCTGGGTACCCAGCGTCCCTCGGTTGACGTTATCACGGGTCTCATCAAGGCCAACGTGCCTTCCCGTATCGCCTTTACCGTGTCTGCCGCCGTGGATTCCCGTACCATCATTGATACCGTGGGCGCAGAAAAGCTCATTGGCCGCGGCGATATGCTGTATTCTCCCGTTGGCTCCACCAAGCCCATGCGTGTGCAGGGTACCTTCGTCAGCGACGGCGAGGTGGAGAAGGTGGTCACCTTCCTCAAGGAGCACAACGCGCAGATCGAATACGATGAGTCCTTCATGCACATGATCGAGGTAGAGGCCGCCAAGTGCGGTCAGGGCAAGAAGAAGGGCGGAGACGTAGGCAACATCGAGGACTTCAGCGCTCTCGGCGGCGACGACGAGGACGGCAAGTTCTGGGCCGCTGTGGAGGTGGCTGTGGATGCCGAGAAGATCTCCACGTCCCTGCTACAGCGCCGCTTGAACCTTGGTTACGGCCGCGCCGCCAAGATTATTGACCGTATGGAGGAGATGGGCTTCGTTGGCCCCGCCGACGGCAATAAGCCCAGAAAGCTCCTCATCACCAAGCAGGATCTTGCCGAGATCCGTCTCAACGGCAGAGCGGATGCGGAGGAATGAAGCCTCCTTCCGTCATTCTCCCCAAAAAGATTTTGTAGCCTATGGTTATAGTGCCGAAATCGATTTGAAACAACGGATTTTGATTGACGGTCTTGCGACTACGTGATATAATAAAATCACCGCAAGCATTTTGCGATTTTCTAAAGGAGGTAACCTATGAACACCCCCCACGTCACAAAGCAACTGACCGAAAAGCTCGCCGCCAACATCGGGCGCGTCCTTTTTGGTAAAGAGCCCGTCATCAAAACCTTCCTGTGTGCCTTCTTCAGCGGCGGCCACGTCCTCCTGGAGGATGTTCCCGGCACGGGAAAGACCAGCCTGGTACGCGCCCTGGCGGATTCCTTCGGCGGCGACTACAAGCGAGTGCAGTTCACCCCCGATCTGCTCCCCTCGGATATCACGGGTATCAATTATTACCGTCAGCATACCGGGGATTTTACCCTCCGCAAAGGCCCTGTGTTTACCAACCTTTTCCTGGCTGACGAGATCAACCGCGCCACGCCCCGTACGCAGTCCGCGCTTCTTGAGTGTATGGAGGAGCGCCAGGTGACCATCGACGGCGAGACCATGTCTCTGCCGGATATTTTCATGGTCATGGCCACCATGAATCCCCTGGAATTCCAGGGCACCTTCCCTCTGCCCGAGGCGCAGGTGGACAGATTCATGATGAAGCTCCACCTGGGATATCCCGACATCGCGGGGGAGACACGCATCGTAGATAAGATCTGCGCCGGTGCCAAGGGGGATACGGTGGAGACCGTAGCGACCTTGGAGGACGTCCGCGCTGCCCGCGCCGAGATCGACGCCGTGCACATCAGCCCTGCCGTGGCAGATTATATGGTGCGGCTGATCCGCGCCACCAGAGACCACGAAAAGATCAAAATGGGCGTCAGCCCCCGTGGCGTGGTAGCCATGACCCGGGCCACCCGCGCCTGGGCGGCCATGGAGGGACGAGACCATGTCCTGCCCGATGATGTCAAGGCGTTGGCCATTCCCGTCCTGTCCCACCGACTCCTGACCCGCACCGGCAGCAGCCTTCAGCTTTCCCAATCCAGCGAGGCGCTGATCGAATATCTTCTGACCAAGGTACCCGTCGTCCTCGACAAATAAGGGGGGCCTATGAGTTGGTTTGTCCTTGCCTTTCTCCTGGCTTTTATGTTGGTGTATTTCGTTCAACGAAAGCTCTGGCGCATGGTTATGGAGAAGGATCTATCCTACCGTTTTGAATTCAGCACCGACGAGGTTTTCGCGGGAGAATACCTGTACCTCGATCAGGTGATTGTCAACAACGGCGAGCGTCCCATCTCTTTTTTGAAAATGGAAACCCTGTTGCCGCAAGGTCTGAAGGTGGTGCTGGCGGCAGAGAACGAAAAGGGAAGGGATGAGCTTGTGCAATCGGTACAGAGCGTGTTCATGATCCCACCCCACGGGCAGGTGTCCCGTCGCTGGCGCATTGTGGCGGAAACTCGCGGATTGTATACCGCGCAGACCGTGCAGATGCACGTTATTTCCCACGACGCCATTGGTATGAGCACCTATTCTATGCGGATGCAACCCGAGATCTCCTCAAAGGATCACCTGGTAGTGCTTCCCGTGGCCGCCGAGTGGTTGACCCAGATGGCTCTGTCCCCCTCTTTTACGGGAGAGCGCACCACCTCCAAGGGCTTGGTGCAGGATCCCATGTCGGTCTGCGGCGTCCGTGAATACGAGCCCTTCGATCCCCTTAACACCGTGGATTGGAAGCAGACCGCCCGCCTGGGGCGTATGATGGTCAAAAAGCTGGAGGTTCAGCAGAACGACAGCTATCACATCGTGCTGAATATGCAGTCCGTGATCATTGAGCCCGAGTTTCCCGAAATCAGTACCCCTGCTTACGTGGAGGATTGCATTTCCCTTTGCGCGTCCCTTTTGGACAGCGCCATTCGTCGGAACATTCCCGTTCGTCTCATGGCCAACACCGAGCCCTGCGAGCTGCTGGGCGGCGGCCGTGTCCATGAGGGACGGTTGGGCTGTCATATTTTTGCCAGCGAACAGTTTACCGATAAAAGCTCGGTCATGGAGGCATACCGCATCCTGGCCAAGCTTCCCATGAAGCTGTCCCTGCCCACCGAGCGTCTCCTGGAGGACATTCTGGAGAATCCTCACTTGTACGCCCAGGGCGGCAATATCGTTTTTGTCACTTCCTTTGTAGATCAACGCATGGTGAATTTCCACCGTGCGATGGCAGAGCAAGGGGTCAACGTGATCTTTTACGTGATCACCTCTTATCAGAACGCCCTGACTCTGCCTCCTGAGGTGGAGGCTTACTTCCGGGTCAGCCGATGGAGGGGAGGTGTAGGTTATGCGTCGTAAAGCCGTCGCGCCCGCCAAACTGAAAAAAGCATCCCCTGTCAAGCTGACGACCGTTGCCAAGGATCGCGTTTTGAAGAGACGAGGGCTGCCCACCATCGAAAAGTGGCGCCTTCGCTGGTTGAAATTCTATAAATTCCTGGCTTGCGTGGCTTTTTGTGCCATGGTCATGCCGTATTTTGAGCTCCTTGTGTCGGTGGGGGCGGGAAAGTACGCCACCATCTTTACTTGGCTCTCAGCCGGATTACTCTTTGCCGTAGGCTACGGCATCCACGCCTGGATCCGCTTCCTCTTTACCAAGGGAGGCGTCCAGGAGGAAGTCAGCTTTTCCTTCGAGACTACCTGGCAATTTTCTTCTCCCGTGGTCATGATTCCCTCGTTGATCCTGGGAGTCGGCGTTGCCGTCGGCTTCAGCTTTGGGGCAGCTCATATCCTGGAAGCCCTTTTGAAGCCCAATTATAACGCTGAGGTAGGCTTTCCCCTGTTGATGATCGCCTGCGCCGTGGCATCGGTGCTGGGGTGCCTTCTGGTTCCGTACCAGTTCCACCAGCTCTGCTCCCTCCGCACCTTGATCGAGTGTATGTTTGCCTTTGGCGCTCCCTTTGGTATTGCCACCCTGTGGGGCAGCGGGGTCAATCCCCTCTTTGCCCTTTGTATTGTGGTTTATGCCCTTTGCCTGTTCCTCCTGATGAATCAAGAATACGTCATCAAGCCCTCTTATACATCCCCCACCTGTTACGCCACGAGGGAACTCAGGCTTCACGGCATGAGGCGAGCGGCGGGTCTTTGGCTGATCACCCTGATCTTTGCTATACTGATCCTCAGCCTCTTGGCCGTTCTTGTCATTCCCATTCGCTTCTTCCTGACACCCGATGTCAGTCTGATGCTGGATTTCCCCCTCAAGGGAATGCCCGGCGTGAACCTGACCCTGTTTTTCATGGGCCTTTTGCTGATTCCCATCCTTTCGGTGGTGTGTATCATGCGTTTTGTCCGTCCCCGGGGACTCAAATATTGGGAGCGGATCATCAAGGAGCTTTGGAGTAAGATCACGGGCTTTTTCCTCCGTCTGCGCTTCCGGAAAAAGAGCCGAATCGAAGAGGATCTGGACTTTAAGGAAGTGGTAGGCGAGCGCCCCAAGAAGCAGCATTACGTGGACACGGTAACCGAAGCCTCTGCTACGGAGTCGCCTATGCCCACGGGATATCGCGCTTTTGCCAAGCAGCTCAAGTCCTTGTCCGATATCAACGCGCAATTCAGCTTTGCCTATGAGGTGTTGATCACCGAGCTGTACGATGCCCATATCGGCATTGCCAAGCACCAGACCCCCCTGGAAATGGCGGCTATCATCAGCCGTAAGACCAGCATCTCCGAGATGGATCACCTCACCCATACCTTCGCTGCCGTCACCTATGACAAGGGAAAGACGGCCACCGAGGAGGACGTGCTCACCGTCTGCCGTATCCTGCAAGCCCGCATGAAGGCTTGATCTCGAAGACTTTTTTCTGTTGACTGCTCTCTTTGGGGAGATGTCATAAATATTTTTGAAACAAGGAGAAAAACATTATGAAGCGTTGCTTTGCTATCCTACTCATCCTGCTCCTCGTGCTGTCTCTTGGCACGCTGGGCGCATCTGCCCATAGCTTTGAAGCCTGGTCCGACGTGACCTTGGAGGTTCTTTACGAACAGCTCGACGCAGAGGTGCTCTCCCCCCTGGCGGAGGACTATTCTGCCTGGTGGTGGGACGATGAGGTGCCCGAGTTGGACAATTACGCCACGGCTGCCACCATTGAGCTGAGAGGCTTTGCGGTTTCTCCCGATGGTGAGTATGCTTATTTGGGTACCCTGAACGGCGGTACCGGCGTTAGAGGTGCCGTGGTCATGAATCTGCTCACCGGCGAGGTGACTGATCTGTACTACCACTATGACGGCGAGGCAGGCCTTGACGGCTCTCCCTTCTCCTATGCCAAGGGTATTGCCGCCGACGATCGCGGTTATGTATACGTTGGCTTTGCGTTCTCCCATAACTACAACGTGGTCAACCTGGGCATTGCTGAACAGCAGGATGACGGAACCCTGGAAGAGGTTTGGTTTGATTCCGTTTACGCCTTTGGCGATCCCGGTGATCAGGGCGGTATCAAGGTCGGTGTTAACGGCGTGGATGTGGTTAAGATCGGCGACAGTTACTACTGCTACATCATGACCAACTATACCTACGATACCCTTTATTGCTACGACGTGACCGATCCCGCCAATCCCAAGCCCAATAAGGATTTCGGTGACAACGGCGCAATCTATTTCAATGAAGACGATTGCCCCGTCAAGACCGATGGTTTTTCCTTGGGTGAAGGTCAGTATATGGACGTGGATGAGGACGGCGTGATCTGGCTTTGCGCTGAACCTGCCTCCGGAGACGCCGGTATCATGAAGATCGATGCGAATGGCGGCAATTGCGTGGAATTTATTCCCGTGCCCGGCGCGTACAGCGTGTCCCATGGCTCCGGCTATCTGCTGGTAGGTCTCAAGGACGGCTCTGCCGTCAAGGTGCTGGACGATGCCTCCTATGAGGAAATCGCTTCCATCACCATGCCCGACGCCTACAACGAAAGAGTCGCTTACGTTACCGAGGTCAACGATGTTCTGATGGCTGTCAACTGTAGTAAGACCACCATCAACGCCATTCTCTACGCTCCCCTCTCCTTGGACGGTCAGGCCTATATCAACGGCATTGCCGCCAGACTGAACGGCGAGATGGCGGATACTCAGCCTGCCGAAACAGACGCTCCCTCCGATGATCCTGTGGAGGACGTTACCGCGGCGGGTGATGAGACCGGCGCAACCGCAGAAACCGTGGCAGAAACCCCCGAGGAGAGTGTTGAGGACGTGACGGATGCGGCAGAAACCTCCGCTCCCGCTGGTCAGGAGACCTCCCCCGCATCCAAGGAGACCACGGCCGCAACCTCTGCCGCAACCGACAAGGTGCCCACAGAAAAGGAGAGCGAGGCAGAATCCAAGAGCTCCGATAATACCTCTGCCGGGCAGGTCCAGGGTACCACGGCTGACACCTCAGCTTCTGCCGAGGGTGGATGCGCGTCTGCCTTGATCATGGGCGCGTTGTTGCCCACGCTATTGGCCGGTGCCTACGTTCTCGGTAAAAAGCGCAGAAACTAATACGTATTCCACATAATTGGCTTCCCCCTTCGGGGGGAGCCATACGGAAGCTTCACGGCTTTTCGTGACTGAAAGGAAATCTTATGTATCCCAAGAAAATTTTTCTCGATATGGATCTCTACAGCATTTTCATGCTGGTAGGCGTTCTTGCCTGCATGGTGATGATCCGTGTACTGTCAGACAAGCGGAAGATGCGTGCCGCCTGGCAGAATCTCGTGCTCTTCAACGCGGTGATTGCCGTTGTTTTGGGTTATGGCGGAGCGGTTTTGTTCCAAGCCTTCTACAACTTCCTGGACGACGGTAAGTTTGAAATCGTGAACGGCACGGGCGCTACCTTCTACGGCGGTCTTATTGGTGGCACCGCTATGTTTATCATTATTTATTTTGTAGCCGGCTATATCCTCTTTAAGGACGGCTACCACAAGCCCCATTTCCGCATGGTGTCCGATATGGCCGCGCCCTGTATCACGGTGGCGCACGGCTTTGGTCGCTTGGGTTGCTTGATGGCGGGCTGCTGTCACGGTGCTCCTACAGATGCCTGGTACGGTATCCCTATGGACATTCCCGGAGACGGAACCAATGATATGGTCAGGGTCGTTCCCGTGCAGCTTTATGAGGCCATGTTTCTCCTGGCTCTGTCCGCTTTGACCTTTGTCTTGTTTTTGAAGAAGAAAAAATATCTCCTGCCCCTGTATATGGTGACCTACGGTATCTGGCGCTTCGTGGCAGAATATCTGCGCGCCGATGACCGCGGCGCTACGGTGGTGGACTTCCTGTCCCCCTCCCAGCTCATCTCTGTGTTACTCATTTCAGGCGGCCTTGTGCTTTGGGCAGTTGAGATCTATATAGATCAGAAGAAAAAAACCACCGCTCCCTCCGAGGTCGAAGCTTTCGACGCCGAGTCCGACACTTCCGAAGATGCGTCAGAGGTAGAACATGAGTGAGATAAACAAAGCTCCCGAGGCCGAGAGTATGAAAAAATCTCCGCCCAAAGGAGACGTCCCCCGCAAGGTGGCACTTCTCGTGACACTTCTGGGCGTAGCGGTGCTCTTATATTTTGAGCTGGCCAAGCCCGTTTTGTCAGCCGACGGAACTCTGCAAAGACTGTACACTATGACCGCCACCCGCGGGGTGGGTGCTGTTGTGTTCTTTGCCATCTTGATCTCTCTCGGCTATAAGGTGTTGAATCCCATACGCAAGCCCTTTGGAAAATCCTTGCTCTTTTGCATACCCGCCGCTTTGGTGGTGGTGAACAATATGCCTATCCTCTCCATGATCTGGGGAGACGCCTATTTTGTTCACGGTGAGCCGTGGTATATTCTTTGGTTTGCCCTGGAATGCCTGGCCATCGGTCTCTTTGAGGAGGCTGCCTTCCGCGGCGTCGCGTTATTGCTCATTGCGGAGAAGCGGCGATCCACCAAAAAGGGCCTCTTCATGAGTATCATCCTGTCCTCGGCCGTGTTTGGCGTGATCCACCTGGCCAATATCCTGGCAGGAGCCTCCCCGGGCGCCGTCCTTTTGCAGATCGGCTATTCCTTCCTCATTGGCGCTATGTGCTCGGTGGTGCTGTTCAAGACGGGAAATCTGTGGCTCTGCGTCATCCTGCACGGGGTCTATGACTTTTCCGGCAATCTCATGCCCACCCTGGGCGCCGGGTCGTGGTGGGACACCCCCACGGTGGTCTTTACCGTGATCCTTGCTCTGTTTACTACGGCGTTCTACGTCATCGCGTTTATCAAAATGGATCCCCGGGAGACCGAGGGCCTGTACCCCCAAAAAACGAAATCCCAAATTTAATATAAAAGAAAGGCAACCCCATGGAAAATCGTTACTATCAACCCCAGTTCGAGACCATGCCCCTTGAAGAGATGCAGAAGCTTCAATCCGAGAAGCTGGTCAAGCAAGTCAAGCACATTTATGAAAACGTCCCCTATTACCGCGCTAAGATGGAGAAAAAGGGCGTGACTCCCGATGACATCAAGGGTATTGAAGATTTACATAAGCTCCCCTTCATCACCAAGGACGATCTCCGCGACCAGTATCCCAAGGGATTCCTCGCCGTCGACCAGTCCAAGTGTGTCCGTATCCAGTCTACCTCGGGTACCACCGGCCGCCGTGTGGTGGCCTTCTACACCCAGCACGATGTGGATCTGTGGGAGGACTGCTGCGCTCGCGCCATTATGGCGGTGGGCGGCACCAATGAGGACGTTTGTCAGGTCGCTTATGGCTATGGTCTGTTTACCGGCGGCCCCGGTCTCAACGGCGGTTCTCATAGGGTGGGTTGCCTGACTTTGCCCATGTCTTCAGGTAACACCGAGCGTCAGATCCAGTTTATGATGGATTTGGGTGCCACCATCCTCTGCTGCACCCCCTCCTACGCCGCTTATCTGGGCGAATCTCTTAAGGAGCGCGGTTACAAGCCCGAGGATAACAAGCTGAAGGCGGGTATCTTCGGCGCCGAGCCCTGGACCGAGGAAATGCGACGCGACATTGAGAAGTCTCTGGGTATCAAGGCTTACGACATTTACGGTCTGACCGAGATCTCCGGTCCCGGCGTGTCCTTCGAGTGCACCGCTCAGGCCGGTATGCACATCAACGAGGATCACTTCCTGGCCGAGATCATCGACCCTGACACCGAGGAGGTTCTCCCCGAGGGCGAGAAGGGCGAGCTGGTGTTCACTTGTCTCGACAAGGAAGCCTTCCCCATGATGCGTTACCGCACCCGTGACATCTGCGTGCTGACCCGGGAGAAGTGCTCCTGCGGCCGCACTTTGGTGCGCATGAGAAAGCCCATGGGCCGCTCCGACGATATGCTCATCATCCGCGGCGTCAACGTATTCCCCTCCCAGATCGAGACCGTTCTGCTCCAGGAGGGCTACGCCCCCAACTACTTCATTGAGGTGGATCGTGTCAACAACACCGACACCCTGGATATCTACGTGGAGCTGACCGAGGATCAGTTCTCGGATACCGTCAAGGCCGTCACCGCCGCCGAGAAGTCTCTGGCAAACGCCATCAAGACCATGCTGGGTATCAACCCCGCCGTCCATCTGGTGGCTCCCAAGACCATCGCCCGCTCCGAGGGCAAGGCCGTCCGCGTGAAGGACAAGAGAAAGCTACATGATTAAGGAGTACGCAAGGGGCGTGGCCCCTTGACCCCACCAAGAACCTTTTCGAGAAAAGGTTTTTGGAACTCCCAAAGCTTTCAAAAACAATTGCAACAGATCGGTGTGGTCGCATTTCGTTCCATCAAAAACTGTTGCAGGGGAGGGATTTGCGCCTCCCGAAAAAATTACTTCGACTGAAAGGAAATAATATTATGGCAATCCGACAGATTTCCGTATTCGTACCCAACAGCAACGGCTCCCTTGAGAAGCTGGTCAATATCCTGGCCGAGGCACAGGTGGATATGCGCGCCATGGCCATCGCTGATACCATGGAGTTTGGTATCCTTCGCATGATCGTCAAGGGTCACGACAAGGCTTGTGACGCTCTTCGTGAGGCCGGCTACCTGGTATCTCAGAACGAGGTTACCGCGGTAGAGATCCCCGATCAGCCCGGCGGACTGGCCCGTGTGGTCAGCATCCTGGCAAGCCACGGTGTCAACATCGAGTATACCTACGCCTTCATGACCCGTTCTCACGACCACGCCTGCGTGGTGTTCCGTGTAGAGGATAACGAGCTCGTGGAGAATATCCTGGCTCAGAACGACATCGTCTGCCTCAAGCACGGCGGTGGTGACGAGACCCCCTGGTGATTTGAAGATACCTAAAAAACCGCCCTTGACCGTTTGGTCGAGGGCGGTTATCTTTTTTTTGGGGGTTATTTGATTTCTCCGATGTCGTAGGGTGTGGTCTGATAGACGTAGTAATTCAACCAGTTGGAATAGAACAGGTTGGCACAGGAGCGCCAGGTGACCACGGGCTCCTTGGTGTCGTCGTCGTCGGGGAAGTAATTGACGGGAAGCTCGATGGGAAGCCCCGCGTTTTTGTCGCGGAGATACTCTCGCTTCAGGGTGTCGGCATCGTACTCCGAGTGACCCATGACGAAGATCTGACGACCTCTGTCAGTCATGGTGCAAAACACCCCTGCCTCGGGGGAGCTGGCCAGGATGCGCAGCTCGGGAACGGCGGCGATATCCTCACGGTGACAGTCGGTGTGACGGGAATGGGGCACCAGGAAGGTATCGTCATAGCCGCGGAACAGCATGGAGTTTTTGTAGTCGATCTTGTGGCGGAACACGCCGAAGAGCTTCTTTTCCAAGGGGTACTTGTCCACGCCGAAGTGGTAGTAAAGTCCTGCCTGAGCACCCCAGCAGATGTGCAGGGTAGAGGTGACGTTGGTCTTGCTCCACTCCATGATCTCGCAAAGCTCCTGCCAGTAGTCCACCTCTTCAAAGGGCATCTGCTCCACGGGAGCACCTGTGATGATCATGCCGTCGTATTTCTTGTGCTTCACCTCGTCGAAGGTCTTGTAGAAGGCCAGCATATGCTCCTCGGAGGTGTGGCTCGCCTTGTGGGAGGCGGTCTGGAGCAGCTCCAGCTCTACCTGCAGAGGGGTGTTGCCGATGAGACGGGCAATCTGGGTTTCCGTCACCACCTTGCTGGGCATGAGGTTGAGCATAAGGATATGCAGAGGACGGATGTCCTGGGTGATGGCGCGGGTCTCGGTCATCACGAAAATGTTTTCTTTTAAAAGCTGTTCCGTGGCGGGGAGCAGATTGGGAATTTTAATGGGCATGATTTCCTCCTCGTCATATGGTACTGTTTGAGTTATCAGATAGAACACATCCACGGGTGTCCGATCTGTAGATCTAATTCTTATTATTTTAAATTCTTGCGGGGGTCCGGGGGAGCTTCTTTCAAGAAGCTCCCCCGGCGTACTCCTCGAACTCTTTACGCTCTCAAAGCCTGATCCAGGTCGGCGATGATGTCCTCCACGTCCTCGATACCGATGGAGAGTCTGACCTGCTCGGGCTTGACGCCGCAGGCCACCAGTTGCTCGTCGGTGAGCTGACGGTGGGTGGTGGAGGCGGGGTGGAGGGCGCAGGAGCGGGCGTCGGCCACGTGAACCACGATGTTCATGAGCTTCAGGTTGTCGAGGAACCTGCAAGCCGCGTCACGGCCGCCCTTGATGCCCACGGAAATGACACCGCAAGCGCCCTTGGGAAGATATTTTTGCGCAAGCTCATACTGGGAGTTGCCGGGGAGCAGGGGATAATCTACCCAATCCACGCACTCGTGAGCTTCCAGGAACTTGGCCACGGCAAGGGCGTTGGCGCAATGCTTTTCCATGCGGAGAGCCAAGGTCTCCAGGCCCAGGTTCAGAAGGAAGGCGGCCATGGGGGACATGGTGTTGCCCATATCGCGGAGCATCTGCACCCGTGCCTTGGTGACGTATGCGGCCTTGCCGAAGGACTCGGTGTAGACCACGCCGTGGTAAGAGTCGTCGGGGGTGGTGAGCTCGGGATAACGGCCGCCCACGGACCAGTCAAAGTTGCCGCTGTCCACGATACATCCGCCAACCACGGTGGCGTGGCCATCCATGTACTTGGTGGTGGAGTGGGTGACGATATCGCAGCCGTACTCAAAGGGACGGCAGAGGACGGGAGTGGCGAAGGTGTTGTCCACCACCAGGGGCATATGATGCTTGTGGGCCAGCTTGGCGTATCTTTCAATATCGAAAACCACCAGGGCGGGGTTGGCCACGGTCTCGCCGAAGAGCAGACGGGTGTTCTCGTCCATCATGGCCTCGATTTCCTCGTCGGTCATGTCGGGGGTGGCAAAACGCACCTCGATGCCCATCTTCTTGAGGGTCACGGCAAAGAGATTGACGGTGCCGCCGTAGATGGAGGCTAGGGACACGATGTTCTGTCCGGCAGAGGTGATGTTCAAAACAGCGGTGAGATTGGCGGCCTGGCCGGAGGATACCAGCATGGCGCCCACGCCGCCCTCCATGTCCGAAATCTTGTCTTCAACACAGGCAAGGGTGGGATTGGAGATGCGGGAATACATATGGCCGTCGGCCTTCAGATCAAACAGATCGCCCAGGTGATCGGCGCTGTCATATTTATAGGTCGTGCTCTGATAGATGGGCAGTACGCGGGGCTCACTGTTGCCGGGCTTGTAGCCGCTCTGTACGCATTTGGTGTGGATCTTGTAATTGGACATAATTTTCCTCCTATATTGAGGGGATACGCAAGGGGGAACCGAACTGCAAGCAGTTCATGAAAAAGCTCCCTTGCCCCCCAAAAACTTTTAACAAATTCATGGATCGGTCAAGTGACAGATACCCGATAGAAAGAGAAAATTTCTTGACCCGTCGAGAGATGAGGGCATCGTGGAAGAGTGTAAAGCCGCGCTATTCCTTACTCTGCGGCTTGGGTCTCCACGGGCATAAAAGGCGCCTCGGTCAGCTGATCGCAATGGCGGTAAGCCTGAGCCCCTACCTGCTCGGCAGAGGTTACGCCGGGAGCCTTGACCGTTTCCAAAGAAACGCATCCCGCGAAGCAGGAGTTGGGGATCTTTGCAAGGCTTGCGGGCAGGGTGACCGTTTTCAGGGAGATGCAATCCATGAAGGCTTGTACGCCCAGCTTTGTCAGTCCTGTGCCCAGGGTTACGTCCTGCAAACGGATACAACCGTGGAAGGCATCGTCGCTGACGGAGGTGACGCTATCGGGCAGGGAGATGGCGGTAAGACGCTTGCAACCGTAGAAGGAGCGGAGGCCTACCGAGGTGACGGTGTCGGGGATGACAATCTCGGAAAGACAGGATACCTCAAAAAAGGCGTTGGCGGGGATGGTCGTGCATCCCGGCAACAGGATGACTCTTTGTAAGGTGGCAGGTACAAAACCCTCGGTGAAGGTATAGGCACCGGCGCCGAAGAGATATCCGAGATAAGTATTCTCGGTGGCCGAGCCGCCTACGAAAGGCAGTGTCATTTGGCAAAGAGCACCGCAGCCCTCCACCACGGCAGAGCCTACGGTGGTGACGGTGGCAGGCAGATCAAAGCAGATGAGACCGGTGCAGTTGGTCAGCGCGCGGTCACCGATGGCCACAAGGGAGGTATCGGACAGGTTCAGATAGGTCAGCTCGGTGCAACCCCAAAAGGCGAATTTTTCAATGGTTTTGAGGGTTTTAGGGAGACTGATACAGGCGATACTGTTGCAATCGAAAAAGCTGTAAGCGGGGATGGTTTCCACCGAACCGCCGATGATCAAAGTGGTGAGGGCATCGGGAACGGCAGAGGCATTGACCTCGTAGGATTTGGCACCGAAAAGGGCACCGAAATAGGGATAGGCGCTGACCTCCGCTACGGGGGTGCGCAGGGTGGAGAGACTCTGACAGCCCTTCAAGGCGCCGAAGCCGATGGTGGATACGCTGTCGGGAATGTAGATGGCCTTGAGATTTCCCATGCCCTCAAAGGCACCCTCGTCAATGGTGGTGACGGGCAGATTGTCAATGCTGTCGGGCAGAACCACCACCAGCTCGCCGCCGGTGTAGCCTGTGATGATGATTCCCGCGCCGTCCTCGCTGACCTTGTAGGTCAAATCCTCCTTGGGGGTGACGGTGTTTTCTGAAAAGGCGGCGTCCAGCCTGGACTCAAAGGCCTCCAGAAGATCGTAGGGGGTGTCCCGATCGTCGGCCATATCCGGCAGGGTGACAGCCTCGGTTTCCACGGGATCGTAGGTGACCTCCGAGCTGCAGCCCGCCAGGGGCAACAAACACAAAAGGCTGAGGGCAAGACTCAAAATAATGCTTCGATACAAAAATTTTTTCATGCTTCCATCCTTCAAGCTCAACCGTCCTTTGAAGTTCTCGGACGGTTGAACGCATATATACTTAGTATACCACAATTATACCGAGATTGCAAGGGCTTTTCACGAAATATTCGTGGGAATGGCTTTCTCTGCAACGCTTATGAGAAGTCACACATCTCCCGCAAAAATCCTCTTGCATAAATCTTCGAAATATGATACAATAGATAGACAGAGAACATGAAAACTAAAGGAAGGTACTGCATATGGCCAAAGCTGAAAAGAAAATGATCCTGCCGCCCGCGTCTGACTTTTTGCCCGTCAACCGTGCGGGTATGGAGGAGCGCGGATGGGATCGCCCCGATTTCGTCTACGTGACGGGTGACGCATACGTGGACCACCCTTCCTTCGGCGTGTCTATCATCTCCCGTGTGTTAGAGGATGCCGGCTACCGCGTGGCTATTCTTGCTCAACCGGACTACAAGAGTGCTGATGCCTTCCGAGAGTTTGGCAAGCCCCGCCTGGGTTTCCTGGTGACGGCGGGCAACATCGACTCCATGGTGGCCCACTATACCGCCTCCAAAAAGCGCCGCTCCTACGATTACTATTCCGCCGGCGGTCAGATGGGCAAGCGCCCCGACCGCGCGGTCATCGTTTACTGCAACCGCATCCGTGAGGCTTATGGTGACGTGCCCATTATTCTGGGCGGTCTGGAGGCATCCCTCCGTCGCTTCGCCCACTATGACTATTGGGACGACAAGGTGCGTCGTTCTGTTCTGGTGGATAGCCGTGCAGATATCCTGACCTACGGCATGGGCGAGAACATCCTGCTCCGTCTGGCTGCCCTTCTGGATCGGGGGATTCCCATTCGCAAGATCCGCGACGTGCGGGGCACGGTCTACCTCTGCAAGCCCGAGGAGCCTGTCCATTATCCCGTGGCCGCTACCTTTGACTATAACGTGCTGAAGGAAAACAAAAAAGCTTACGCCGAGGCCTTCGGCGTGCAGTATAAGAACCAAGACGCCATCAGCGGCAAGGCTATCTGTGAGTTGTACGACAACAAAATGCTGGTGCAGAACCCCCCCATGCCTCCCCTGGAGCGTCATGAGCTGGATCACGTCTACAGCCTCCCCTATGCCCGCACCTATCACCCCATGTACGAGGCCGAGGGGGGCGTCCCCGCCATTGAAGAGGTCAGATTTTCCCTGACTCATAACCGCGGCTGCTTTGGTGCCTGTAATTTCTGCGCTTTGGCCTTCCATCAGGGACGGACGGTGCGCTCCCGCAGTATCGAGTCCGTGGTGGCCGAGGCCAAGCTTATCACCGAGATGCCCGACTTCAAGGGCTACATCCACGACGTGGGCGGTCCTACGGCCAATTTCCGTCACCCCGCTTGCGAAAAGCAGCTGAAGGACGGCGTGTGTACCGGCAGAAAATGTCTCGCTCCCAAGCCCTGTCCCAACCTGATCGCGGATCACAGCGAATATATCCAGCTTTTAGAGGCGATCGAAGCCTTGCCCAAGGTGAAGAAGGTGTTCATTCGTTCGGGTATTCGTTTTGATTATCTACTGGGCGACCCTGACGATGCCTTCTTTAAAAAGCTGGTGAAGGATCACGTGTCGGGTCAGCTCAAGGTCGCCCCCGAGCATTGCTCGTCTCCCGTGCTCCGTTGCATGGGGAAACCCGACTTCTCGGTGTACCGTGAGTTTCGCAAGAAGTATTTCGAGCTGTCCGAGGCCTGCGGTAAGGAGCAGTATTTGGTGCCTTACCTCATGTCCAGCCATCCCGGCTCCACAATGAATGACGCCATCAGCCTGGCTCTCTGCCTCAAACGGGATCACTATGCCCCCGAGCAGGTGCAGGACTACTATCCTACCCCCGGAACCGCCTCCACGGTCATGTTCTATACGGGCATCAATCCCATGGACATGAAGCCCGTGTACGTGGCCACCGACTACCACGAAAAGCAGCTTCAGCGCGCCTTGCTTCAGTATAACCGCCCTCAGAACCACGAGATGGTGCGGGAGGCGTTGCGCAAGGCGGGCAGGGAGGATCTCATTGGCTATGGGCCCGATTGCCTCGTGCCGCCGGCCAAGGAGGGAGCTTCCCCCAAGGCGCCTGTCAAGGGCAAGTCCCTCCCCCGTGCGAATGACCGAAAGGGTCAAGGGCGTGCCTCGTCCCCTTCGGGAAAATCGGTTGCCAAAGGAAATGCAGCCCAAAGGGGTGCCACCCAAAGAGGCGCCGCCCAAAAAGATACCATCCAAAGAGGCGTCCCGCAGGGCAGAAAAACTGCCGCATCCGCAAGATCGACCGGCAAGGGAAGAAAATAAACAAAGGAGAGAAGCCCCATGAAGGATATCATCAAGGAAGCCGATTTTCGGCGGGAACTGAAAGGCACGCCGGCCGTGGGGTATCTGTTCTTCGGCGAGGAGGACTACCTCAAGGCCAATGCCATCCGCCTGGCCCGCAAGACCCTATGCGGTGAAGACGAGGGGCTGGCGTGCTTCAACGACATCCGTCTGGGCGGTGCGGATTTTACCCCCGACAAGCTGCTGGATGCCATGGCGACCCCGCCTATGGGGAGCGAGCGCAAGGTCATCACCGTCACAGGCATCAACTTCAACACCATGCGGGCAGGGGATCTTGAAAATCTCATGGAGGCTCTGGCAGAGCTGGAGAATTATCCCTTCAACGCGGTCATTGTTTCGGCTGACTCGGATTGCCTGGAGGCGGGCAGCCTTCCCAAGCGTCCCTCTAAACTGCTTTCCGAGCTGGGGGAGTATCTGATCCCTGTCAACTTTGAAAAGAACACCCCTGCCAAGCTCGCGGGGTGGGTACAGAAGCACTACCTCCATCACGGTGTCCAGGCATCCCCCGACCTGTGCCATTTTACCGTGACCTACTGCGGCAGAGATATGTATATCCTTGCAAACGAGATCGAAAAAGTGGCTTTTTACGTTCTGTCCCACGGAAGAACCGCCGCCACCGAGGAGGACGTGAAGGCCGCGGCCATCCCCGCCATGGAGTATGACGCCTTTGCCTTCACCAACGCCATCACCGAACGGCGCCGAGGGGATGCGCTGGACATCCTTGCCGACTTGAAATTCCGTCGGGTGGAGCCCTTGTATATCCTGTCGGAGGTCTCCCGTGTGGTCTGCGATCTGGCTATGGTGGGTACTCTGCAGGCGGGAGGGCAAACGGCGGCTGAGATCGCCGGGACCCTCAAAATGCACGAGTACCGCGTGGGGCTTTATCTGCGCCAGACGGCCAAGGTGCCGCCGGAACGACTGCGCGCCGCGGTGACCGCCTGTAAGGAGGCGGATGCCGCCATGAAGGGCGCGTTGGGCGCTTCGGGAGGCTATGGGGTCATCGAAAAGCTGATCTGTGCCCTATGAACTAAAAAGGTCACCGTCCGTGCGGCGGTGACCTTTTTTCTTCGGAAGCATCAAATCCCGGATATCCCCTTTACAAACGTGGAAATATGTGCTATAATACCCACGATGTTTCGGGGAAACAGGTGAAACTCCTGTACGAGCCCGTCGCCGTGAAGCGCGCCGTTGATGTCAACATACGCAGGTCTTACCTCCATGCCGCAAATGGGGGGACATGGTCATTGGGAAACCGAGAAGGCCGATCTGCTGAGCGCTGAGTCGAAATACCCGGCATCGAAAAATAAAACCTCTTTTGCAGTTGCGAGCGCCGACTTGAGGAAAAAACAATTCTATTCTAAAGGAGAAAGAAAAAGATGAACAAGACAAGCAGGCACATGAAGCCTTTGCTGTCTCTCGTCCTTTGTACTGTGCTGATTGCGGCTCTGGCACTCTGTACCATGGGATGTAACGACAGCGGGGAGAAAGAATCTCCCGAAACCTCCGCCGATACGACTGCTACGGCAGCCGGCACCTCTGACACCGCCGGTGAAGCGGGCACCGAAGCCTCCGACGTGACCGTTAAGGGCGAGGGCGCTACGGTTTTCTACTTTAACGTAGTGGATGCCGCAGGGGAGACCGCAAGGTTTGAGATCCACACCGACAAGACCATCGTGGGCGAGGCGCTCCAGGAGTTGGGACTCGTGGAGGGCGAGGAAGGCGCATACGGCCTTTTCGTGAAGAAGGTCAACGGTATCACCGCCGATTATGATGTAGACGGCTCCTGGTGGGCTTTCTATATCGGTGATGACATGGCACCCACCGGCGTGGACGCTACCGAGATCCGGGCCGGCGCTACTTACGCCTTCAAGGTGAGTAAGTGAGAGCATTTCGTAGGGGAAGAGCACTCCTGTCTATTCGGGAGATGGCGGTTTTTGCCATGCTGGGCACGCTGATGTTTGTGTCCGATCTTGTTCTGAACGTCATCCCAAATGTGCACCTGGGCGGGATGCTGATCGTGGTCTATACCCTGGTTTACCGCGCCAAAGCATTGTTTCCAATTTATATCTACGTTTTCCTCATCGGGTTGTACGAGGGCTTTGGCATTTGGTGGTTCAGTTATCTGTATATCTGGGCTATTCTGTGGTTGGCCGTCATGCTCCTGCCTAAAAAAATGCCCAAATGGCTGGCGCCTGTGGCCTACAGCTTGGTCTGCGCCGCCCATGGCTTTGCCTTCGGTCTGCTTTGGGCACCGTCACAAATGCTCTTTTTCCACCTCACCTGGGAGAACACCCTGATTTGGTGGCGTATCGGCTTTATCACCGCAGATATCCCCCACGGCATCGGCAACCTGGTGGCCAGCTTGCTTGTCGTGCCGCTGGTGACGCTTCTTCGAAAGCTGAATAAGAGTATTGGACTGAAAAAATATGCCTGATGACAAGGTATCTTAAAAATTTACCCCCCAAAGCTTTTTCGGAAGCCTGGGGGGGATTTTTATTGGATGACGCAAACACTGTCGCTGTCCAGGGTCAGACGGTGATGGGCAAAGGAAGCCTTTCCGGATTGCAGCAGGATCTTTCCTTGCGCCTCCACGGGGATGCTGACGGCACTGTTTCCTCGGTTGGCGGCGATGATATATCGGTCGCTGCCGTCCGTGGCTGCGCGCTCATAGACGAGATAACCGTCACCATGGTGGAGGATGCGGAAATCACCGCCGTGGAAGGCAGGGGACTTGCGAAGCTCACCCAAGGCGCGGTAGAATGCCAACAGCTCCGTGCGGTAGGACAGCGCACTCTCGCCCTCGGTCTCCCGCCAGGGGAAGGGGAAGCGGCAGAAGGGATCGTGATAGCCCTCCATGCCCACCTCGTCACCGTAGTATACCGAAGGGATCCCAAAGACGGTAAACTGCAGGGTGGCCGCCATGCGCAGAAGCTTCAAGGCCTTAGCTCTCTGTCCCGGAGAAAGGGAAGCGTGGGCCAGCTCGTGGTTGGGACGGTCAAAATCTTGGGACGCCGAGCCGAGGACGGTGAGAATGCGCTCTGTGTCGTGGGTGCCCAAAAGGTTCATGAGGGCGTCGGACACGCATCGGGGATAGGAGGCGTAAAGCTCTGTCAGGGTGTGGTACAGCTTGTGGGCGTCTCCGTCACGGACAAAGGCCAGAATGCCGTTGCGGACGGGATAGTTCATAACGCTGTCCAGCTGCTTGCCCTGCAAATATCTGCGGCGATAGCCGTAGGCGATCTTGTCGGCGGCGTTTTCCCACACCTCACCGATGATAACCGCCTTTCCCGCGGACGCACCCTTGACCGATACGCGAAGCTCGTCCAGGAAGCGGTCGGAGAGCTCGTCAGCCACATCCAACCGCCAGCCGCCGATGCCCATGTTGACATAGTGGGCGCAGACACCGCCGGCTCCGGTGAAGTAAGTGCGGCAGGCCTTGGCGGATGAATTCAGCTTGGGCAGAATGGGGATGCCCCACCAGGACTCGAACTCCTCGGGGAAGGATCGAAAATGATACCAGTCGGCGTAGGGAGAATCCTCGGATTGGTACGCGCCAACCGTGTCGTAGGTGCCGTAGCGGTTGAAATAGCGACTGTCGTCTCCCGTGTGGTTGAAAACGCCGTCCAGAATGACCTTCATGCCGTGGGCCGCCGCCTTGTCCAACAGGTTTTTGAGGGCAGGCTCACCACCAAAGCCGGGATCTACGGTCATATAGTCGCCCGTGTCATATTTGTGATTGGAATAGGCCTTGAAAATGGGACTGAGGTAAATGACCTTGACGCCCAAGGCTTCCAGATAGTCCAGCTTTTCCGCAACACCCCACAGATTGCCGCCGAAGAACATATTGTTGGCTAAGGGAGCGCCGGGAAAGTCGGGATATTGGGGAATGCCGTGATCCCAGTCGGGATTGAGGATGGCGGGACGGTTGCCGCGATCCTTTTGCAGATCTACCGCGCCCTTGCCGCAGAAAAAACGGTCCACGAATACGTGGTACATAACACCCTCCCCAAACCAGGCGGGGACGGTGTAGTCAGCCTCGTGAATGAGCAGACGGAAGCGGACGCCGCCGTGGCGGGTCAGCTCAAAATCCACGTTGTTGAGGCTATGGGTAAACAGGGTATCCGCGCCGCGTACAAAAAGCAGCTGATAGTAAAAGAGCCCCGAGGGACGGCCTTTGCAGAGGGAGGCGGTGTCCAATGTCAATTCATAGCAGTCGCAACCGTCATCAACACAGGAATTCAAAAAGGTAAAGGGGGTGTCGGTGTCTCCTTCACCATCCCGGTTGAGCCGAAGCACCACAGCCGTGGCTCCCAGGGTGCGGGGACAGGTGACCTTGAAACGCAGGATCTCCCCCTTGGGAAAAGCGCCCAAGGCAGTCAGATCCCGGCCTTTGGAGTCGTATTTATAAAATTTGACACGGGTGATATCCGTGCCGTCAGAATATAGCGGTATTTTGGGAAGCATAAAATAAAATGCTCCTTTCGGGAAAGTGAAATAGCACGTGAACGAAAAACGGACAACGCATCCCTTTTCAAAAGCTTTCAAATGATCAATGGGCACGACAACCCTTCTCAAAGGGCTTTCAACCTACGAAATGGATGTTACAACCCCTTCTTAAAAGGTTTTGAGGGGTCAGGGGAACTTTTCTCAAAAGTTCCCCTTTTCGTACCCCCCGTACTCCTCGTACCCCTTACTTCACAGGCTTGATGTTCCAGAATCTATCAGCGTACTCGCGGATGGAGCGGTCGGCGGCGAAGTGGCCGGAGGCGGCGGTATTCAGGAGGGCCATGCGGGTCCAGCGCTGACGGTCGGCGTAAGCCTTGATGGCGCGCTCGTGGGTCAGACGGTAGGACTCAAAGTCGGCCATGCACATATAGGGATCAGCGATGCCGTGGCCGCCCAGGAGATAGGTGGCGATGTCGGCAAAGGACTCACCGCCAAAGCCCACGGACAGGGCGCCCACAATGCGGATCAAACGCTCGTTGTTGGCGTAGAACTCGGTGGAGCGGTAGCCGCGGAGCCACAGCTCATCCACCTCGGTGCTGGTCAGACCGAAGATGAACATGTTCTCTTCTCCGGCGGCGGCCAGCATTTCTACGTTGGCGCCGTCCAGAGTACCGATGGTCAGCGCACCGTTCATCATGAGCTTCATGCAGCCCGTGCCGCTGGCTTCCTTACCGGCCAGAGAAATCTGCTCGGAGATGTCGGCAGAGGGAATGAGGGCCTCGGCGGTGCTGACGTCATAGTTCTCCAGGAACACCAGGTTCAGCTTTTCCTTGATGGCGGGATGGCGGTCGATCTCGCGGCTGATCATGCAGAGCAGCTGGATGATGCGCTTGGCCATCTGATAGCCGGGAGCTGCCTTGGCACCAAAGATATAGGTCTGGGGGGTGATGTCCAGGTTGGGATTGTCACGCAGGTCGAGGAAAATGCCAATGATGTTCAGGGCGTTGAGGAGCTGGCGCTTGTACTCGTGGAGACGCTTGATCTGCACGTCGAACACGGCGTGGGTGTCCAGCTTCTGCCCCGACTTGCGGTAGAGGTGGTTGGCGAAAGCGATCTTGTTATTGTGCTTGATGGCACGGAAGCGCTCCAGGATGTCTTTATCATCCGCGAATTTGGCGAACTCGGAGAGCTCTACGGGGTTGTGACGGTAGCCGGTGCCGATGGTCTCGTCCAAAAGCTTTGCCAGCTCGGGGTTGGAGTAGCACAGCCAGCGGCGGTGAGCAATACCGTTGGTCACGTTGTCAAATCTCTCGGGATAGAGGCGGTAGAAGTCCTTGAAAACGGTGTCCTTCAGAATGGTGGAGTGCAGCTTGGACACGCCGTTGACCGAGTGAGAACCGATGACTGCCAGATTGGCCATGCGCACCTGGCCGTATCCGATGGCGCTCATGGAGGAGATTCTCTGCCAGTTACCGGGGAAGGACTGCCATGCCTCGCGGCAGAAGCGCTCGTTGATCTCCTTGATGATGGCGTGGATTCTGGGGAGCTTCAGGCGGAACAGATCCTCGTTCCAGGTCTCCAAAGCCTCGGGAAGCACGGTGTGGTTGGTGTAAGAGCAGATGCGGGTGACCATGTGCCAGGCCACGTCCCAAGGATAGAAGTAATCATCTACCAAAATACGCATCAGCTCGGGGATGCACAGGGTGGGGTGGGTATCGTTGAGGTGGATGGCCACCTTCTCGGGCAGATTGTCCAGCGTGCCGTAAACAGCCATGTGGTCGCGGATGATGGACTGGACAGAGGCCGAGCACAGGAAATATTGCTGGGTCAAACGGAGCAGCTTGCCCTCGGTGTGGTTATCGGAGGGATACAGCACCTTGGTGATGGCGGCGGCATTGGTAGCCTCCTCCTGAGCGCGGGCATATTGACCCTGGGTGAACAGACCCATGTTGAAGTTCTGAATGTCGCGGGCGCGCCACAGACGGAGCTGGCTCACAGCCTGGGAATCGGCACCCGAGATCATCATGTCGTAGGGAACGGCCTCAATCTCCTCGGCGTCCTCATAAATGATCTCACAATGGCCGGAGGGCTTCCACTCCTCGCGAACACGTCCGCCGAAGCGAACCTTGAAGGTGCGGTCGGTTCTGGGCACCAGCCAGACCTCACCGCCGGGGAGCCATACGTCGGGCAGCTCTACCTGCAGACCGTCTACGATCATCTGCTTGAAAAGACCGTATTCGTAGCACAGGGAGAAGCCGGTGGCGGGATAGTCCAGGGAGGACAGGGAGTCCATAAAGCAGGCGGCGAGACGGCCGAGACCGCCGTTGCCAAGGCCCGCGTCGGGCTCGCAGGTGTAGAGCTCGTCAAGCTCAAAGCCCAGGTCGGCCAGCGCCTTTCTGTATTCCTCGTCCAGGCCGAGATTACAGAGATTGGTCTTCAGGGAGCGGCCCAGCAGGAACTCCATACACATATAGTAAACGCGCTTGGCACCTGTCTGGTTGACCTTCTTTTTGAAGGCGCCGCGCTTTTCGGCAAGTATGTCGCGGATGGTCATAGCCGTGGCCTTATACATCTGATCCTTGGAGGCCTCGGCAGCGGTGCAACCAAAATATCTGGCAAGCTTGACGTCCAGGCTTTCCTTGATCTGAGCCGCGGTGGGTTTTACGTTGGTCATGGGGATATCCTCGTTTCTGAATTTGCTTTATAAACCAAAAGCCGCCTCGGCAGATAAAATACCGAGGGCTATGGCAATATACAGTATATTATAATACAATTCCAAAAAAATATCCAGTCGGATATTTTACAAATTCGTTAATTAGTTATGACAAAAAACAAGCTTTTTTCACAAAATGCGAGAAGGATTTCCCACGCCTGCCAAATTCCGTGAATCATTCCAAAGTTATATGATAAAAAGCCTCCCGCCGCGGCAGGAGGCCAAGGGTATGTGCGTTTCACCGTCTGCGACCCTTTTCCTTGGGGATCTTGAAAAAGCGCCGTAGGATGGGTGCCAAAAACCCCGGCGAGCGGAGCAACACGATCTTCATGTACAATACCTGCCTTTCGGATGGTTTCGTTCCATTATATGCATGGGGTGGGGCCGGGTGTGACGCTTTTTGAGTTTTCCACAGCCCCTTTTGTCGCGACAAATCAAAAAAGCACGACGGGACAAGGGGTTTTCCACTTTTCCACAATTTCGGCTGTGGAAAACCTGCCCCCATGAGGTTCAAACAGGGGATAAAAGAAACCCCAAACCGAAAAGTTGCACAAACCAAAGAATTCTGTTTTGTTCAAATTGAACAATCGATTTTCCTTCCGGAAATGAACTTTGGGAGGTTTACCTCTTGTTTTTCGAATCTCGCGGGTGTATAATGAACTCGTCCAAATAAGAAAAAACAGTCGGTGGCGAGGAACGGACTCCTTGCCTTGGAGAAAACCGACCGTCGGGAGTGTCCCGACAGAAAGGAGGAAAGCATGAAGTCTTTCTACATTAAGTTAAAGGAAATCAACGACGTTTACACCCTGGTCAACACCCTTGTGGCCTACGATGGTGAGGTGGATCTGGAATCCGGCCGCTATAAGGTGGATGGCAAGTCCCTGCTGGGCATTTTCAGCCTGGATCTGCGCAAGCCCGTGAAGCTGACCTACCATAGCGAGGATGCCGAGGCCCTGAAGGCCGCCCTTGCCGACTTCATCGTAGAAAACCCCGAGGCGTAAAAAACACCGCTTTTGAGCGGTACATAACTGGGCAGCTCTAAAAACTTATCGCACGCCGATATAACGGTGCTTTTTCCGTCATACGTCACAAAATTCTTTCGCATAGGGACAACTATGCGTGCAGATTTTTGTTTAGGGAACCTCTAAAAACTCTATTGGCGAGCGAGCCGCAAGGGAGTTTTGCGTCAGATGATACAATTTTTCGCGCGCGTAGTAGAGCTACGCGAAGAAAAATCTGTGAAATATGACGGAAAAATCACTACGGCTTCGCCGTCAAGAGAGTTTTTAGAGGTGACCTTTAGTCTGACGAAAAAATCCCTCGCATCTCGCCGCACGCTGAGTATTTAGAGATGCCCAACTGAAAATTTCTCCTCCGTCTGCTCGACGGAGGATTTTTTTATGTTTTTTTACAATTTGTGAAATCGGAGTCCATAAAAAAGCGTTATAGTAGATGAGGACATCAAAAGGAGGTGATCTCATGCGAGATACCGAGATCATTGAGTTGTATTTTGCCCGTGACGAGCAGGCCATCGTGGAGACCCAGCGGTCCTACGGAAAGTACTGTCAGAGTATTGCCATGCAGATCCTCAGCAATCCCTCCGACGCGGAGGAGTGCGTCAACGACACCTGGCTGAGGGCCTGGAACCATATTCCCCCCAAAAGACCCAGCCCCTTGAAGATCTTTCTGGGAAAGATCACGAGAAATCTGGCCATTTCCCGCTATCGGGCGGGACACAGCCGCAAACGGGAGCACATAGAAGTTGCCCTCTCTGAGCTGGAGGAGTGTGTGCCCATGCCGGAGGAAAGCTCGGCTGAGCTGAGTGGACTTTTGGATAGCTTCCTGGCCACTCTGGATGATACCGAGCGCCGTATGTTCGTCGGGCGGTACTGGTATGCCTACACCCCCGAAATCCTGGCGGAGGCGTACGGCATTTCACGCAACGCCGTCAATCTGCGGATCATGCGCACCAGAGAAAAGCTGAGAGATTATCTTGAAAAGGAGGGATACCACCTATGAAAGGCATCACTATTTTTGAACAATTGACCCATATCCGGGAGGACTATATCCGGGACGCCGAGCTGGATCCCCGATATCTGGCCGCTTCCGCAAGCCAAAGAAAAAAGACCCGCGGCACCTCTGCCTTCAGCCGTTTCATCAATAGCGGATGGGGCGTGGCCGCCGTTTGCACCCTGGTTGCTGTCAGCGTGATGGGCGGTATCATCTGGGCGGGAAATCGTCCGGAGGGCCCCGGAGAGCAGCCCCCTGTCGGTCAACCCCCTGTGTCGGGTGAAACGGAAACCGCCGGCTTGACCTTCACCACCGAGGCAGGCTCATCGGCAGATACCTATTCTCAGACAGAGGCGCCCACCGAGCCTGAGACAGATGCGGAGTCAAGCATCGTGAATAACACCAATCAAGTGTGGTATATCAAGTATGAAGAAGAATTTCTGTCCACCACGGCCAATGATCTGAAGGAGGCTATGGGGGAAGGCGTGTTTGTGATAGGCCCCGGCATGGCGGTCACAGATATTGAGGGATCTATTATCCTGCGGTCTACCACGGAAGACAAGGTGGGCAACGCGGGCTATATCTTAAAGCGCACCGAATCCGAGGTGATCATCCGCGCCTCAAGCGTGAGGGGCGCGCAGAGTGCCGTGGAGAGTCTCCTGGCAGGGACGACAGTTGTCCGCGAGGGCGTGTGTACGCTGGTGTTCAACGACGGTTTCCTGCCTGTGGGTAGTGATATCACCGAGGTGATCAACCTGGAGGATGAAACAGAGGCGGAGGTTGAGGTTGAGACTGAGATCAAGACCGAAGCGGAGAGCGAGACCACGGACAATCTCGATCCCTCCTACGATACCCTGGCACCCGAGTCGGACACCTTGGACGGAGACTTCTCTGTACCTGTAGAGCCCGAGACCGACGAGAACGGCATGATCCTCTTTGGAGAGATCCCCGAGGGATGGCCTGTGTTCAGCCTTTCTGCCGAAGCGGTCATGGGCATGGAGGAGATCGAATGGGCAGATGACGTAACGGTTCGCCGCGACGCGGTCTATACAGAGGTATGGGCGACCGGGGGGCAGCATATGAACTACGTCATGGAAATGCGGGAGGTGACAGACGCCGAGGGTGTGACAACGCTGCATCTGATCCTCCGCGATCCCGCCGACGGCAATGAAGTAGCCTCCTATGAAAAGACCGTGACCGAGGGACAATGGGGCATTCTGCAATTTGAGGACGGTATCTTCGTGCTGTATGATGCGTCTTATGAGGCAGATAAGGACATCCTTCGCCTGAAATGGGAGACCCTGGTGTGGACCAAGATGGATCTGATGTCGGGAGAGGATCAGGACTTTATCAGTGCCGAAGTCTTCCTTGTTGCCCAGGAGGCGGTGTTCCGCATCTCGCACGGAGGCAGAAACGGACAGTCCATGACAAAGTGGAACGGCTTTTTGGCCGAGCTTCATAGCGGTTATCTGTCCCGTCCCCGTGTCCGCGTGGTGGCTGATGGACTCTTCGGAGACTTTGCCTTCTTCGGCGACGAGGAGATGACCACCACGGGCTGGGAGAGATTCCTTGACCTGCGGGTATGCGCCCTCAGTGTTCTCAAAGAAAATGGCAATACCTGAGGTTGTCTCAACCTGAGGTTGTCTCAAAATGAAAAGGGCTGATGCGATCGCATCAGCCCTTTGGTTGTTTTATGATAAGATACTCTCCAGCAGTAAAAGCCCATCGGCGGGCAGGGTCAGGCTCTCGCCCCCTTCGGCGGTTGTAACGACCGAAAGATCGTGTGTCTCGTCCAGCAGGGAGACCTGCCAGGTGCCTTCGGGGACAGTCAAGGTGATGGTGTCGGCTTGTCCGAGAAGGCATTGGGCGTTGACCGCAAGGATGGCCTTCTTGCCGTCTTCGTTGCCTGCGGCCAGACCGTATACTCCCGCGCCCAGCTTGCCGCCCTCGGCCGTCCCGTTCAGTACGTACTGGGTGCCCAGCTGATACAGACGGTTGAAGGCCACCAAGGCGAAGTATGCCTTGAAGGGCTTTTGCGTGATGGGATTGAACAAGCCGTTGTAAGAGGATTCCAGCATGGCGCCGTAATACATGAGCAGATCCACCGAGCTGTTTTGCATGGCGACCATCATAGACCCGATGGCAGAGGCATCGGACAGGGTACCGCGGCGGTGGGTGCCGGGGTTCCACTCGTTGAGGATGCTTTCGGTCTCGGTAAAGCCGTACTTATCCAGCATCTCACGGGCATAGATAGCGTAGCGGATGTTCTCCTCGGGGCCGGAATAAGAATGCCAGGAGAGGAAGTCCAGAGGAGATCTATGTCCGTCGGAGGTGATATGCGCAAGGAACTTTTCAAAAAATTCAATGAAATACCCCGTTCTTGTGGATACGTTGGCCTGAGACGCGGCGGCGGTGTTGAGGATCTCGTAGAAGCCGCAGGAGGCGTAGCCGCCGATCTTCAGATGGGGAAAACGGGACTTCAAATGATTGGCGGTGACCTCATAGAGGGTGAAAAACTCCTCCATGGTGCCTCGCCACATGGGATTTTCCTCTATGACGGGCTCGTTGTCGGGCTCGTTCCAGATCTCCCAGTAGGTGATGCCCATATGGTATCCGTCGGCCCAACCCTCATTATAGTGACGGATGATGTGCTCGCAGATCACCGCCCACTTGTGGGGATCCTTGGGGGGGATGCTGCGGCGGGGGCCGATGGAGGGATGGTAATTCTCAATGGTACAGCCCAGGCGGTAAAAGGGTTGAACCTTGGCCGCCGACAGCTCTCGGAGCAGGTGGTCGGTGAAACCGAATTCGTAATTTTCGGGATCCTCGGGATCCGCGTTGAAGCAGGGGAAAATGTTGGCCACATCCACGTAAACACCGCCGCCGAGAATGCCGCCCGTATCGTGGAGGCGGGCGTAGGGGATACCGGCCTCGGTGAGATAGTGGAAGTTATCGCAGTAGGTCCAGAACATGGGGGCGTTATTGACGGCGTGCATGGGCTTTATTTTGCCCACGGGCGCGGTAAAGTCGGGGGAGAGAACGAAATTGCTTTCAGCCATGATAAATCTCCTTTCGGGATCATATGTGGGTATCTCGCCGCACGCTGAGTATTTAGAGATGCCCATGTGTCTATGATACAACAAAATTTGCTATTTGTCCATAGGGCGGTGGAAATTTTTTAAAAAAGGCGATCTCCGGATGTGGGACACACCGGGAGATCGCCTTGCTGATTTTTATGGCTTAATCCTTTTTCTGATCATGATTCTGATCCTCGAAAGGATTTTTGCCGTCGTTGTTCTCAATGCTGTAGTCAAAAGGGTTTTCGGACTTTTGCTCAGCGGCGAGCGCTTCCCGCTCCTTTTCCGACTTGGCCTTTTGCTCGGCCTCGGCGCGGGCGCGCTTCTCATTGGCTTCACGGCTGGCCTTCTCCTTTTCCTCCACCATCAGGTCAAGCTGGGCGTTCATCGCCTCGTTGGCCTCGGTGACGGCAGGATCGGAAGCGTCGGTCTTGCCGCAGGGCAGAGCGCTGTCCATGACGGCCTTGAAGAGGTCGCCGTCCATATCCTCGTGAGCCAGGAGGTATTCGGCAATGAAATGCAGCTTGCCGATGTTCTCGGTCAGGAGAGCCTTGGCGCGGTCGTAAGCCTCGGAAATGATGGCGTGGATCTCCTCGTCGATGACCGCGGCGATGGCCTCGGAGTAGTCGGCGTTGGAGGAGAAGTCACGACCCAGGAACACCTCATTCTGATCCGAACCGAAGCGGCGGGGACCCAGCTTTTCGGACATACCGAAGAGGGTGACCATGCGCTTGGCGGTGGCGGTGGCAGACTGGATATCCGAGTAAGCGCCGCTGGTGATGTCACCGAAGATGATCTCCTCGGCGGCGCGGCCGCCCAGGGTCATGGCGATGTCATTCTTATATTCCTGCTTGTATTTCTGGTAACGATCCGCCTCGGGACGGAAGCTGGTATAGCCCAAAGCACCCTTGCCGGTGGGAACGATGGTGATCTGATGCACCGTGTCGGTGCCCAGGAGATAGCCCACCACGGCGTGACCTGCCTCGTGATAAGCGGTGTTCTTCTTCTCGGCGTCGTTCATGACGTTGGTCTTCTTCTTGGGACCCATGATGATCTTGTTCAGGGCGTCCTCGATTTCCTCCATGCCGATGAGGCTCTTGTTGCGACGGGCAGACAGCAGAGCGGCTTCGTTCAGAAGGTTGGCCAGATCCGCGCCCGTAAAGCCTACGGTGATCTTTGCCACGCGTGCCAGATCCACACCGGGCTCCAGAGGCTTGTTGCGGGCGTGTACCTTGAGGATATCCTCGCGGCCTTTGATGTTGGGACGGTTCACCGAGATCTGACGGTCAAAGCGACCGGGACGGAGCAGCGCGGGGTCAAGGACGTCGGCACGGTTGGTGGCGGCGATAACCACGATACCCTCATGGGAGCCGAAGCCGTCCATTTCCACCAGCAGCTGGTTCAGGGTTTGCTCGCGCTCGTCGTGACCGCCGCCAAGGCCCGTGCCTCTTTGACGACCCACGGCGTCGATCTCGTCGATGAAGATGATGGCGGATCCCGCTTTGCGGGCGGTATCAAACAGGTCGCGGACACGGGAAGCACCCACGCCCACGTACATCTCCACGAAATCGGAACCCGAAATCGAGAAGAAGGGAACCCCTGCCTCACCTGCCACGGCCTTTGCCAGGAGGGTCTTACCCGTACCGGGAGGGCCCATGAGCAGAACGCCATGGGGAATGCGCGCGCCCAGACGCGCGAACTTGGCGGGAGCCTTCAGGTAATCCACGATCTCCACCAGCTCTTCCTTTTCCTCGTCAGCGCCGGCTACGTCACGGAAGGTGACCTTGTTCTTATCGTCAGTAGGCATTTTGACGTGGGATTTGCCGAAGCCGGAGGTCTTGCTTCCGGGGCCGGCACCCTTCATCATCTGCTTGATGGCGAAGGAATACAGGAAGATAAAGGCGATGATGATGAGCGCCCAGGGAATCAGGGAGACCCACCAGGGCATGACGTTCTGGGGGGTGTTGTCATAGGTAGACATCAGGCCCACGCCCACGCCGTTCTTTTCCTGCTCCTCGGAAATGCGGACCAGCTCGTCACGGGTGGCGTATACGTCAGCCAGCTTATAGGTCTGCTCCTCCCCCATCTTGTAGGACATATCCTCGGGATATTTGCCTGTCTCGGGGTCGGGAGTGACGACAGTTCCGTCCTCCTTCAGAAGGTTGCCGTCACCGTCCCTCTCAAAGAGGCGGAGGGTGAGGGTGCTCTTGTCGTAGTTGATCTTATAGGTGGCAACGTCCTCGTTGTAGAAGTGATCCAGGATGTCGCCGTAGGTAAGGGGCTCTTTGGTGTCCGAGGTGCCCTGGTAGATCAGGAGCATGACGCCGATGATCACGGCAATGGCCAGCAAATAGCCGAGGATTACCTTCAGGTTACTCTTCATGATGGTATTTCTCCTATTGTTTGAGATAGTCGATAAAACAGGTAGGCAGGGGTATGCTACCCCAAATTAAAAGACAGTATATCATACGTCTATGAAAATTGTATGACGCCACCGAGACCTTCAAGTGAATTTTTTTACATAATCGGGAAATCGGCGGGTTTGATCCGAAGAGGATCAGGAATAGATCTCGGGCTTGAGCACGCCGATGAACGGCAGATTGCGGTATTCCTCGGCGTAATCGAGACCGTAGCCTATCACGAACTCATCGGGAATCTGAACGCCGCAGAAGTCCGGCACGAAGGGTACCTCGCGGCGGGAGGGCTTATCCAGGAGGGTGCAGGTCTTGACGCTGTTGACGTTTCTGTTTTTCAGAAGCTGGGTGAGACGGGACAGCGTGCGGCCCGAGTCTACGATGTCCTCAATGACCAGCACGTCACATTCGGGCAGATCCTCGCGGAGCAGGTCCAGGTGGATGCGGATCTCACCCGAGGCCTTGGTGCCGACGCCGTAGGAGGAGACCTTCATAAATTCCAATTGGAGGGGCAAGTGGATTTTTCGCATCAGGTCGGTGGCGAAGGGCATAGAGCCCTTGAGGATCACGACCAGCACCAGCTGCTTAGGGCTGTCCTTGTAGGTTTCTTCTATGGCGCGGGCCAATCGGGTGGTGATACTGTCGATCTCCTCCGGGGTGAGGAGGATCGTTTTGCAATCTCTTTCGTCATAGCATGCGCATTCTTTTTTGCTCATATGTGTATTCCTTTCGAAATTTTGAGATCCTTTTCGAAAATGCTTTTCAATCGACGGGAAAGATCTCAGAGATCAGATCTCCCTGTAGATCAATGATATGCATATACAAGGCAGCCTCACGGATCGGAGGTGGAAATCCATCCGCAAAGGCTACGGTGGGGTACCATAGGGGGTGCATCTCCTCGCCGAAGCAGATCAGGGGGAGACGGTCGCGGAGATGGCGGGGAATGCCTTTGTCGCAAAGCAGCTTTTTCAGCTTTTTGTGCATTCCGTGGTTGAGGATGATATCGCCCGCTTCCCTGGGGCGTGCCAGGAGGGGCAAGGGCAATTTGTGGGCGGGGAATACGGCGGCGGCAATCAATCTGCCCTGCTCGGGTGGAGGGAGCGCCTCTCTTGAAAGGCGGATGAGCATGCGGCCGTTGTCCCACAGGGTATCTCCCTCATAAAGGAGGGTAGGAGGCGAGGACTGCACGAACTCCTCCCGACGGAAGGAGAGAACGCTCTTGTGGAGTGTGGCCGTAACCAGGGGCAGATCCATAGAGGATCCGTTTTCTCCTTGGTCGCAGAAGGACATAAGCGATTCCAGGTGAACCGCCGTCAGGGTGTGCTCCGAATCGGGTGGGCTGCCGTAGGCCTCGGTCACCGCTGATTGATAAGCGGCGGCGAGGATGCGCTTGGCAATGGCGGGATGCCGCAGGCGCAGGGCGGGGATTGAGAGGCCCGTATCCGTTCTGCACTTTTCTCCTTCTGCAGCGGCCAGGGCGGAGAGACAGTCGTCGTCCTCTCTTGCGGCGCGGGATAGGCGAAGGGCGCTCTGTTGGGGGATACCCTGACCCGTCATGTCCTCCATGGCGGGAATGATCTCTTGTCGCAGACGGTTACGGAGGGTAAAGGGCTCTTCGTTGGTGTGATCCGTGACGTAGTCCAGGCCCTGCTCGCGGCAAGCCTCCAGGATCTCAGCCTTGGTGAGATGAAGGAGGGGACGAACCGCCAGGCCGTAGGCCAAGGGCCGCACCTCGGGGATGCCGCCCATGCCGTGGGTACCGGTGCCTCGCAGAAGACGGTGCAAAAGGGTTTCCAATTGATCGTCGGCGTGGTGGGCGGTGAGCAGCACCGGGAGCTGATGGGTTGTCATGATCTCTCGGAAGAACAGATATCTCTGCTCCCTGGCCTCCTGCTCAAGACCTCTGCCCGAGGCTTGGGACAGGGCGGGAACGTCCACCTGTTTTTCAAAAAGAGGGATCTCCAGCTCGTCGGCGGTGCGTCGGCAGAAGGCAAGATCCCTGTCGGCCTCGGCGCCTCGGATGCCGTGATGCAGATGGGCGGCGTAGACGGGGATGCCGTGGGCGTCGCCGTGCGATTTGGCGAGGGATAGCAGAAGACGGGAATCCGCGCCGCCGGAGTAGGCCACCAGAAGTGGCGCGTCACGGGGGACGGCGGGAGGAAGTGTCAATTGTAGGAGCATAAGGATCTCCTTATATAGCTTATTGAGGCAAACGGCTTTCGTCCGCGATGGAGCGGAACTTAGTATACCGTCCGATCCAGCCCATTTTGACGGTGGCGGTGGAGCCGTGACGGTTTTTGGCCACGATGACCTCGACGATGTTGCTTTCGGCGTCGGTGTTGGGCACGGCGCTCTCGTTGACCTTGTAGTATTCGTCGCGGAAGAGCAAGAGGATCACGTCGGCGTCCTGCTCGATGGTGCCGGATTCACGCAGATCGGACATCATGGGACGCTTGTCGGAGCGGCCTTCCACACCACGGTTGAGCTGTGAGCAGCAAATGACGGGCACCATCAGCTCCTTGGCAAGAAGCTTCATGCCGCGGGAAATATCGCCCACCTCCTGCACGCGGTTGTCGGTGTGCTTGTCACCCTGCATGAGCTGAAGATAGTCGATGACCACCAGCCCCAGATCCTTGACGCGGCGGAGCTTGGCCTTCATGCCTGTGACGGTAATACCGGCGGTGTCGTCGATGAGGATATCGCACTTGGCCAGATGGGCGGCGGCGTGCGCCACGTTTTCCCAGTCCTCGGGGGTCAGCTCTCCGGTGCGGAGCTTGTAGCTGTCCACCATGGCCTCGGAGGAGACCATACGGTTGACGAGCTGCTCTGCGGACATTTCCAGGGAGAAGATGCAGACCTTTTTGCCCGTTTGCGCGGCCACGTTGGCGGCGATGTTCAGACAGAAGGAGGTTTTACCCATACCGGGACGGGCACCAACCAGCACCAGGTCGGACTGGGACATACCCGCCAGCACCTTGTCAAGACCGCTGAAGCCCGTGGGGACGCCCTGGGAGGCTTCCTTGTTGTTTTTCAGGTCGTCCAGATGGGCGTATACGTCGTTGAGCACGTCTCTGATGTGGCGGAAATTCTTGGTGTCCTTTCCTTGGGCGATGGAGAAGATCTTGTTTTCGGCGGAATCCAGGATGTGCGCTACATCGTCCTGCTCGGAGTAGGCCATGTTGGCCACCTCGTCGCTGGCGGTGATGAGCTGACGAAGCACGCTCTTGTCCTTGACGATGCGGGCGTAGTCCTTGACGTTCAGGGCGTTGGGCACCACCTCAAGAATGGTGCGGATGTATTGCTCCCCGCCGGACTTGGAATACACGCCCTTCTGCACCAGCATATCGATGAGGGTGACCACGTCGATCTGACTGCTGGTGAGGAACAGCTCGTGCATGGCCATGAAGATCTGCTTGTGCTCCTCCATGTAGAAGTCGTTGGCGCTAACCACGTCGGCAATCAGGTTGAAGGACTCTGGGGAGACGAGGACGGCACCCAGAAGGGACTGCTCGGCTACCAGGGAAAAGGGAAGCTTCCGATCCAGTACGTCGGGCGTGTTTTGTTCGTTGATACTCATACGGTTATCCCTAAAAACTTACTGGCACACCAGCACGTGGATGTTGCCGGAGATCTCTGCGTAAAGCTTGACGGTGAGATCGTATTTTCCGTAGGCTCGGATGGGATCGGAGAGCTGGATCTTGCGCTTGTCGATAACAATGCCGTAATCCTTTTGCAGGCGCTCCGCGATCTCCTTGGTGGTGATGGAGCCGTAGAGACGGCCGTCAGCGCCGGAGGAGGCGGGGATTTTTACGAGGATGGTATCCAGCTGGGAAGCCAAGGCCTTGGCCTCGGCGGTCTCCACCTCGATCTTATGCTTGGCGGCGGCCTCCTTGCCCTTGATCTCGTTGAGGATCTTGTTGTCTGCGATCACCGCCAGCTTGCGGGGAAGCAGAAAATTGCGGGCGTATCCGTCGGAGACGTCGATGATGTCGTTCTTTTTTCCTTGGCCCTTAACGTCGGCCAGCAGTACTACTTTCATGGTTTGTTTCCTTTCTTTATGTCGGATGAATTTTTTCGTTACTTACTTAAAGGAGCGCTCGGCCATATATTCGTCGATGGCTTCCTTCAGCATTTCGTAGACCTGGGGGATGGAGGCGTCTGCCACCTGGGCTCCGGCCATGTCGAAGTGACCGCCGCCCTCCAGCTTCTCAAGAATGAGCTGGACATTTATTTTTCCCTTGGATCGACCTGAGATGATTACGTTCTTGCCAACGATGGCCAAGGCAAAGGATGCCTCGACCCCTTGGATGCCGAGCAGCTTATCAGCGGCCTTGGAGGCGGCGATACGATCGTCGGGGGAGGGAATATGATCATCGCTGAGCCAGGTGATGGCAAAGATATCGTCGTAGATCCTTGCGTGAGAATCAAAGTCGCTGGCCACCTGCAGCTCCTCAAATCGTTCATTAAAGAACTCTCGGGTGGTGCCTGTGTGGGCGTTGCGGCTGTAGAGATAGTAGGTTACCTCAAAGGTCTGGGCGCCTGCGGAGCGGGTGAAGTTGTGGGTGTCCAGCATGATGCCCGCCAGGAGCATGTTAGCCTCCTCCTTTAACAGGGTATCGGCGTAGGCACTTTGCTCCAGAATTTCGCCAACGATCTCGCTGGCGGAGGATTTGGTGGCCTCTATATAATGAAGGAAGGGAACGAAGGGAAGTGCCCCCACCAAGCGGTGGTGGTCAATGACGGCGATAGAGGATACGCCGTCTCTGGCGGGGATGGACTGGATGAGCTCGGGGGCCTCAAAAATGGCGGGATTGTTCACGTCGGTTACAATGAGGACGGTGTGGGGGGTGACAAGACCCCGGGCCTCATTTTTGTCAATGAATACCTGCTCGTATTCCGGCACCGCGGACAGGTGTCGGGCGCAGATCTTGAAAGTCTCGCAGGTGAGGTTCATAACGATATTGACGGGGACAGCACCGTGACCTCCGGCGGCCAGAATGCTGCGGCTGAGGCGGTAAGCACCGACGGTAGAGCCGATGGCGTCAAAGTCGGGATTGCTGTGACTCATGATCAGCACACGGTCGCATTGACTCAAGCGTTTTTCCAGCAGGCTGGCGCTGACGCGAGAGGAGATGGAGGTGTTGCTCTCCATGGTCTTGTGAGTACCGCCGAAGTAGGAGACGCCGGGCGAGTTGCGACGGATGAGGGCGACCTGGTTGCCACCGCGCTGCAGCGCCATATCCAGGGCATTGTTGGCCACCTTGTCTCGCTCCTGCATGGTGCCGTCGATGTCGGCAATGCCCATGGAGATGGATACGGGGAAGCTGTTGTCGCCCACGCGGATGCTCATGATCTTGTCCAGAATGGAGAAGCCGTCCTTGATGCACTCGTCCAGCTTCTCTTCGGAAAACAGCGCCATGTATTTGTCGCGGTCGTACTCACGGAGCATGCCGTTCATACCGCCCACCCAGTCGGAGAGCGCGGATTCGATCTCGTTGGCGGTGGCGCGGTAGTTGGCGCGGACGAATTGGGTCAGCTCCTGGAGGTTATCCAATACGATGTAGGCCAACACCATGTGCTCACGGTTGGTCTTTTCCACGAGATCCAGATAATCGTTGGTGTCACGGAACAGAAGGAAATAGTAGCGCTCGCCTCTGCGGAGGAAGGCGTAGGGCTCTACCTTGTAGCGCCGCTCGTCGGAGAGACGAACCACAGGCAGGTCGGAGGACTCGGTCACGTGGGCCGTGGGCTCCGAGAGCTTTTCGGGATGGTGCAGGGGCAGCATATTGGCCTGACCCGCGTAGGCCATGAGCTTTTCCATGGTCAATCCGGGACAGATTTCCCCCAAGGGGATGTTGCACACGGGGGAGCGGAAGCGGAGGATATCCTTCAGGGCGGTGTTGATGACCCTGATCCTGCCATCGCTGTTCATGACGGCGTAGGGGATGTCCACCGTGTTGCGGAAAATGCGGTAGATGTCACTGTTGACCTGATCTGAGAGCGCCATGTCCCGATGGATTTTTGAAAGACGGAGGGCGTAGACGCTGAACAGGATGATGGCTGACAAGGCGTAGATGCCGGCGAAGCACAGGCCTGTGATCAGGGGGTGAGGGATCTTGTAATAGACCAGCAGGGTATAGACCAGCAAAAGAATCGAGCCTTCCACAGCACAGATGACGAGGGGCAAGCGCAGATCGGCCCTGGGGGCATCGGTGGTGTGATCGTGAGCTTCAGGGAGATTCTGTTTCATTCCGATAGATCCTTTCTTACAAGATGATAGGCCGGGGATCAGAGGTTGTCGTCAGAGGGGTTGTCAGATGAGTCGTCAGACGGGTCGTCAGACAGGTCGTCAGACGGGTCGTCAGACAGGTCGTCAGACGGGTCGTCCGTGCCTCGACGGCGCGCCTCCTGCTCACGGCAGTATTGCTCAAAGCGCTCCTCGTCGGTCATGGGACGTGCCGTTCTGCGGGGTCTTTCACGATCGGGAGAGGGCTCATCCTTGGCCTTGGCAGCCTTGGTCTTGGCGAGCAGGGGGCCAAACACCACGACCAGTGCTTCCACCGTGGCAATAACGGTGGGAATATAGGCGATCATACAAGGGATGATCAAGAGAAGAAACAGGCCGCAACCGGGACGGGCGCCCCGCTGAGCCATAAAACGCATGAAGTGGAGAACACCCGCCAATGCCAGACCGGGTACCAGTACCGTGAAAAGATTTTCAGCCACGGTGCCAACCAGGGTGGAGGAGGAATTGTCTCCAACGGCTACCAGTGCCACGATCCAGGCAATCAGGAAGATGGCGGAGGACACGGCGCTGATGCGGAAGGCACGAACGCGAGGGGACAGGGAAGCGCCGTAGCCGTAGGCCTGGAGTCCTGACAGAGTGATCATTTGGGCGCAGGCGGCCATGACGTTGACGGTCGTTACCAGGGTGCCGGGCAGGGTGTTGATCATGCCGTTGACAATGTTGGCCACCTCGACCTCTTTACCTGCCAGGGGAACAGTAACGGTGCCGCCGTAGGAGAACTCCATGGTCACCAAGGTGTTGACCAGATATTGACGGAAGTCGTTGACCTTTTCCATCAGCACGGAGGGAGAGAGGGTTCCGAAGACGTCGTACGCGAACCAAAGAGCAAAGGCGGCGACGCTGAGACCCAGGGTCAGGGAGGTGGCGCAGATCACGCCTACACGGGTAAGCCCCTGCTCTCGGTTGGCGCAGGAGCGAGTACCCATAGCCAGCACAAGGGCTACGGGGAAGGGAATCAGGGACAGCAGGGCCATGTCCACCCGACCTACCAAAACCACCGAGGCGGCCAGGGCGGCTAAAGGAGACAGGGGAAAGAGCAGGAGCTGCAGCTTGGTGCCCGTGGCCAGCAGTACGGCACCCTCGCCTGCGGCAAAGATCAGGGCGATGACGGGCACGATGGGCACGAGAGAGCCGAAGAGATAATAAGTGATGATGGAAGCGGCGATCATCAGGGGGGTGATTCCGCGGGAGATGCGGCCGGCTTGCTTGGCGGTACAGGCAAAGTAAAAGGCCAGCGCCAGCAGGAAGATGAGGGACAATCCCTCAGCCGCGAGATCGGGCAGGAAGGAGGTGCCCAGCAGTACGGTGACGCCCAGGGGGATCATCAGAGCGGAGAGGGCGATCAATATATATAGGAGAACTCCCGCGAATCCGGGGATGCCGGTGCGGCGGATAGGTTGGACGGACAAGGGAGGCGTCTCATTTTTTGGAGTGGCTTGGTTCATGATCGGTGCCTCCTTTCAAATAGGCATACTCATAGATTATAATAGTATATCATAATTTTTTCGATTTGTAAACAAGTTCCGGGTGTATTTTTTGAAAAAAGCGTGTGAACATACCGAAAATTCAAGAAAAATTTTCCAAAACCCTTCCGCCGAGCACGTCGATTTTTCGAATTTTTTGTGAAAAATGAAAAAAATTGAAAAAAAGCGAAAAACCTCTTGACAAATCTTGATTTCTATGATAAAATACTAAACTGCATTATAATCGCTTGCAGTATGGAAACCTATGCGCTGAACAACGGTTTTACTGCGAGTGGGAGGCTCTCTTTTGTGCAAATTGACGATTGCTATCTGCCACACAAGGTCGGTGTCACGGCATTTGAAGTGCCCTTGGGCTGTCCGTTCAGGCCCCTGAGATGCGGATCCGGCAGAAAAAGTCATCCGAAAAGATGTCAAAAGCGGGTTCCAAAGCCCGTGCCCTCAGCGCAGAGCGGCACATCCCCGTTTTCCAAACCCCAAACCGATAAAGATTTTGAATGGAGTGATTTGATTCATGGTCAATCTGAAAGAGCAAAGACTCGGCGAGAATACGAGAATGTCCTTTTCCCGCACCCGCTTTAACCTTGACCTGCCCAACCTGGTGGAGATCCAGACCAAATCCTACAAGTGGTTCCTTGAGGAAGGTCTGGGCGAGGTCCTCAGAGAGGTTTCTCCCATCACTGACTTCTCGGGCAATCTCTTGATTGAATTCGTATCCTACAATCTGGACAGCAAGCCCAAGTACCCCGTAGAGGAGTGCAAGGAGCGCGACGTCAACTATGCCGCCCCCCTGAAGGTCAACGTCCGTCTCACCAACAAGCAGACGGGTGAGGTCAAGCAGACCGATATCTTCATGGGCGAGTTCCCCCTCATGACCGAGACCGGTACCTTCGTCATCAACGGTGCCGAGCGTGTCATCGTTTCCCAGATCATCCGTTCTCCCGGTATGTACTATTCCTCGGAGATCGACAAGACCGGTAACCCCACCTATGCCGCGCAGGTCATTCCCTATCGCGGTGCATGGCTGGAGTACGAGGTAGATACCAACGGCGTGATCTACGTCCGCATTGATAAGACCCGTAAGGTGCCCATCACCATGTTCATCCGCGCTCTGGAGACGGAGCTGGAGGAGCGTGAGGCTGTCTATGCCCTCCTCGGCAACGAGGAGAAACTGGTGGCAACCTTTGAGCGTGACGATTGCGAAAAGCTGGCCGCTGCCTCCAATGCCGCAGGCGTTCCCGCCACCGCCCACACCGAGGCCCTGAAGGAGATCTACAAGAAGCTCCGCCCCGGTGAGATCGCCACCGTGGAATCTGCCGAGACTCTGATCAACAACTATTTCTTCGATCCCAAGCGCTACGATATCGCCCCCGTCGGCCGCTACAAGTTCGACCGCAAGGTGGCTATCCACAGCCGCCTCCAGTACCACACCCTGTCCGAAACTGTGGTTTCTCCCCTGACGGGTGAGGTCGTCTGCGAGGCAGGCACCTACCTGACCCCCGAGCTGGCGCTGCAGATCGAGCGGGCCGGTGTCAACGAGGCCATGATCCTTCTGGAGAACGGCGAGACCATCAAGGTCATCTCCAACAATACCCTGGAGCCCGAGTATATCGTAGGCTTTGGTCTGGAGGATTGCGGTATCAAGGAGCGCGTGCGTATCGCCGTTATGCAGGAGATCGCAGAGGCTTGCGCCGGTGACGTTGACGCCATCAAGGCTATGGCCAAGGAGAGAATCGCCGAGCTGTGCCCCAAGCACATCACCAAGGACGATATCTTCGCCTCCATCAGCTACCTTCTGAACCTGACCCACGGCGTGGGCTCCCTGGACGATATCGACCATCTGGGCAACCGCCGTATCCGTTCCGTGGGCGAGCAGCTCCAGAACCAGCTCCGTATCGGCTTCGTTCGTATGGAAAAGATCATCAAGGAGCGTATGACCACCCAGGACAACGATAAGCTGACCCCCCAGGCGCTCATCAACATCCGTCCCGTGGCTACCGTTATCCGTGAGTTCTTCGGATCTTCCCAGCTGTCTCAGTTCGCTGACCAGAATAACCCCCTGGCTGAGCTGACTCACCGCCGCCGTCTGTCCGCTCTGGGTCCCGGCGGTCTGTCCCGTGACCGTGCCTCCTTCGACGTTCGTGACGTACACTACACCCACTACGGCCGTATGTGTCCCATCGAGACTCCCGAAGGTCCTAACATCGGTCTGATCTCCTATCTGACTACCTACGCCCGCATCAGCGACTACGGCTTCATCGAGGCACCCTACCGTAAGGTGGTGCATGAGACCCTGCCCGACGGCACCGTTGAGCACAAGGTCACCGATGAGGTGGTTTACATGACCGCAGACGTGGAGGATAACTACATCGTCGCCCAGGCAAACGAGCCTTTGGATGACGAGGGCCGCTTCATCAACAAGCGCGTCACCGCCCGTGAACGCACCGAAATCTCCGCTATGGACGCCTCCCGCATTGATTTCATGGATGTGTCTCCTAAGATGGTGGTTTCCGTGGCAACCGCTATGATCCCCTTCCTTGAGAACGACGATAACTCCCGTGCTCTGATGGGCGCGAACATGCAGAAGCAGGCTGTGCCTCTGATGGTCACCGACTCTCCCATCGTTGGTACCGGTATGGAGTACAAGGCCGCCGTTGACTCCGGCGTGGTTGTGGTCGCCAAGAGCGACGGCTACGTGGATCACGTGGAGGCCGACAAGATCGTGCTCATGACCGATAACTATACCAAGGAAGTATACCCCCTGCGCAAGTTCAAGAGAACCAACCAGGGTACCTGCTTCAACCAGAGACCCATCGTCCGCAAGGGTCAGCAGGTGAAGGCCGGTCAGGTCATCGCCGACGGTCCCGCTACCGCTCGCGGCGAGGTCGCCCTGGGTAAGAACGCCCTCATCGGCTTCATGACCTGGGAAGGCTACAACTACGAGGACGCCGTTCTCCTGAATGAGCGCCTGGTGAGAGAAGACGTCTACACGTCTCTCCATATTGAAGAATACTCCCACGAAGCCCGCGACACCAAGCTGGGCCCGGAGGAGATCACCCACGAGGTGCCCAACGCCGGTGCGGATGCCCTGAAGGATCTGAACGCCGACGGTATCGTCAAGAAGGGTACCGAGGTCAGAGCCGGTGACATCCTGGTAGGTAAGATCACCCCCAAGGGTGAGACAGAGCTGACTGCCGAGGAGAGATTGCTTCGCGCCATCTTCGGCGAGAAGGCAAGAGAAGTGAGAGATACCTCCCTCCGCCTGCCTCACGGCGAGTCCGGTGTGGTGGTAGACGTTCGCGTGTTCTCCCGTGAGAACGGCGACGAGCTGCCCGCCAGCGTCAACAAGGTGGTCAAGGTCTACATCGCCCAGAAGAGAAAGATCTCCGTGGGTGATAAGATGGCAGGCCGCCACGGTAATAAGGGTGTCGTCTCCCGCATCCTGCCCCCCGAGGATATGCCCTTCCTGCCCGACGGTACTCCTCTGGATATCGTCCTGAACCCCCTGGGCGTGCCTTCCCGTATGAACATCGGTCAGGTGCTGGAGGTTCATCTGGGTATCGCATCCCGTAAGCTGGGCTGGAAGATCATGACCCCTGTGTTCGACGGTGCCAACGAGAAGGACATCTCCGAGTGCCTCCGCATGGCCGGCTACAGCCGTAACCTGTTCGCGGGTGAGGATCCCGAGGGCAAGGAGCTGTTTGAGCTGATCCGTGATGAGGAGGGCAAGGAGGATTACCGTCTCCTGTCTCCCGAGGAAAAGGCTGACAAGGCATACGTGGAGTCTCTCCGCGTGTCTGACAAGCTCCGCCTCTTCGACGGCAAGACCGTTCTGTACGACGGCCGTACCGGTGAACCCTTCGATAACCCCGTCACCGTAGGTGTCATGTACTACCTCAAGCTCCACCACCTGGTAGACGATAAGATCCACGCCCGTTCCAACGGTCCCTACTCCCTCGTCACGCAGCAGCCTCTGGGCGGTAAGGCTCAGTTCGGTGGCCAGCGCTTTGGTGAGATGGAGGTTTGGGCTCTGGAGGCATACGGTGCGGCATATACGTTGCAGGAGATCCTGACCGTCAAGTCCGACGATATCAACGGCCGCCGCAAGGCTTACGAGGCCATCATCAAGGGCCAGAACATTCCTACCCCCGGTGTGCCCGAGTCCTTCAAGGTGCTGGTCAAGGAGCTGCAGGCATTGGCTCTGGACGTTCGCGTGCTGAATGCCAAGGGCGAGGAGATCGAGCTCTCCACCCTCTGCAACGAGGACGACGTGCCCTACCGCCGCAAGACGCCTCGCAACTTTGTGGATGAGTCCGAGCAGGAGGCTATTGACTCCGCGCTGGGTCAGAGTCTGGAGACCGACGAGTTGGGTAACTCCTATCTCGTTGAGCATAACGAGCTGTATGATGCCGATGTGGTCAATGATCCCTCGGATGACGATTATGAGGATGAGGAGACTGTCTTTGACGGCTTCTCCGACAGCTACGACGATCTCTCGGATGAAGATTGATCTCCCCGAATCCCGCGTTAAAGATATCCCTCAATTTATATATAGATGAATGGAGAAGAAACTGTGGAACGTAACGAAATTTCTTCCATTAAGATTGGTCTCGCGTCTCCTGAAATGATCAGAAACTGGTCCTACGGCGAGGTTATCAAGCCTGAGACCATCAACTACCGTACACTGAAGGCCGAAGTGGGCGGCCTCTTCTGCGAGCGTATCTTTGGCCCTACCAAGGACGGCGCTTGTATGTGCGGAAAGTATAAGAATTCCCACAGCAAGGAGATCATCAAGTGCGAGCGTTGCCACGTAGACGTGACCACCAAGAAGGTGCGCCGTGAGCGCATGGGTCACATCGAGCTGGCCAGCCCTGTGTCTCATATCTGGTACTTCAAGGCCATTCCCTCCAGAATGGCCCTGGTGCTGGACATTTCCCCCAAGCAGCTGGAGCAGGTGCTCTACTTCGCCGAGTGCGTTGTGTTGGATGCCGGCGTTTGCCCCACCCTCCACAAGGGTCAGGTGCTCAATGAGTCCGACCTCCGCGAGTACCGCAAGAGCTACGGCAACGGCTTCCGCGTCGGCATGGGCGCCGAGGCTATCAAGGAGCTGCTGGCCGGTATTGACGTGCAGGCTGAGTCGGATAAGCTCAAGGATGAGCTGGCTCGTGCCACCGGTCAGAAAAAGACCCGTATCATCAAGCGTCTGGAGGTCATCGAGGCCTTCCGTACCTCCGGCAACAAGCTGGAGTGGATGGTGCTTGAGGTCCTGCCCGTCATTCCCCCCGATATCAGATCCATGGTTCAGCTGGACGGCGGTCGCTTCGCCTCCTCTGACCTCAACGAGCTGTATCGCCGCGTCATCAGCCGTAACAACCGTCTGCGCAAGCTCATCGAGATCGGTACTCCTGAGATCGTGGTGCGCAACGAGAAGCGTATGCTCCAGGAGGCTGTAGATGCCCTTATCGACAACGGCCGCCGCGGCAAGCCCGTCACCGGCCCCTCCAACCGCCCCCTCAAGTCTCTGTCCGAAATGCTCCGCGGTAAGCAGGGCCGTTTCCGTCAGAACCTCTTGGGTAAGCGTGTTGACTACTCCGGTCGTTCGGTTATCGTTGTCGGTCCCTCCCTCAAGATCTATCAGTGCGGTCTCCCCAAGGAGATGGCGCTGGAGCTGTTCAAGCCCTTCGTGGTCAAGCGCCTTGTAGAGATGGGCAAGGCCACCAACGTGCGTGAGGCTCAGAAGAAGATCGAGCGTGCCAATACCGACGTGTGGGATGCACTGGAGAACGTCATCAAGGAGCATCCCGTGCTCCTGAACCGTGCGCCTACCCTGCACCGTCTGTCCATCCAGGCCTTCGAGCCTGTGCTGGTAGAGGGTCGTGCCATTAAGCTGCACCCCCTGGTATGTACCGCGTTCAACGCCGACTTCGACGGCGACCAGATGCCTGTACACGTGCCCCTGTCCGTAGAGGCGCAGGCTGAGGCAAGATTCCTCATGCTCTCTGCCAACAATCTGCTCAAGCCCATGGACGGTAAGGCTGTGACCATTCCTACCCAGGATATGATCCTCGGTTCCTACTATCTGACCATGCTGAAGCCCGGTGAGCCCGGTGAAGGCCGTGTCTTCCGCGACTTCGACGAGGCTATGATGGCTTATGCCAACGGTCAGTTGGGTCTGCATGCCATGATCACCGTCCGCGCAACCCACGACGAGGTTACGGTGGACGAGGACGGCAACGAGACTGTCAAGAAGGCTTATCACCGCCTCAACACCACCCTGGGCCGTATGATCTTCAACCAGCCTCTGCCCCAGGATCTGGGCTTTGTCAACCGTGAAAACGGGGAAGATCCCTATAAGCTGGAGGTTGACTTCGTTGTTAAGAAGAAGGAGCTGGGTCAGATCATCGACCGTTGCATCAAGGCTCACGGCACCGCCGTCTGCGCCAATATGCTGGATGAGATCAAGGCCATGGGTTACAAGTATTCCACCCGCGCTTCCTTCTCCATCTCCGTATACGACATGACTATCCCCGACGACAAGCAGCAGCACTTGGCTGAGGCTCACAAGCAGGTGGATCAGATCATGAAGCACTATATGCGCGGTGAGCTCTCTGAGGAAGAGAGATACCAGAGCGTCATTCAAATCTGGGAAGGCACCACTGCCCGCGTCACCAAGGCCTTGGAGACCAGCTTCGGTACCTACAACCCTATCAAGATCATGGCAGACTCCGGTGCCCGTGGTTCTATGACCCAGATGAGACAGCTGGCCGGTATGCGTGGTCTGATGTTCTCCGCAACGGGTAAGACCATGGAGCTTCCTATTACCTCGAACTTCCGCGAGGGTCTGAATATCACCGAGTACTTCATGGGTGCCCGTTCCTCCCGTAAGTCCCTGTCCGATACCGCGCTTCGTACCGCAGACTCGGGTTACCTGACCCGCCGTCTGGTTGACGTTTCTCAGGAGGTCATCATCCGCGAGATCAAGTGCGATACCAATAAGGGCGCATGGGTCAGCGATATCATCGACGAGAAGGAAAAGAAGGCTCTGGAGCCCCTGGAGGACCGTATCATCGGCCGCTTTACCATGGGCGACGTGATCCATCCCGTGACCGGCGAGGTCTTGATCCCTGATGATACCATGATCACCGACGAGATGGCCAAGGCCATCAAGGACGCCGGCATTACCTCTGTCTGCATCCGTACCGCCATCCAGTGCCATGCCCGTTACGGTCTGTGCGCTCACTGCTACGGTGCCGACCTGGCCTCCGGTAAGCTGGTCAGCGTAGGTGAGGCCGTGGGTATCATCGCCGCTCAGTCCATCGGTGAGCCCGGTACCCAGCTGACCATGAGAACCTTCCACTCCGGTGGTGTGGCAGGCTCCGATATTACCCAGGGTCTTCCCAGAGTTGAAGAGCTCTTTGAGGCCCGCGCTCCCAAGAAGGCTGCCGTCATGACCGAAAAGGCCGGCGTGGCTTATCTCCAGAGAAATCCCAGCGAGCCCAATATCACCGACGTAGCTGTTCAGGACGAAAACGGTGTGGAGCTTGCAAAATACAGCATTCCTTACGGTATGAGAATCGCCATCACCGACGGCCAGGAGGTCGAGGTGGGTCAGGCACTCACCGAGGGCTCCAAGGCACCTGCCGATATCATGCGTATCCAGGGTCTGGATGCCGTGTATGAGTATATCATCAAGGAAATCCAGAAGGTTTACCGTTCTCAGTCCTGTAACGTGAACGATAAGCACATCGAGATCATTGCCCGTCAGATGACCCGTAAGCTCCGCATCTCCGACAGCGGCTCCACCGCCCTTCTCGAGGGCTCTGTGGTGGATATGTCCGAGCTGGAGGCCGCCAACAACGAGATCAAGGCCCGCAGAGAGGCGACCGCCGAGGATCCCACCGCTCCCAAGCTGTACGAGGCTGTGGGCGCGCCCGTGCTCCTGGGTATCACCAAGGCATCCCTGCAGACCGAGTCCTTTATGTCCGCCGCTTCCTTCCAGGAGACCACCAAGGTGCTGGCCGATGCCGCTATCCGCGGTAAGGTAGACTACCTGCGCGGCCTGAAGGAGAACGTTATCATCGGTAAGCTGATCCCCGCAGGTACCGGTATGTCCTGCTATAAGGAGATCGCCGTTGAGGCTGCCACCGAGGGTGACGCCGTCGAGGACGCTTCTGCCGAGGACAGCGCGGTTGTCTGATAGAATCGTGCAAGATTGCTGAATACTTTTCCCGAAAGGGTCGGCTTTTTCGAAAGCTGACCCTTTTTTGACGGCAAAAAGACCGTTGAAAAGGCAAAAAATTCCTTTGCGCACCATGTTTTATCGTGTTTTTGACCAACAAAGCCAAAAGCAAACTGTTCAAATTGTGAAAATCGTAGAATCTTTTCTGAAAGAATTTTTTTCTTGACAAACGGAAATCCTTGTGGTATAATGTCTTGTGACCGTGTGTTTGTCCCCCACGGTTCCCCGCAAGGGGCTGACTTCGGCAGTTCCGCTTGTCCCCATAAAGGATTTTGGCGGCTGTATATAAACATTCAAATTCATGAAGAAGGAGGAACAAGGAACATGCCAACCTTTAACCAACTGGTCAAGCAGGGTCGTACCGAGCGCGTATACAAGTCCAAGGCGCCCGTACTCCAGAAGGGCTTCAACAGCCTGGAAGGTAAGCCCACCGATCAATCTTCTCCTCAGAAGAGAGGCGTTTGCACCAAGGTTTCCACCACCACCCCTAAGAAGCCTAACTCCGCTCTGCGTAAGATCGCAAGAGTTAGACTGACTAACGGTCTGGAAGTCACTTCTTACATCCCCGGCATCGGACACAGCCTGCAGGAGCACTCTGTAGTTCTGATCCGCGGCGGTCGTGTACGTGACCTCCCCGGTGTGCGTTACCACATCATCCGCGGTACCCTGGATGCTCAGGGTGTTGCAAACCGCAACCAGAGCCGTTCCAAGTACGGCGCAAAGCGTCCCAAGGCTGCTAAGAAGTAATTCTTTCACCCGACGCGAAAAGACGACGCCCGTCACCGGCGCACGGTGGCTTTGCCGGAGAGATCCGACGAAAGACGGTAGACGAAAAGCAGTTTGATTGTATCAGACCCGCTCGCCTTCTTGTGAATTTCAATGTTTATATGCGGCACTGCCGCGCGGAAATCCCAAGGAGCCTGTTCGGGCAATTGGACAGAAGAATGCTTTTGAGTACCTGTGATTTCATTTTTTATTCTAATGAAGGAGGGAAGATACAGTGCCTAGAAGAGGTTCTATATCTAAAAGAGATGTATTGCCGGATCCTTTGTATGGCTC